>JANNNE010000370.1:0-30606 GCA_031398385.1 Ideonella sp.
TGTCGAAATACCTCAGCGAACTCGGCATTGCCTCGCGCCGCGAGGCCGACGAGTGGATTGCCAAGGGTTGGGTGCGGGTCGATGGTCGCGTGGTCAGCGAACTCGGATCCCGCGTGGTGCGCGGCCAGCAGGTGACAGTCGACGCCAAGGCCCGTTTTGTCCAGGCCCAGAAAGTCACCGTGCTGATCAACAAGCCGGTGGGTTTTGTCAGTGGCCAGGCCGAGGACGGCTACGAGCCGGCCTATGTGCTGGTCAAGCCGGTCAACCAGTGGAGCGAAGATCGCTCCGGGATCCGCTTTCTGCCGCTGCATCTGCGCAGCCTGGTGCCGGCCGGGCGGCTCGACATCGATTCGGTCGGCCTGCTGGTACTGACGCAGGACGGCCGGATCGCGAAACAACTGATCGGCGAGAACTCGCCGATCGAGAAGGAGTATCTGGTCCGGGTTGCGAGCCCGGCTGGCGGACTCTCCGAGCAGGGCCTGAGCTTGCTGCGGCACGGCCTCGAGCTCGACGGCGAGCCGCTGCGCGAGGCGCAGGTCGAATGGGTCAATGAAGACCAGCTTCGATTCGTATTGCGCGAAGGCAAGAAGCGGCAGATCCGCCGCATGTGCGAAGCCGTCGGCCTGCAGGTGCTCGGCCTGAAACGGGTGCGCATCGGCAAGGTGATGCTGGGCGATCTGCCTGCCGGGCAATGGCGCTACCTGCGGGTCGACGAGGGATTCGCCGGATGACATCGGTCGCGGGTACGCCGCGATCGAGACGATGAACCGGGCTGCTGCTTCCGCACGGCGGATGGCCTGTTTATGCCTTGCGGGACCGACCGGCTCTGGCAAGACCGCGGCAGCGCTGGCCTTTGCCGAATCGCTGGCCAGCGTTCAGCCGGTCGAGATCATCAGCGTAGACTCCGCGCTGGTCTACCGCGGCATGGACATCGGCACCGCCAAGCCCGATGCGAGCGAGCGTGCCCGTTTTCCGCATCACCTGATCGACCTGATCGATGCGAGCGAAAGCTACTCGGCCGCCCGCTTCGTCGCCGATGCGCGGCGTTGCGTGGCAGAGATCACCGGACGCGGCCATCTGCCGCTGCTGGTCGGCGGCACCATGCTGTATTTCAAGGCCTTGTTCGATGGCATCGACGCGATGCCGGCCAGCGATCCGGCGATCCGGCGATCCATCGATCACGAAGCGGCGCAACTCGGCTGGCCGGCCCTGCACGCCCGACTGGCAGCCGTCGACCCGGTCACGGCTGCGCGCCTGCCGCCCACCGACAGCCAGCGCATCCAGCGGGCGCTCGAGGTCTGGCGAATCAGTGGCCGGCCGTTGGCCGAATTTCACCAGCGGGCCGACAACGACCGCATCGAGTGGCCGATGGTCTCGCTCGAGCCCGGCGATCGAGGCTGGCTGCACAACCGCCTGGCGCTGCGCTTCGAGCAGATGATGGCCGATGGTTTTCTCGACGAGGTGCGACAGCTGCGCAGCCGCGGCGATCTGGATCCGTCGCTGCCATCGATGCGCTGCGTGGGTTATCGACAAGCCTGGCAGCTCCTCGACGAGGCGGCGGCGGGCGAGCGCCTCGCTACGGCCGCGCTGGCGCTGTTGCACGAGCGCGCCGTCGCGGCCACCCGCCAGCTGGCGAAACGCCAGCTGACCTGGTTGCGCAGCATGCCGTTTCGCAGCGTCGTGGCCTGCGACGAACCCGACGCGCAGCACCAGGCGGTAAAGGCACTGCACACGCAGTGGGCGGCGCTGCGAGACACACCCGGCACGGCATGACGACCTTTTCGCAAGCACCCATGCTCGAGCTGAAACAGCTTGCCAAGCGCTACGGCGATGCGACGGTGTTCGAGGGGGTCGACCTGTCGATTCGCGCGGGCGAATTCGTCGCGATTCTCGGCGAATCGGGCGTGGGCAAATCAACCCTGCTCAATTGCATCGCCGGTCTCGATTCGGTCGACGCCGGCACCGTCAGGGTGGCGGGCACCCGTCTGGACAGCCTCGATGAAACCGGACAGGCGCTGCTGCGGCGGCGCCACCTCGGATTCGTTTTCCAGGCCTTCCACCTGCTGCCCCATCTGAGCGTGGCGCAGAACGTCGGCTTGCCGCTGATGCTGCTGGGCCAGCGCCCGGGACAGCTCTTCGATGATGGCATCGAACAGGCGCTGACAGCGGTCGGGCTGGCGGGGTTTGGTCTGCGGCTGCCGCAGACCCTGTCTGGCGGACAACTGCAACGCGTCGCGATCGCCCGCGCGATGATTCACCGACCGCAGCTGATTCTGGCCGACGAACCGACCGGCAACCTGGACGTCCGTACCGCCGATCGCATTCTCGACCTGCTGGTAGATCAGGTTCGCAAACACCAGGCCGCCTGTGTGCTGGTGACCCACTCGCGCAGCGCCGGCCAGCGCGCCGATCGCATGCTGGAACTGACCGCGGGCGGCATGCGCGCTGTGCCAAGCTGAGCCGCACGCGCCGGATCAGGGAATCTGCTCGGTGGACTCGCCTTCAAAAGTGATGGAGATCATGCCGAGTGCAACGCACATCAGCGTCGAACTCTTGTTCAGCGCCGGCATGAATTTCAGAAACACGCTGGGCGAACCGGCGATCCAGGGCGCTGGGGTATTCGGCATGCAAGGTGCGGGAGTCAGAACCCCCAGCGCCGCCGTGGTGGCGGTCGCGGTGGCCGGGTTGAGCGGTGATTTGCACAAACCGAACGGCTTGATGTTGACCATCGGCTTGTGGTCCATGATGTTCGCTGCCGGCTTGTTGCTGGTGTTGCATTGCTTGTCGGGCAACACGCCAAGCGCGCTCGGCGTTGCACCCATCGTGCAACTCAACATCGCGCCATCGCATACATGGAAGGGCATGCCAAACTCCTTGAAGTTCCGGATGGCCTGCGGGCGACCATCGACCACAAGAATATAGCCCGATGAGATTGAAGCGCAAGCCCGACCGACCCCGCGCAGGGCCATGACATGACTGAATTCACAGCGGACCGGCCATTGCGGCAGCGCTCGGGACTGTCGTGGCAACTCAGTCACCTGTCGTGGCCGGAGTTCAGGCACCAGCCTTGGCGGCATCTGACGGCGCTGCTGGCGGTCGTGCTCGGCGTCGCGCTTGCCTTCTCGGTTCAGCTCATCAACGATTCGGCGCTCAGCGAATTCAGCGCTGCGGTTCGCAGCGTCAACGGCCAGCCCGATTTCGAGTTGCGCGCCCAGCGCGGCGGCTTCGACGAGACCATCTACGCCCGGGTCGCGAACGATCCCCGGGTCGCGCTGGCCAGCCCGATGATCGAGCTCGACACCAACGGCTGGAACAGCGCCGGCCAACGGGTTCCGGTGCGCGTGGTCGGCATCGATCCGTTGCTGGCGGTCCAACTGTCGGCTGACCTGATGCCTCAGCTGGCAGACAACGATGGGGTCGGCCGCCGCAACCGGTTATTCGATCCAGAGGCCGTGTATCTGAATGCCGACGCCCGGCGACGCCTGTCGATGCCAGAACGCAGCGACGATGCCGATCGCAGCGTCAAACTGCAGGCGGGCGTCGAACTGCTTGATCTACCGGTACGCGGCAGCGTGGCTGCCGGCGGTCCGCCGTTGGTCGTGATGGACATTGCCGGCGCGCAACAGCGATTCGGCTGGCTCGGCCGTTTGTCGAGAATCGACATTCGGCTGGTGCCGGGTGCCGATCGTCAGGCGCTGTTGCGCGAACTGGCGCTGCCTGCCGGCGTGCGCGCGGCCACCCCCGCTGAATCGGCGCAGCGGGTGTCGAACGTCTCGCGCGCTTACCGGGTCAATCTGACGGTGCTGGCCCTGGTCGCCCTGTTCACCGGCGCGTTTCTGGTGTTTTCGATTCTGTCCTTGTCGGTGGCAAAACGACTGCCACAACTGGCACTGCTGGGGGTGCTGGGATTGAGCGCCAACGAACGCCTGCGTCTGGTACTGGCCGAATCCGCGTTGCTCGGCGTGATTGGCAGTCTGTGCGGTCTGGCGCTCGGCACCGGGCTGGCGGCGCTGGCGCTGCGTTTACTGGCGGGCGATCTCGGCGGCGGCTATTTCCCCGGCTTGACCCCGGCACTGCAGTTCAGCCCGGTGGCCGCGCTGATCTACGGCTGCCTGGGTGTTGCCGCCGCGATGATCGGCGGCTGGCTGCCGGCCCGCATCGCCCGTGACATGGCGCCAGCACAGGCCATTAAGGGCATGGGCGCAGCGGACCGGCCGTCGCATCGAAGCAGCCTCGGACCTGCCCTGCTGCTGGCAGGCGTCGCGATGGCCTTCGCGCCGCCGATTGCCGGGCTGCCGCTGGCCGCCTATGCAGCGGTCGCGCTGCTGCTGCTGGGCGGCATCGTATCGGTACCTTCCGGGGTAGCCACGCTGCTGGGCGGCGTCGCCACACCGCGCAATCCGCTGGTCCTGCTGGCGATTCAACGCAGCCGGCACCAGCGGCACACCGCGACGATTGCAGTGGCGGGCGTGGTGGCCTCGCTCGCGCTGGCGGTTGCGCTGACGGTGATGGTCGCCAGTTTTCGAGATTCGGTGACGCAATGGCTCGACACCGTGTTGCCGGCCGATCTGTATGCACGAACGGCGGCCAGCGCCGCCGCTGACACCGCCTACCTGCCAACTGGCCTGGCGGCGGCTGTGGCGATGCTGTCAGGGGTGGAACGGGTCGAGACCCAGCGCGTCACGCAGGTCCAGATTGCCGCCGATCAGGCCTCGGTGGCGCTGATTGCACGCCCGCTGGCCGATCCGGCACGTCGCCTGCCGCTGGTTGGTGATCTGATGCCGGTTGGCGACGGCGAAACCGCCGCTTATGTCAGCGAGGCCATGGTCTCGCTCTACGGCGCCCAACTTGGCAGTGCTTTCATGCTGCCGCTGCCCGATGGCCGACGTGTCCCAGTACGCATCGCCGGCATCTGGCGCGACTACGCGCGGCAAGGCGGCGCGGTGCTGCTGGCGGACGTCGATTTCGAACGCCTGACCGGTGACCGCCGGATCAACGATCTGGCCATCTGGCTGACACCCGACGCGTCGCTGGGCGCGGTGCAGGACGGCATCAGGCAGTTGGTGGCGGAACCGACAACGCCCTCCCCCTCCTCCACGTCCCCGTCCGGCAAGGTGCCAGACCTGATCGAGTTCGCGTCGGTTAGCGAGATCCGCGCCCTGTCGCTGCGCATCTTCGACCGCAGCTTCGCCGTCACCTACTGGCTGCAGGCGGTGGCAATCGGGATCGGCCTGTTCGGCATCGCCGCCAGCTTCTCGGCTCAGGTGTTGGCGCGCCGCAAGGAATTCGGCCTGCTCGCCCACCTCGGATTGACCCGACGCCAGGTGCTGACGCTGGTCGCGGTCGAGGGCGCCGTTTGGACGGCCGTGGGCACGCTGCTCGGCCTGCTGCTCGGCATCGCCGTCAGCGTGATTCTGGTCAAGGTGGTCAACCCGCAAAGCTTCCACTGGACGATGGATCTGGTGCTGCCTGCGTGGCGGTTGGCGGCCTTGTGCCTGGGCGTGATGGCGGCCGGCACCTTTACCGCCTGGATCGCCGCGCGCGCCGCCGCAGGTCGCGATCTCGCGGTGTCGGTCAAGGAGGACTGGTAGGCCGGCAGCTCGCCGGCAACTCTGGTACAAGATCGTCCATGCTGCAATTCACCGATATCCAAGCCGCCGCCGCGCGCCTCGAAGGCGTCGCCCACAAGACCCCGGTTGCCCGTTCACGCACGCTCGACGACATGCTTGGCATGCAGGTATTCATGAAGTGCGAAAACCTGCAGCGCATGGGCGCGTTCAAGTTTCGTGGTGGGTACAACGCGGTCAACATTCTCAGCGATGAGCAGCGCTCGCGCGGGGTCGTTGCGTTCTCGTCGGGCAACCATGCGCAGGCGGTGGCGCTGGCGGCGCAACTGCACGGCTGCCGCGCCACCATCGTGATGCCCCATGATGCGCCGCCGCTGAAGCTGGCCGCCACGCGTGGCTACGGCGCCGACGTCGTGCTGTACGACCGCTACACCGAAGACCGCAACGCCATCGCCGCGCGCCTCAGCGACGAACTCGGCAGCGTGTTGATCCCGCCGTTCGACCACCTGCCGGTGATGGCCGGCCAGGGCACGACCGCGCTGGAGCTGCTGCAGCAGACCGAAGCCGACGGTCCGCTCGATGCGCTGATCGTCTGCACCGGCGGCGGCGGCTTGTTGTCCGGTTGCGCGGTAGCCGCCAAGGCCCTGCAACCATCGATCGAGGTCTACGGCGCCGAGCCTGAGCGTGGCAACGATGTTCAGCAGTCGCTGCGCAGTGGCCGCATCGTGGCGTTGAAAGAAGTGCCGCGAACCATCTGTGACGGGCAGCAGACGCAGGCAGTGGGCAAATACCCGTTCGAGGTACTGCAGGCGCTGGTCACCGACATCCTCGACGTGCCAGATCCAGTTGTCGTCGATGCGATGCGGTTTGTCTTCGATCGCATGAAGCTGGTGCTGGAACCTTCGGGCGCCTGCGCGCTGGCTGCGCTGATGCAGCACCGGGAACGCTTCGCCGGCAAGCGGGTGGGCGTCACGCTGTCGGGTGGAAACATCGGCATCGACCGTTTCGTCGCTTTGATGTCCGGCACCGAACGGGTCGACTGATCCGGCAGGCTTGGTGCGGCCGCCGGGCCGCGCTTCAGTTGATGGTCGGCGAGCCCGGCGCCTGCGCAGCGAGCGGCGCAAACAGCTCCCCGACATCGACCGCGTCGAAGTGGTATTTGATGCCGCAGAACTCGCAGCCGACCTCGACCTGACCGCGTTCCTCGACCACGCTCTCGACTTCGTCGCGCCCCAGGTTGGCCAACATCTGCGCCACCCGTTCCCGCGAGCAGCTGCAGACGAAACGCGGGCCCAGATCGCCGCGCATCGGTTCGAAGCGGCGCAGCGTCTCCTCCCAGAACAGGCGGCGCAGGATGGCGTCGACGTCGAGCGTCAGCAACTCGTCGGTCGTCAGCGTGGCCGCCAGCATCGCGATGCGCTTGTAGTCTTCGCTGAGCCCGATGCCGTCTTCATTACGCTGCCATCCGAGGTTGCCGTCACCTTCGACCGGCATGCGCTGGATCAGCAAACCGGCAGCGACCTCGTCATTGGCCGCCAGCACCAGCTTGGTATCGAGTTGCTCGGATTGCAGCATGTAGTGTTCGAGCACCTCGCTGAGTTTTTGCAGCGGCTCGCCCTGGTCGCCATGCAGCGGCACCACGCCTTGATACGGCTGCTGGCCGGGCTGGCGATCCTTCGGGTCGAGCGTGATCGCGCAGCGCCCGCCGCCGCCCGGGTTCAGCAAGCCGTCGATGCCGGCCGCATCACCGACCTCGCCGTCGACCTTGGCGGTGACGCGAAACGCCAGATCCGACTGCACCTCGGCCACCGCCAGCTTGACCGGGCCGTCTCCGAACACCTGCAACACCAGTGCGCCGTTGAATTTGATGTTCGACTGCATCAACGCACCAGCCGCCGCCATTTCGCCCATCAGCGAACGCACCGCCGGGGGCCACGCCTCACCACCTTGCTCGCGGCGCTGCAACACCTCGCGCCAACCACCGGTCAGCCGCACGATCATGCCGCGCACCGGCAGGCCTTCGAACAGGAACTTGTGGACTTCGCTCATGCGGCGGTCGGACCGGTCGGATCGTCCAGGCGCTTGAAGCCCGCCCGGTAACGCTTGGCGTTGTTCACATAGTGGGCTGCGGCACGCTGCACGTTGGCGATTTGCTCCTCGCTCAACTGGCGCACTGCCTTGGCCGGGCTGCCGACAATCAGCGAGCCATCGGGAAACTCCTTGCCTTCGGTGACCAGCGCACCGGCGCCGACCAGGCAGTTGCGACCGATTCGCGCGCCATTCAGGATCACCGCCTTGATGCCGATCAACGAGCCGTCACCCACCGTGCAGCCGTGCAGCATCACCAGATGGCCGACGGTGACGTTCTCGCCCAGGGTCAGCGGAAAGCCCGGGTCGGCATGCAACACGCTGCCGTCCTGCACGTTGCTGTTGTTGCCGATCGTCAGACGATCGGTATCCCCGCGCAGCACCGCGTTGAACCACACGCTGCTGTTGTCGCCGAGCTGCACGTTGCCGATCACGGTGGCGTTGTCGGCAACCCACGCCGATTCGGCAAGCTGCGGGACGAGCTGATCGATCTGGAAAATGGCCATGGCGTCGTCGCGCAGAGAAGAAAACGGGCCTTGATTCTAGGGAGAACGCTTGCGCGCCTCAGGGGCCGGCCTGCAAGGCCTCGAGTTCAGCCTCGTCGAAACCGGCGGCGCGGCGCGCCTCCAGGTTGAACGGCCCGCGCAGGCGCGGCGCCTGGTATCGGGCAGCGAGTTCGGCATAGGTCGATACCGGGTCGAGTCCGCGCTGATCACACAGCCAGCGATACCAACGGTTGCCGATCGCGACATGACCGATCTCGTCGCGCAGGATGACATCGAGGATCTCGCCAGCCCGCAGATCCCCGGCGCCAACCAGTTTGGCCTTGATCGGCGGCGAGGCATCCAGACCACGCGCCTCCAGGGTGCGCGGCACCAGCGCGAGCCGGGCCAGGATGTCGGTCCTGGTCTTCTCGGCCATCTGCCACAACGCGCCGTGCGCCGGAAAATCGCCATAGGCGTGCCCGAGAGTGGCCAGGTGATCACGCAGCAGCTGGAAATGCAAGGCTTCTTCCCGGGCCACGCCAGCCCACTGACGGTAGAACGCGTCGGGCATGTCGTCGAAGCGTGCGCACAGATCCAGCGCCAGATCGATGGCGTTCAATTCGATGTGGGCCAGCGCATGGATCAGCGAAGCCCGCCCCTCGGCGGTCGCCATCGAGCGGTGCTTCAGCGCGGTATGAGCGACCAGCAAAGGGCGCTCCGGGCGGCCGGGAATTCCGTCCGGCTCGGAAAATGGCGTGCGCGCCCCGGTGGGCAAGCCATCGAGGTCGATGCCTCGGGCCATCGCGGCCTTGGCATCGGGGTCGGCGCACAGCAGCGCTGCCAGTGCGCCGGTGCGAATCGAGTTCATCGGACAGGCATCGGCGCTCACTGTCCCATCAGGGCGCGCACATGGGCTTGCGTTCCGCTGGCCAGGCCTTCCAGGCTGTAACCGCCTTCCAGCACCGACACCACGCGGCCGCCGGCCGTTTCCGCTGCGACCGCGAGCAGCTCGCGGGTGATCCAGTGATAGTCGTCGTCGGTGAAATTGAGTCCGCCCAGCGGATCCTTGTGATGGGCATCGAAGCCCGCCGAAATGATCAACAGATCGGGTGCGAAGCGGCGCAGTGCCGGCAGCAGTTCTTCGCTCATGCGCTCGCGGAAAGTCGCCGAATCGCAACCCTGGGCCAGCGGCACGTTGACGATGTTTCCGGCCACCCCCTGCTCCCGCCGCGCGCCGGTGCCGGGATAGAACGGCGCCTGATGGCAGGAACCATAGAACAGGTCCGGGTGGCTGAAGAAGGAATTCTGCGTGCCGTTGCCGTGGTGCACATCGAAGTCGACCACCGCGACGCGCGCCAGACCATGCGCCTGCTGCGCATGCACCGCCGCAATCGCCGCCTGGTTGAAAACGCAGAAGCCCATCGCGCGGTCGGCCTCGGCATGGTGGCCACACGGCCGCGTCGCGCAGAAGACATTGGCTACCGCGCCGCCGACCACGTCGTCGACCCCGGCACACGCTGCACCGACACATCGCATCACCGCTTCCCAGGTGCCGGGAGACATCACGGTGTCGCCTGCATCCAGCGTGGCGTAACCCTGCTTCGGCGAGCAGCTCGCGACCTCGTCGAAATAGGCAGGGGAATGGATCAACAACACCTGCTCGGTGCTGCCCAGCGGGGCCTCGCGCCACGCGAGTCCGTCGAATTCGGGCGTCTTCAGCGCGTCCAGCACCGCCCGAAGCCGAGCCGGCGATTCGGGATGCCCGGGTCCGGGCACATGGTTCAGGCAGGCGGCGTGTGTGTAGATCAGGGTTCCCATCAGCTTCTTCCGTTCGTTTCAGGCCAGGTCGGGTTTGTTGCGGCAAGCACACAGGCGGCAGATACGGGTATTCCCTGTATCGGGTTAACACCTAGAATCAGGACGACCGATCTGCCAGCGAACCACCATGAATACTTACACCCGTCAGTCAACGTCGATTCTGGGCGATGCAACCCGCCTGAACACCGCGATCGAGCGATTCTCGGCTGAAGTGAAGGCCTTTGCGGCCGCCATCTTCGCGCCGAACCGGCTGATCGGCGAGGTGCAGCAAATGATCGCGCTGCAGCGCCAGGCCCGGCAGCTGGAGGCCACCGATCCGGCGCGCGCCGCCGCACTGATGACCCAGGCGTCGCGAATCGGCCGCTGATCGCTCGCGGACGGAGGCAGGCCGGGCTCGGCGCCCGGATGCCGCATTGCAAGCCGGTCGTGCACGCTTACACTGCTTGCAGCCAACCCGCGAGGATTCCATGACCGCCCTTTCAACCCGTCGATTTCTTCAGACCGCCGTCGTCCTGATGGCGGGTGTCCTCTTTGCCGCCTGTGGCAAGAAGGACTCACCGGTTGCCGAAACCGCACCCGCCGCCGCGCCGGTGGCGGCTTCCAAGCCGGCGCCACCGGCCAAGGTCTATGCGGTCGGTACCGACGCCGCTTACGCGCCGTTCGAATCGCAGAACGAGAAGGCTGAAATCGTCGGTTTCGACATCGATATCGTCAAGGCCGTCGCCGAGAAAGCCGGCATCGAGGTCAAGTTCATCAACACCCCCTGGGAAGGCATCTTCACGACCCTCGACCAGGGCGATCGCGACCTGCTGGTGTCGGCGATCACGATCACCGACGAACGCCGCCAGTCGATGGATTTCTCCGACCCCTATTTCAACGCGCAGCAGTTGATCGCGGTCAAGGCCGATTCCAAGATCACCAAGTTTGCCGACCTGAAGAAGCTGAAGGTCGGCGTGCAGACCGGCACCACCGGGGACGAAGCGGTTACCAAGCTGCTCGGCAAATCCAGCACCAACATCAAGCGCTTCGAATCGACACCGCTGGCCTTGCAGGAGCTCGGTGCCGGTGGCGTCGATGCAGTGGTAGCCGATAACGGAGTCGTCGTCAACTACGTGACCAACAACGACGCCAGCAAGTTCAAGTCGGTGGCCGATACCGAGGCGTTCGCCAGCGAGCAATACGGCATCGCGGTGAAAAAGGGCAGCACGGAACTGCTGGCAAAGGTCAACAAGGGGCTGGCCGACATTCGCACCGACGGCACCTACGATCGCATCTACACCCAGTATTTCGGCAAACCGCCCGGCGCCGAGCCAGCGGCTTCCACCGCGTCCAAGTAGACACGCTGGCGATCGTCGGCGATGGATCTCCGCTGGGACATCCTGGCCGGCTACGGCCCGCTGTTCCTCAGCGGGCTGATGACGACCATCAAGCTGACGATCGTCGCGATCGGCGCCGGGCTGGTGCTGGGCGTGCTGCTCGGCCTGATCAGCAGTTCGCGCGACGCCCCGAAACCCAAGCAGCCGATGGCGGCTGCGGGCCTGCTGCTGGTGCGTGCGTTGACAACCGCCTACGTGACGTTTTTCCGCGGCACGCCGCTGTTCGTGCAGATCCTGCTGGTTCATTTCGCGGTGATGCCGGCGCTGATTCATCCGGACAGCGGCCTGCTGCTCGACGGGCCGGCGGCGCGTGAGTTCCGCCAGTCGCACGGTGCATTTTTTTCCGGCGCGCTGGCGCTGACGTTGAATGCCGGCGCCTATATCTCGGAAATCTTCCGCGCCGGCATCCAGAGCATCCACCAGGGGCAGACCCAGGCCGCCTACAGCGTCGGCCTGACCCACGCCCAGGCAATGCGTTTTGTCGTGCTGCCGCAGGCGTTTCGACGCATGATGCCAGCGCTGGTCAACGAGGGCATCACGCTGATCAAGGACTCGTCGCTGGTGTCCGCCATCGGACTTGCCGAACTGGCGCTCGCCGCGCGCACCGTGGCCGGTGCCTATTCGCGCTACTGGGAACCCTATCTGGCGATCTCGGCGCTTTATCTGGTCTTGACGCTCAGTTTGTCGCTGCTGGCGAAGCGTCTGGAAGCACCCGCCCATCTGCGCGGCCGGTAGCGGGTGTGGCGCTCGTTGCTGCGCCGCAACATGTAAAACGACACAAGTGTCACAACCCAGGATTACTACCTAGAATTTTGGGTATCGGTGTCGGGTTGTCAGGTCGATCGTCGACCTGAACCGGATCGAGAAAGCACCACCATGAAACGCTCCCTATTTCTTGCTGCCGTTGCCACCCTGACTGCCGGAAGCGCGCTCGCGCAGAGCAGCGTGACCGTTTATGGCCGACTCAACATGACCGTCGAGCGGACTCGCGCCGTCAACCAGACCGTCTACCGCCTGAACGACAACTCATCGCGCATCGGCTTCCGCGGCTTCGAGGATCTGGGAGGCGGCCTGAACGCCAGCTTCCTGCTCGAGCACGGCTTCAATACGGATACCGGCGCCCAGGCCGGCGGTGCATTCTGGGGTCGTGAGAGCTGGGTCGCACTGGGCGGCAGCTTCGGGCGCATGCGCCTGGGCAACATGGGCCCGACCAACGCCTACTTCACGACCGCTGACTACATCAGCATGCACAACCACGATACCGGCACCTCGGCAGATGTGTTCTATCTGTACCCCGGTACCGCGACCAACATGCTCGCCTATACCTCGCCGAGCATGGGTGGCCTGGTGATCGATGCACAGCTGGGGCTGTCCGAGAATACCCAGATCGGGCGCACGCACGTGTTGACCGCCAACTACGACGCCGGCCCGCTGCACCTGGGTGCGAGTTTTCTGCAGACGCGCGGCGGCCTGTCCGGCGTCAAGCCGAAGGAAATCGGCTTGCGCGCCTTGTACGAGATCGGCGATCTGACCGTCGGCGGCTACTTCATTCGCAATGACGATGCATTCGGCATCAATACCCGGCGCAATTCGTACCGCGCATCGGCGATGTACGTGATGGGCCCCGGCGAAGTGCACCTGAACTTTGGCGTCGCCGACAAGATCAAGGGCAATGCCATCGCCAACGACGATGCCAAACAATTCACCGTCGGCTACAACTACAACCTGAGCAAGCGGACCAAGGCCTACACCTACTACACACGGGTCACCGACGATGCCCGCCTGTACGGTGGCAAGTTCGGCAGCTTCGCGCTCGGCGTGCGGCACAACTTCTGATCGGTGCTTCTGGCTACGCCAGCCTGATCCAGGTCCGAGGCCGGTCGCGAGACCGGCCTTTTTTTTGGGCAATATACCCGTCAGGCTGCCGCCTCACCGCGAAGTATCGGCGCCAGCCGTTCGATGAACTCGGAATACAGCTCCACATGCAGGCAGAAGAATCCATGTTCGCTCATGAGTTGATGACCCATATTCCGAGAGAACGATCCAGGGACAATCTTTCCATCCTGAACATCGAAGGTGCAAAAGTAGTCGAGATCATCCGACGATGTTTGTGGTGAGCGCATATCGACCACGGCCAATGCGCCGTCGCCAAGTTCTCGAGCGTGTGCGATGAACGCGGCGGTCTTTGGTACTTGATCTCGCAGGAAGTCGAACAGAAACGAATCGAACGCCTGCGAACCGACAAAGGTATCGGCCTGCGGCTCGTCATCGATCAGGGCACACGTACCGAGCGTGTGCAGTGGTGTCGGATTGTCGACGCAGTCGCCGATACCCACCACCACCCGCGCGCTGCTGGCTCCGCGCCTGTAGACGAAGCCAATTGGGAGGGTATACATTTTTTGCCCCCTGGCAGTATTCGACGAGGGATTTCAGCAGTACAAGTCGAGCCGCAATGAAGATGGCCCAAGAATCATGCGCGGCCGAAACGTTTCGACATCCGTCGATATTCCCAGTCGGTCGCCCGATTGCAATCCCACAACTTGACTATCCAGTCGTCGATCCCAGGGTCGCACCGGCGTTTGCGCTGCGCATCGCCTGTCTGCGCTGAAGGCAATCAAGCTGGTCCCGTCCGTGGCTGAAGGCTGGCAGGAGCTGCCGCCATCGACCTGCAGACCAACCGCTTCTGGAAACCGTTCCTAGCCGTCGACCTCCGCCAGAACGCGCAGATGCGCCGCCACACTGCGCGACAACGCACTGAGGTTGTAGCCGCCTTCGAGGCACGACACGATTCGGCCTTCAGCGTGCCGGTCGGCCACGTTCTTGACGCGCCGGGTGATCCATTCATAGTCGGCCTCGACCAGACCCAGCTGGCCCAGATCGTCTTCGCGGTGGGCGTCGAAGCCGGCCGAGATGAAGATCATCTGCGGCCGGAAACGCTCCAGCGCCGGCATCCACATCGCCTCGATCATGTCGCGCACTTCGCCGCCTCGTGTGTACGGCGGAATCGGCAAATTGATCATGTTGGTGCCCGAAGGCACGCCGCCGGTGCCCGGGTAAAGCGGATGCTGGAAAAAGCTCACCATCAGGATCCGGTCGTCGTTGGCGACGATCTCTTCGGTGCCATTGCCGTGATGGACATCGAAATCGACGATCGCGACCCGCTTCAGGCCATGCCAATCGAGCGCGCGCCGAGCCGCAATGCAGACATTGTTGAAGAAGCAGAAGCCCATCGATTCGCCACGCGTCGCGTGATGTCCCGGCGGCCGGATCGAACAGAAGGCGTTGCTGGCGCTGCCGGCAATCACGGCATCGGTCGCGGCAACCGCTGCACCGGCGGCCCGCAGAATGGCTTGCCAGGTACCCGGACAGGCGATCGTGTCAGGGTCGATCGCGCGGCTACGGCCCGATGCCTGGATGCCAGCCATCACATCCTGCAGGTTCGAGATGTAGCCGCTGCTGTGCGCCGCAGCGACATCCTTCAGATCGACGATCGGCGCCTCGCGGCGATCAAGCGCGATGTCCAGCCCGCTCGCCAGCAGAAAATCGTCGATCGCATCGAGCCGCTGCGGGCATTCGGGGTGGCCGGTCCCCATGTCGTGGCCGCGGCAATCCGGATGACTGAAAAAAGCAGTGGACATGAAGTTCGAGGCAATGGAACCGATATCGGGTTCGGACGAGGCCATCCGGCCTCGCGGTGATTTTCGAGTAAGGTTGTCCGGATGAGCCAGATCGATGCCAGTCAAACTGCCCAGCTGTCCCGACTCGTCGATCAGGTTAGCACGATCATCGTCGGCAAACGCGCCCAGATCGTCGACAGCCTGGCCTGCCTGCTGGCGGGCGGCCATCTGCTGATCGAGGACGTGCCGGGAGTCGGCAAGACAACGCTGGCGCATGCCTTGTCGGTGTCGCTGGGCTTGCGCTTCTCGCGTGTTCAGTTCACCTCGGACCTGATGCCGAGCGATCTGATCGGCGTCAGCGTCTACGAGCGCGCCAAGGAAGGGTTCGTGTTCCACCCCGGCCCGGTCTTCACGCAGGTCCTGCTGGCCGATGAAATCAACCGCGCCGGCCCGAAGACCCAGAGTGCGCTGCTCGAGGCGATGGAAGAGCATCAGGTCAGCGTGGAAGGCGAGACCCGGCCGCTGCCGGGGCCGTTTTTCGTGATCGCCACGCAGAATCCCAGCGATCAGCTCGGCACCTATCCGCTGCCGGAAAGCCAGCTTGATCGCTTTTTGATGTGCATCACCCTCGGCTATCCGGATCACGCCAGCGAACGAGCCTTGCTGGCCGGCATCGACCGCCGTGCGGCGATCCAGAAACTGCAGCCGATGATGCAGCCGTCCGAACTGGTCGCGGTGCAGCAGAGCGTACTTGCGGTGCACGCCTCCGAGGCGCTGCTCGACTATCTGCAGGCCCTGATCGCCGCCACCCGCTCGGGGCGCTGGTTCATCGAAGGCTTGAGCCCGCGAGCCGGCCTGGCCGTGCTGCGCGCGGCGCGCGCCCGGGCGCTGCTGGATCGCCGGGGGCATGTCGCGCCAGACGATATCCAGGCGATCCTGCCGCAATGCATTGCGCATCGGTTGATCCCGGTGGCAGGCGCCGGCCGCGGCCGGGTCGAGCAGGTGCGCGCGATGATCGAAGCCGTGCCTGTTCCATGATCACAAGCGGTCACTGCGGCGACCCGGCGCGATGGCCATGACGACGTCGACCAACCCGTTCGGCAGCATCGGCCTGAGTCTTCGCCAGCGCCTGCGGCGCTGGTGGCAGTTGCGTGCGGCACCCAGCGACATCCACGTGATGACGCAGCGCAATGTCTACATCCTGCCGACCCGCGCCGGATTGATGTTCGCGCTAACCGTGCTGACGCTGCTGCTGGCCTCGATCAACTACCAGTTGAACCTCGGCTATCTGCTGACCTTCCTGCTCGCCGGCAGCGGCGTGGTCTCGATGCACTGGACCCACAACACGCTGCGTGGCCTGCGCCTGCACCTGAAACCGGTGGCGGCGGTTTTCGCCGGCGGCCAAGCGCTGCTCGAAGTGGTGCTGACCGCCCCGGCCGCCGACCGGCAGCCGCGCTACGGCATCGGCCTGGCCGTCAATACCGCCACCGATGACCGGCTCAGCTGGGTCGACGTGCCGACCGGGGGTCAGGTGACGACGCAACTGTCGTCGAGCGTCACCGAACGTGGCCTGCAGGCCCTGCCGCGCCTGACGATCCAGACCCGCTTCCCGCTCGGGCTGTTCCGCGCCTGGACGATCTGGCGTCCGACTGCCACGGTGCTGGCCTACCCCCGCCCTGAAAGCGATGCGCCCGAGCTGCCGATGGCGTCCGGCGGCAGCGGCGCGGTGCAGTCGCGCAACTCGGGCGACAGTGAGATCGACGGCATCAGAACCTATCGGCGCG
Organism: Ideonella sp.; assembly: GCA_031398385.1. Classification (GTDB taxonomy): domain Bacteria; phylum Pseudomonadota; class Gammaproteobacteria; order Burkholderiales; family Burkholderiaceae_C; genus Ideonella_A. The sequence continues at coordinate 16,736 of JANNNE010000370.1, forward strand.
GCGATCCGATGAAGAACATCGTCTGGCGCAAAGCCGCCAAGATGCTCGACGCAGGCGGCGAGTTGTTGAGCCGTGACAGCGTGGCGCAGGGCCTGAAGACGGTCTGGCTCGATTGGCAGATGTGTGCGCCCTTGGCGGCGGAACATCGCCTGTCGCGCCTGGCGGCCTGGGTCATCGAGGCCGATCGGCTCGGACTGCGTTACGGCCTTCGCCTGCCATCGGGCAGCCTCGGCCCCGACCACGGCGACCAGCACCGGCGTGCCTGCCTGGTCGCGCTCGCGGTGTGGAAGTGAGTGCCGTGGCATCGCCGGGTGCAGACCGGCCGGAAGCTGCAACAGGCCGATCGCGCTGGCACTGGTTGACCCGCCTGCCGCGGGAAAGCCGCGATACCTTGTTTCTGCTGGCGGTGATTGCCTGGACGGTGCTGCCACACACCGCGCACCTGCCAACGTGGTGCATCGCGCTGACCGCGCTGGTGCTGCTGTGGCGCAGTCGGCTGGCGATCACGCTCGCGCCATTGCCAGGCCGCTGGTGGCTGCTCGGCCTGCTGGCATTGGCAGCCGGCGCGACCTACATGACCTACCAAAGCCTGCTCGGCAAGGAACCCGGGGTGACGCTGGCGGTTGTGCTGATGGCACTGAAGACGCTCGAATTACGGGCCCGGCGCGACGCCTTCGTGGTTTTTTTCCTCGGCTTCTTTCTGGTGCTGACGCACTTCCTGTATTCGCAATCGCTGCTGGTGGCGCTGGCCATGGTGGTGTCAGTATGGGGTCTGCTCACCGCGCTGGTGCTGGCCCACATGCCGGTCGGACAGCCGGCCTTGCGCCAGGCCGCGGCGCTGGCGGCACGCACCGCGTTCTGGGGTGCCCCGATCATGGCGCTGCTGTTCGTACTGTTTCCCCGCGTCGGGCCGCTGTGGGGGGTACCGCAGGACAGCCTCAGCCGGACCGGGCTGTCGAATCGCATGACCATGGGCTCGGTGGCCGAACTCGCCCAGGACGACAGCATCGCGATGCGGCTGCGCTTTCTGGGGCCCGATGGGGCACCGCCAGCGGCCCCATTCCAATACTTCCGCGGCCCAGTTTTCGCCAATTTCGACGGGCGTGAGTGGCGCCCGCTGGGGCCGCAACAGCCATCGATGTTTCCGCCCTCGATGCGACCACGCGCGGAACTCGTCGTGCGCGGACCGGCATTGAATTACGAGGTGACCCTGGAGCCCTTGAAGCTCACCATCCTGCCACTGCTGGAAACCAGCAGCGCGCCGCCCCAGATCGAGGGTTATTCGGTCCAGCAACGCAGCGACCTGCAGTGGCTCACCGATCGGCCGGTTTTCGAGCGCCTGCGCTTCGAGGCGCAGGCCCACCTGCAGTTCCAGCACGGTCCGCTCGATCCGGTGCTCGGACTGCAGGAATATGTCGAGCTGCCGCCCGGCTACAACCCGCGCACACTGGCCTGGGCCGCCGCGCTGCGCAGCGAAGCCCGGTATCAGAACGCCGATTCGATCACCTTGGCCCAGGTGGTGATGAACCACATCCGCACCGCTGGTTTCGCCTATACGTTGTCGCCCGGCGTCTACGGCGAGGACAATCCGCGTGCCGCGATCGACGAGTTCTGGCTCGATCGTCGGCAGGGCTTCTGCGAACACTTCGCCGCTGCATTCGTCGTCGTGATGCGGGCACTGGATGTTCCGGCGCGCATCGTCACCGGCTACCAGGGCATGGATGCTGCACCGGTCGACGGCTACTACGTCGTGCGCCAGAACGCCGCCCATGCCTGGGCCGAATACTGGGTGCCGGGCAACGGCTGGCTGCGCGCCGATCCGACCGCGGCGGTGGCGCCCGACCGGATCCAGAACAACCTGATGTTGCGGCCCGCCCCGGGCCTGGTGGCCGGCGCCTGGGACCGGGTCAGCCCCGCTTTCCTGACCGGTTTCCGAGACTTCTGGGATGCGGCGAACAACCGTTGGAACCAGTGGGTGCTCAGTTACAGCCGCGGCGCCCAGCTGAATCTGATGCGTTCGCTCGGTCTCTCGTCGCAAGACTGGCAGGATCTTGCATGGCTCTTGCTTAGCTCCTTGAGTGCGCTGGCGGTGGCCGTGGTCGGTTGGGCCTGGTGGGATCGAGCCCGCGTCGATCCCTGGCAACGCCAGCGAGAGGTGTTGCGGGCCAGACTGCGCAGCCTGGGTGTCTCCAGTGCCAGCCATGAAGCACCGCGCAGCCTGGCCGATCAGGTGCGTCGACAGTTGGGCGAGCGCGGCGCCAGGCTGGCGGCGCTGCTGGAGTTGCTCGACCTGCAACATTACGGGCCGGCGGCACGCAGCCGGCCCGATCCGTCATTGACACGACAATTCAAGGCCGAAGCGCGGGCCGTGGCACGATCGACCGCCTGACTGCCCTGCCCCGCCGCGATCATCAAACCAGAACACGAGCCCCGATCCATGTTATCCAGCCTGCCCCGAGTCATCGCCGCGGCGTCCTGTCTGATTGGTCTGTCGAGCGCCCTGCCGACTGCCAGCCTGGCCGCAAGCGACGCCAAGCCGGCATCCACTGCCAAGGGCTCGAAAGCCAAGGGCAGCAAGCAGGCGAAGGCCAACCCTGCCAAGCGGCGGCCGCCGGAATCGGCGCGCGACGACAACGCCGCCGACGACGTGATCTACGGTGGTCGTGCCGACGTTCGACAATTCGGCGACGAGCTCTCGAGCCGTCAGAACCTGGATCCGCTCTGGGTACGCAACCAGCTCGAACAGGCTCGCTACCTGCCCGTGGTGGCCCGATTGATCACGCCCCCGCCGGCCGGCACCGCGAAGAACTGGGCCGCCTATCGCAGTCGGTTCGTCGAACCGGTGCGCCTGCGTGCCGGGCGTGCGTTCTGGGACGCCAACCAGCAGTGGCTGGAAAGGGCCGAGGCGCGTTACGGCATTCCCCCTGAAATCGTCGTCGGCATCATCGGCGTGGAAACCGTCTACGGCCAGCAGATGGGCACGTTTCGCGTCCTCGACGCCCTGGCGACCCTTGCCTTCGACTATCCGGTCGGCCGGCGTGATCGCAGGCCCTTCTTCCGCGACGAACTGGAAAACTATCTGCGCATGTGCTTTGACCAGGGTGTCGATCCGGCGCAGCTGCGCGGCAGCTACGCCGGTGCGATGGGCATGCCGCAATTCATGCCGAGCAGCATCCGCAAATACGCGGTCGACTTCGATGGCGACAATCGCATCGACCTGCACGGCGACAGCGCAGACGTGATCGGCAGCGTCGCCAACTATCTGGCCGAGTTTGGCTGGCAGCGCGGCATGCCGACACACTTCGAGGTCGGCACACCGGTCGAAGCCGCTGACCGCGCGGCTCTGCTGGGACCGGACATCCTCCCGACCTTCAGCGCCACCGAATTCGGTGAACGCGGCGCCTGGTTGCCGGACGCGGCCATCCGGCATGTCGGCAAACTGGCGCTGGTCGAGCTGCAAAACGGTGCGGCGGCGCCGAGCTACGTTGCCGGCACCACCAATTTCTATGCGATCACCCGCTACAACTGGTCGAGCTACTACGCGATGGCGGTGATCGATCTGGGCCAGGCGATCAAGTCGATGCGATGAACCATCCGCCGTTCAGACCGCTGCGTGATCCGACGCCGCTGCTGCAACAGGCGCGCCAAGAGTGGGGCGGGCGGTCGCCGTTGTGGGTGTTTGCGTATGCCTCGCTGATCTGGCGCCCCGAATTCGACGCCGCCGAGCAGCGATCAGCCACGGTCCATGGCTGGCATCGGGCCTTGAAAATGAGCTCGCGTGTCAACCGCGGAACGCCCGACTACCCCGGCCTGGTCTTCGCGCTGGTGCCGGGCGGATCCTGCCGCGGCATGGTCTATCGGATGGCGCCCGAGCGCGCCGAGCAGGAGCTGGAACGCCTGTGGCTGCGCGAGATGCCCACCGGCGTCTACGATCCCAAATTCCTGTCGTGTCGCACCCGCGACGGGCCGGTTCGTGCGCTGGCATTCACCCTGAGCCGGCGCAGCCCCAATTTCACCGGGTCGATGAGCGATGAGGCCATGGTGACGATCCTGCGCCATGCCAGTGGCCGATACGGCCGCACGCTGGACTATCTGATCGAGACCGCCAAGTGCCTGCGCAACAACGGCATTCGTGATCACTCGATCGAGAAGCTGGTGGCATTGGCCAGGCGCCATGGTCTGCACGCCGACCCGATGATGTCGGCGCCGGACCCGCTTTCGGCCGAACGGAATTGCCCGATCGAGCCTGTCGACCGTCAGGCCGACGGCACATGGGGCGTCTGAGGCATCTCCGGCGAGCCGGCGGCGATGCGCCGCAGCAGACTCAGATCCGACTCGGTATCGATGTCGAGCAAGACGCCGCGGTCGTCGACTTCGACCGCGACCGCCGGGTAGCGCGAAAGCAGCCGCTTCGCACCGTCGCCACCGGACATGCCGATCAGTTCGGAATAGAGTTCCGCAGAAAACGCGACCGGATGGCCACGCCGCCCGCGATATTGGGCGAACGCTGCGGCGTGGTGATCGAGTTCCGCAGCGACGGCATGCAAGGTGGCCGCCTGAATCAATGGCATGTCAGCTGGCAGGATCAGCCAGCCCGGCGAATGGGGACGCGCGGCCACACCGGCAGCAATCGAGTAACCCATGCCCAATGGCTCGGGAGAACGGCTGTCGACCGGCGGCAGGATCAGCACATCGCGCGATGCCACATGGTGCGCCGCGATGTCGGCCAACCCGGGGGTGGTGACGACGATCAGCGGCAGATTGCTGGCGACAACGAAATCGAGCGTCGTGCCGAGCACGGTCGAGTCGCGAATGTTCTGGGCCAGCTTGTGACCCGCGCCGTTGAAACGAAAACCTCCGCCGGCAGCCAGCACGATGACGGTTGGCAGCGCCTTCATGGCGGTCGGCGACCAGCGGCCATGGTGACCGGCCGGGCTGTGCTTGCCCGCTTGCGGGGCCTGGGGCGGTGTTGCGCCTGGCCAGCGCCTGCTCGATCAGTCAAAAAGCGTTTCCTCAGTTGGAGTCGAGATGGTCGACGATGGATCAGAAAGTGACGGTCCTGACGTGCGCCAGCATGCAAGAACCTCACCCGACGACGGACGATTCGCCTCATGCAGCATCGACGCGAGTCGCCGTCCAGACCAGAGGGCCTTCACTTAGGGGCAATCCCCGTCAGGGCTATCCATTGGGGTCGGTGCATGCTGCGCAGTCGGGGCACACCCCTTGCCGATGTGCCTGTCGATTGCCGCGGGTCGAATACTGCCGTGCACGAGCCCGGTGTGCGCGCGACGCTGCGGCTGACATAAACTGCCGGCATGAAAGATCTTTCGGCCTTGCGCAAGAGTTACGAACGGGGCGAACTCGATGAAAAGGCCTCCGATCCAGACCCGATCCGCCAGTTCCAGTCGTGGCTTTCGCAAGCGCTCAGCGCCGAATTGCCCGAACCCAATGCCATGACCTTGGCCACGGTCGGTCCCGATGGCCGACCCTCGACCCGGGTCGTGCTGATAAAGGGCTGCGACGAACGTGGCCTCGTCTGGTTCACCAACTACCACAGCCGCAAGGGTCGGGAGCTGGCGGTTCATCCGTGGGCCGCGCTGCAGTTTCACTGGGTCGAGCTCGAACGGGTGGTGCGCATCGAAGGCGCGGTCGAGAAGGTCGCCGCGGAAGAATCGGATCTCTATTACCAGTCGCGGCCGCTCGATTCGCGGATCGGCGCCTGGGCCTCGCCACAAAGCGAGGTAATCGCGTCGCGCGCCGAATTGGTCGCGAATGCGGCGCGATATGCGGCGCGATATGCCCTCGCGCCGCCGCGACCCGCGCACTGGGGCGGCTATCGACTGCGGCCGGATCGCTGGGAGTTCTGGCAAGGCCGGCGGTCGAGGCTGCACGATCGCCTGCGTTACCGGCCTGACGAGGCAGGCGACGCCTGGCTGCGCGAGCGCCTGGCACCCTGAGCCACGGGAATTACGCTGACACCTGGAATCCGATTTCATGAGCGATTGGCTGGCCCTGTACGAGCTGCAGTGGCTCAAACCGGCGCTGACCGCCTTGCTGCTGGCTCCGGTTCCGATGCTGCTGCTGACGGCGATCGCCGCCAGACGCCTGGGACGCCACCCGGCCAGCAGCCGGCTGCTGCTGGTGGTATCGATCTGCGGCCTGTGGCTCAGCGCCACCACGGGCGCGGCCTCTGCGCTGGCCGATGCCACCGGGCTGGCTCCGCAAGCGATCAGCGCGGAGCGTGTGGCATCGATCGCACAGGCAAGCGCCAGGCCAGGATCGGCGATCGTCGTGCTGGGCGGCGGGCGTGAACCGTGGGCCCCTGAATATGCCGCCGCCAATCTCAGCGATGAAAGCCTGCAGCGGCTGCGCTACGGCGTGTGGCTGGCGCGGCAAACCAATCTGCCGGTGGCCTTTTCGGGGGGCATCGGATGGGCAGCAGCCCACGGCGCGGCCGATGTTGCCGGGGATACCGAGGCCGATATCGCCGCGCGCGTGGCCGCCGCCGAATTTGCGTACCCGTTGCGCTGGGTCGAGAACCGCTCGCGGGATACCCGCGAGAACGCGCGCCTGACGATCGCGCTGCTGCGCGCCGACCGCATCGATAACGTACTGCTGGTGACGCACGGTTGGCATATGCGCCGCGCACTGCGCGCTTTCAGTGCCGAAGGCGGCGACGCGGTGCGCGTCGAACCCGCCCCGATAGCTTTGTCGGCCAGCGACCAGGGGCCGATTCTGAGGTGGATGCCCTCGGGTGACGGCTTCGAGCGGTTCAGGCAGGTGTCGCGCGAGGCGCTGGGTCTGCTGTTGGGCGGGTGAACGAGGGTTTGTACTCGCCAGATCCGGGTCGGCAACAGCGGGCTATTGCGCTGACAGCGACTCATCGGCGTCGCACATAATTGCCGGATCGAGGAATGTCCAGAACCAATCGCTGGGAGTGCGATCGAGATGCGATATCGAGAGCGGCGAGAACAGAGCGCAGAGCTGCTTCGCCTCGCGCTGGCCGAAATGGGACGCCATGATGCCGCGTTCACGCCGGTCACGTTCGCAGTCTGGTACGAGCACCTTGCCGGCATCAACCCGCCCTTGAGCGAAGCCATCCGCGAAGAAGCCAAGACCGAATCGCGCTTCACCGATCCGACGATCGACCGTCTGTACCACAAGCATGTCGCCGAGCTCGATACTGCCGAGGCCGAGCAGATCAGCGACCGCTTCCAGCGCATGATGACTGGTGTGGCCGAGGCCGCCAAGGAAACCGGCGAATCCGCCGGCGAGTTCGGTGACAAGCTCAGCGCACTCAGTGCCAACCTCGAAAGCAGCACACCAAGTCAGCTGTCGGACTGGCTGCGTGATGCGCTGGATGGCACCAACCAGATGCAGACCGCACTGCAGGCGCTGAAGCGTCAGGTGGCGAGCAGTCAGCAGGAAATTGCAACGCTGCGCGCCGACCTCGAACGTCAACGGGTCGACTCGACGATGTGCCCGCTGGCGCGTGTTCTGAACCGTCGCGGCTTCGACCTGCAACTCGGCAAGATGTTGGGTTCCCCGGCGGCCGAAGGCCGAAGCCACGCGCTGTTGATGCTGGACATCGATCATTTCAAGAAGGTCAACGATACCCATGGCCATCTGATCGGCGACCGGGTGATCCAGGCACTCGGCGAGGTCCTGAAGGCCACCGCAACAATGCCCGGCAGCAGCAGCGCGCGCTACGGCGGCGAAGAATTCGCCGTGCTCGTCCCGTCGACGACACCGTCCGATGGCTTCAAGCTGGCCGAACTGCTGCGCAACCGGGTCAAGGCCATGAAGGTGCGCAATCGCACCACCAATGAAGTCGTGTTGACGATCACCGTTTCGGCCGGCATCGCCATGGCCGGACCGGACGAAGAAGCCTCGAGCCTGATTGCCCGCGCCGACGCAGCACTCTATCGATCCAAACAAGCCGGGCGGGATCGGGTGACAGCGGCTTGACGTCCAGCGTCTGCTGCCGCTGATCGGACCACGAGGTTGACCACCCCATGAGCCTCAACGGCGACACGACCCATCGGATCGTCCTCGGCATCATTGCCGACGATTTCACCGGCGCGACCGATGTCGCCAGCATGCTGGTGCGTGCCGGCATGCGTACAGTCCAGGTGATCGGCGTTCCCCAGGGGCCGGCGCCCATGGCCGACGCCATCGTGGTGGCCCTGAAATCCCGCACGACGCCGGCCGCGGCAGCGGTGGAAGAGTCGCTGGCGGCGCTGCGCTGGCTGCAGTCAGCGGGCGCCCGGCAGTTCTATTTCAAATACTGCTCGACCTTCGATTCGACCAGCGTGGGCAACATCGGCCCGGTGGCCGATGCGCTGCTCGATGCGATCGGCAGCGACTTTGCGATCGCCTGTCCCGCGTTTCCCGAAAACGGCCGGACCATCTTCCGCGGCCATCTGTTCGTCGGCGACACCTTGCTCAGCGACTCGGGCATGCGCAACCATCCGTTGACTCCGATGACCGATTCCAACCTGATTCGCGTCCTGCAATCGCAGACCGCATCACGTGTCGGCCTGCTGCGGTATGACGACATCGCGCAAGGTGTCGAGCCAACCCGCCGACGCATCGCCGCGCTGCGCGCCGACGGCGTGCGTCTGGCAATTGCCGACGCCATCGATAACGACGATCTGCGCACGTTGGCGCAAGCCTGCGACGATTTGCCATTGATCACGGCCGGCTCGGGTGTCGCGCTCGGACTCCCAGACGTCTACGCGCGGCGCGGCTGGCTGCAACTCGACGCGCATGCGGCCGCACTGCCCGCGGTCGGCGGCTTCGCGGCCGTGATCTCGGGTTCCTGTTCGGCCGCAACCAATGCCCAGGTGGCAAACTGGACCGAGTCGGGACGACCCGCCTTGCAGATCGACGCCCATCAGCTGGCCGACGGCAAACCAGTCGTCGAGCAGGCACTGGCCTGGGCACGTGGACACCTTCCGACCGGCCCGGTCCTGCTCTATGCCACGGCGCCGCCGCAACAGGTTCAACAGGCCCAGGCCGCACTCGGTGCGGCACGCGCCGGTCAGCTGATCGAGCAGGGCCTGGCACGGATCGCCATCGGTCTGATCGATGCCGGCGTGAATCGTCTGGTGGTGGCCGGCGGCGAGACCTCCGGCGCGGTGGTGCAGGCGCTGGGCATCTCGGCGCTGCGCATCGGTATCACGATCGACCCCGGTGTGCCCTGGACCCAGGCCGACGGGCGACCGCTGCTGCTGGCCTTGAAATCCGGCAATTTCGGCAGCGTCGACTTTTTTGCCAAGGCACTCGACATGGTGTCATGATGGACCCGCAAACCGCCACGGAGTCCGGCGATCACGCCGCGCTGCGCAGCGAGATCTGCCGGGTCGGGCGCTCGTTGTTCGATCGGGGTTACGTCCATGCGACCGCCGGCAACATCAGCACGCGGCTGCCCGACAGCGCGGGCTTCCTGATCACGCCGACCGACGCCTGCCTGGGCAATCTGCACCCGGATCGGCTGGCACGGGTGGATGCCGAGGGAAATCAGCTGAGCGGTGATCGAGCCAGCAAGACGCTGACCTTGCACCGTCGGATCTACGACAACGATCCGGATGCCCGTTGCGTCATTCACAGCCACAGCACCCATCTGGTCGCGTTGACGTTGGCGGGGGTGTGGAGCCAGGCCGATATCCTGCCACCGATCACGCCGTATTTCGTGATGAAGGTCGGGCATGTGCCGCTGATCCCTTATCACCGACCGGGTGACCCAGCGGCCGCCGAACGGGTTGCGAGTGCAATCAGCCGCAGTCGCTCCGAGGGCCTGCCGATCCGCGCCGTCATGCTCGACCGATTGGGGCCCAACGTCTGGGGCGATTCGCCGGCCGAGGCCAGCGCGATACTCGAGGAACTCGAAGAAACCGCACGGCTTTGGTTGATCGTGAACCCGCGCCCTTCCCCGCTCTCCGAAGCACGGATCGACGACTTGCGCCGGCAGTTCGGCGCCCGTTGGTAGACCCCGGTCCGCCGTTCCCCTGACCCACTCTTTCCGAACCGCCATGCCACGTTTTGCCGCCAACCTGTCGATGATGTACACCGAGGTCGATTTCCTCGACCGATTCGCTGCTGCGGCCAAAGACGGCTTCCGCGCGGTCGAGTACCTGTTTCCCTATGCCTACCGGGTCGAGGATCTCGCCGGCCGGCTGGCCGACAACGGCTTGCAGCAGGTGTTGTTCAACGCGCCGCCGGGCAACTGGGAAGCGGGTGAGCGTGGCTTGTCCAGCCTGCCCGGTCGAGAGGATGAGTTCCGCCGCAGCTTCGCGGAACAGGCGATGCCGTTCGCCCAGCAACTGCGATGCCCGAGCATCCACGTGATGGCCGGCCTGCTGCCCGAAGGAGCCGACCGGGCATTGCATCAGGCCACCTATCTCGGCAACCTCGAATGGGCTGCAAGACAGGCTGCCTCCGCGGCCATCGACATCCTGATCGAGCCCATCAACACCCGCGACATCCCGGGCTTCTTCCTGAACCGCCAGGACCATGCGCATCAGGTCATCAAAGACGTGGGCGCCGACAATCTGAAGGTGCAGATGGACCTGTACCACTGCCAGATCGTCGAGGGCGACCTGGCGATGAAGATTCGCCGCTACCTGCCAACCGGGCAGGTCGGCCATTTTCAGATCGCCGGCGTGCCGGAGCGGCATGAACCCGATCTGGGCGAAATCAATCACCCTTACCTGTTCAGCTTGCTCGATGAACTCGGTTACGACGGCTGGATCGGTTGTGAATACCGGCCGCGTGCCGGCACTTCGGCCGGGCTCGGATGGTTCGCCGATTACCGCGCCAGCCAGGGATGATCAGCGAGCAGACTTTTCCAGAGGAGCCACGACCATGTTGCCAGCCCAAACCAACCTGATCAACGGCGAACGCTGTGCCGCGGCGGGCGCTGCCACCATCGATGTGGTCGACCCGAGCAACGGAACGCAGCTGACAACGCTGCCGCGCAGCGATTCACGCGACATCGATGCGGCAGTCGATGCCGCTCGCACGGCATTCCGCGGTGCCTTCGGCCGCCTGACGGCGACCGAGCGCGGCCGCATCCTGATGCGACTGTCGGCGCTGATCGTCGACAACCATGTCGAACTGGCCGAGCTGGAATGCCTGGATACCGGCAAGCCGATTCAGCAGGCGCGCGCCGACATCACCGCCTGCGCGCGCTATTTCGAGTATTACGGTGGTGCGGCCGACAAGCTGCACGGCGAGACCATCCCGTATGCACAAGGCAGCACGGTGCTGGCGATGCGGGTGCCGCACGGCGTCACCGGGCACATCATCCCGTGGAACTATCCGGCGCAGATCTTCGGTCGCTCGGTGGGCGGTGCCTTGGCGGCCGGCAATGCCTGCGTCGTCAAACCGGCCGAGGACGCTTGCCTGACGCCCTTGCGGATCGCCTCGCTTGCGCTGGACGCCGGCCTGCCACCTGGCGCGTTGAACATGGTCTGCGGGCTTGGCGTGGAGGCCGGCGCTGCGCTGGCGGCGCATGCGGGCATCAATCACATCTCGTTCACCGGATCACCCGCAACCGGCACGGCGGTGGCCCAGGCGGCGGCGAAGAATCACGTGCCGGTGACCTTGGAGCTCGGCGGCAAATCACCGCAGATCCTGTTCGCCGACGCCGATCTGGATGCCGCTCTGCCGGTGGTCATCAACGCCATCGTGCAAAACGCCGGCCAGACCTGCGCGGCCGGCAGCCGGGTATTGATCGAGCGCTCGATCCATGCCCAGGTGATGGACCTGCTGAAACGCCGCTTCGAGGCCTTGCGCACCGGTGCCGGCATCGACGGGCCCGATTGCGGGCCGCTGATCAACCGGCGTCAGCTCGATCGCGTCAACACCATGGTCGAAGCCGCGCAGCGCGACGGCGTGTCGGTCGTTGCCCGTTCCAGCCTGGCGCCGAATGCGCCATCGAACGGCTATTTCTTTCCACCGATGCTGCTCGATCGGGTTCCGACCGAGCACGACATCGCGCAGCAGGAGGTCTTCGGGCCGGTGCTCGCCGCATTCACCTTTGCCGATGAGGACGAAGCAGCCGATCTGGCCAACGCGACACCCTACGGGCTGACGGCCGCGGTCTGGACCCGTGACGGCGCCCGTGGCCTGCGGATGGCAAGGCGCATCGATGCCGGTCAGGTCTTCATCAACAACTATGGCGCCGGTGGCGGCATCGAACTGCCGTTCGGCGGTATGAAGCATTCAGGCTACGGTCGCGAAAAGGCATTTGAAGGCTTGCGCAGTTTCACCACCATCAAGACGATCGCCATCCAGCACGGGTGACCTGATGCCGCCGCGCCTAGGCGCGGGGCAACGCTCGCCTCAGTTCTTGGCAAGTTTCTCGGACAGTTTCTCGACCTCGGCCCGAACTTCGCGCAACGCCGCGGATGTATCGACGGTGGCGCTGATCGCCTTCTGGCACGACGGACACGACAACAGCATGCAGTTGAACGCCAGGCCGACGGGCAGTTTGCCTTCCATCGGGTTGACAGTCAGTTCAGTGACGGGTTTGTCGCAATGCGGGCAGACAGCCATTTCGATCTCCTGTTGGTTGAACCAATGCAACGTGGAAACTGCCGGGCGAGCGCCGCAAGCAGCGTCGTCCATGAAGGCTCCCGAAGAGGGCCTGAGTATGGTTGGTTTTGCCGCTGGGCTCAACATCGGCAGTGTTTGGCGCTTCGGTTCCGACGCGGCAGCCCGCGTGCCGACAATCGGACAGACGAACTGGAGGTGGCGAATGGTGATCCGAAACTGCTGCGCGCTGATCATCAGCTGGATGGTGACAGGCTCCCTGGTTCGGGCTGAGCCGGCGCCGACGCAGTATCAGAGGCTGGTGAACTCGCTCGGCATGCCATTCGTCAGGCTGCCTGCCGGAGAATTCATGATGGGCAGCGACGAGGCGGTCGATGCACTGCAGCGTGACTACCCACACCTGGAGTCGAGCCGACTGGCAGGAATCGCTGACGAAGCGCCGGTTCACCGGGTACGGATCACACGCGATTTCTGGCTCGGACAGCATGAAGTCACCGTCGCGCAGTTTCGACTTTTCATCGAGTTGTCGTCTCACGTGCCTGAATCGATCGCCGACGGCACCGGCGGCTACGGATTCGACGCGGCGCGCGCGCGTACCCCGGTTGCCGACGGCGACGCCTTTGCAGGCCGCGATCAGCGGTGGTCGTGGGCCGATCCGGGCTTTCCGCAGGCGGACAACCACCCGGTGGTCAACGTCAGCTGGAACGATGCGGTGGCGATGGCGCGCTGGTTGAGCCGGCACGAAAGGCGAAGCTATCGTCTGCCGACCGAGGCGGAATGGGAATATGCCTGCCGCGCTGGCGCACGGTCACGTTATTCAAGCGGTGACACCCCCGCCACCCTGGCGGGGAACGCCAATACGTTCGACCGCGATTCGGCGGCCAATTGGCCCCGCTGGGCCGACCACGCGCTGCCGCTCCACGATGGCTGGGCCTTCACCGCCCCGGTCGGCAGTTTCGCGGCCAACGCCTTCGGGGTGCACGACCTGCACGGCAATGTCTGGGAGTGGGTGGCTGATCGACATGCCGACGACTATTACCAACGCTCCCCGGTCGATGATCCGCCCGGCCCCGCCGACGGCGATTTGCGCGTCCGGCGCGGCGGATCGTGGCACAGCTGGCCGTTCTACTCGCGATGCAGTTTCCGCAACTGGAACACGCCGGGCAGTCGATATACCCTGATCGGGTTCCGATTGCTGTTGGAGGACCATCGGCCAGCGGAGGACTCGCTTTCGAAGTGACACCTGACTCGATTGCCCCAGCCTCAGACCACCATCGCGTCGCGCGCCAATATTGGGCAGCCATCGCCCGGCA
>JANNNE010000373.1:0-8221 GCA_031398385.1 Ideonella sp.
AACGGCGTCGGCAGGCTGCCGCCGCGCCTGGACTCCCGGGAAGGCGCGATCGCCGGCGCTCAGCAGCCCGTCTGCCGAGTGTCGTCGCCCTGGCGTTGCAGCGTCAGCGTCGGCAGGCCAACGCCACTGGTCGGCCGCAACACGATGGTGTTCTTGCCCGTGAAGCTGCCGGCGTAGCTGGCCGCGGCCGGTGCCGTCACTGCGGCGGCGGTGCTCAGCGTGAAGCTGCAGCTGTTGTAGCGGCCGGTGTAGTTGATCAGCGCGCGGCCGTCGTCGACGTTCAGGTTGGCGAAGTCGAAGTTGCCGCTCGCCGTCGGCGGGCTGTCTGGCCCGACGAACAGCGAGATCGGCACGGCGCCATTGCTGCCGGAGAATCCGAACGCGAAGAACGGAATGATCAGCAGCTCGGTGCCGCCACCGCAACCGGCGAGCGCCAGCGCGACTACCGGTGCGCGCAGGCGCGCGGCGAACGACCGGTTTAGGGACTTGACTATCGACATGGTCATTACTCCTTGGCAAGCAAGCGCAGGAACTGCGCGATTCCTTCCTCCAGCCGAACCAGCTCGGCCTCCATTGCGGCCATCGCTGCGCGCACTTCGGCGCTGCTCCTCTGGCTCGTGTAGATCTCGGTCATGTGCGCATTGATGCGCCAGAAGTTCAGGTGCACGGCCCACAGCGCGTCACGCAAGAGCCGCCACGCCGGCAGCACGGCGGCGGGCCCGTGGCTGGCCAGGGTGCCGTCATAGGCCTCGCGCACGCGCATGAAGCGGCGCAGCGCGGCGTTGTAGCGCTGACTGTGGTCGTCCAGCGCCGGTCGTGCGATCTGCCGCTGCTGCAGCAGCAGATGCACATCGCGCAACGCCAGCAGGTACTGGTTCAAGGTCTCGGCGAGGTCGATCTGGGCGGCACGCGGGTCGGTCGGCGCGATGTTGCGCGCGGCGACCAGTTGCCAGCGCGCTTCGGGCACGGCCATCACGCGACGCTGCAAGTCCTGGATGTCATGCACCGTGGTCGTCAGGTCCTCGGCCGACAGCATCAGGCCGAGCACGCCGCCGCCGCTGAGCACCGGCGCACCCGAACTGCCGCCCTGCACGCCGGGGAAGTCGATGCGCAGCCTGTGTGCCGCGTCGGCCGTCGCGCGCACCCGGCCCTGCGCCGGCACCAGGCCGCACTCGTCGTTGCTGCCGAGCAACCAGACCGGCTCGCCCACCGCCACCTGATCGGCCAGCGCGCGCGCCAGCGGCTGGTAGCCCGCAGGCCGCGGCATGCGCAGCAGCGCGAGGTCGGCGCCCGAAGCGTCCCAGCCCGGCCAGGCTTCGCCGTCGACCGACTCGGCCGCCGGTGCGGCGCACAGGCGCAGCTGGATGCGTCGGCTGGGCTCGTCGGGGCTGGCGCTGCCGCGCATCGCGCTGCGCACCACGACATGGCGTGCGGTGACCAGCCACAGGCTCATTGCATCGGCGCCGACGACCAGGCCGTAGCCATGTTCGCCGATATCCTGCGCGGCGATCCACACCAGGTTGTGGCGCAGCTGCGCGGCCAGTGCCTCGCCACTCAGAAACGTGGTGTCCTGCGCACGCCCGGTGCCGGTTGCGACCAGGCTCATCAGGCCGACCAGGCCGGCCAGGGCCGTCGCGGCCATGCGGCTCAGCCGGCTTCGCCCAGGACCTTGCGCAGCCATGAGCTGATTCCCCAGAGCAGTCCCGCCGCACTCCACAGCAGGCCCACGCGGTGGTTGTGCGCCGCGTAGTCGAGCAGACTGGGCCGGAGTGATTGCTTGAAGCCGCCGCGGTCGACCACCAGGTGCTGCGCCGAGCCGCTGAGCTTGATCGCCACATGCTCGCCAAGCACGAGGTCGGCCTGCTCGACGCGCAGGCCGTCGATCTCGAGGCCGCTGCCGGCCGGAAGCCGCAGCTCGGTGCCGGTAGCTGGCAGGCGAAGCGTGGCCTGGCGAAGCGCCGAGACCAGGCGCACCTGACCGTCGCTGCCGGCCTGGCGTTCGACCAGCCGCAGCGCGCCGGGGCGCAGGCCGCGCCAGGCAAATCCGTGTCCTGCCGGGCGCGCCAGCCACAGTTCGGTGGGTGCGACGGCCGAGTGAAGCCGCAGCCACTCGGCCGCGGCGACATCGCCGCGCTCGCTAGGCGACCCGGCAAATCGGCTCGCCACCTGACCGCCGAACTCGAGCTCGGTGGTGTGCGGCGTGCCGTCGACCGCCAGGCGCACGGTCGACGCGCCGGCCTCGAAATCCAGCCGCGCGCCGGCCGGGAACATGATGCGGCTAAGGCGCAGGCGCTGCGCCTGCAGCACAAGCTGGCCGGTGCCGCTCTCCGTCGCGCGGCGCACCCACGCCGAGTCTCCCGACTCGAGGCGATCGAAGCCTTCGGCGCGCACCTCGCCGTCGATCTGCTGGCCGGCCAAGCTGCCGCTGTCGGCCATCAGCAATTGCGCGGCGCCCGCATCGAGATCGAGGACGAACGATACGCGCGGCAACGGTATCAGCGCCGCAGCCGAGACCAGCGCGGCAACGGCCAGCGCGGCCAGCGCATGGCGGCGCCACGCCGAGCGACGCGGCGCCGCAGCGGCGAGCACGCTGTCGATCAGCTGCAGGCGCGCTTGGAGCGCCTGCAACTCGGCAAGCGCCGACTGCTCGGCAAGACCCTGGGCCAGCTGCCTTGCGATGGCACCGCGCCGGGCTTGCAAGGCATCGCGCTCAGGGTTTGTCATCTTGAGTGCCGAGCACCACGAAGCGCAGCAGCGGCAGGCCCTGGCCCTGGCTGTCGAGCGCGCGCACGTCGATGTGCAGGCCCAGGCCGTCGGCCGGCAGCGGGATGGCCAGCGCGAAGCGCTCCCAGGCGAACAGCGTCGCGCCGGGCAGCGCCTTCCAGACACCAGGCACGACGCCGGGCGGTGCGCCGGGCGAGTCCGGCCGGTAGCTGCGCCAGGACAGCGCCGAGATGGCGACCGAAGGTCTCAGCACCGCATGTGCCACTGCGCCCTCGTCGCCGGTCTGTGTCGATACCGGGGCCAACACTGGGGTCTCGGCTGGCGAGCCGGCGAAGGCCAGCAAGCCCAGGTCACGCAATTGCAGGCCGGTGGCCCGCAGCATCGGCATGCTGCGCCAGGCCAGCGTGCTGCCACGTGGCAGCCAGGCGTCGACTCGGTACAGCGGGTTCGAGCGCATCGGCTGGATCAGCAAGCGGGTGTCGACACGGGGCAGGCCACGCAGGTTCAGCCGGCCCTCGCTGTCCACCGCCCAGCTGCCCGGCGGCGAACGTGTCAGCGAGACCACTTCGAGGAACGGCTGCGAGACGTTCTTCTCGTAGAAGCCTTCGCAGCGAGTCTCGCCAGCGACCGGACCGTAAGCCGGCTGGCGTGATTGGCTGGCCAGCAGCGAGGCACATTGAAATGCTGCTGGCTGCGCCGCGGCAGCCGTGCCGGCTATCAGCCAGCCAATCAGCCAGCCCATCCGCAACGCGCGTGCGCCGCGTATCGCGTGTGCCGGGCAGACCCAGCATGAACCCGTCCATTGCCCAGGCGCACCCGGACGGGGGCATGGGGAAACGAAGCAAAGCATAGTGTTGGCCTCCGCGGGGCGGCGGCGTCAACACTCGCCCCGGCGAGCCAGTCTAGCCAGTCCTGCCGCGGGAGGATAGGCTTTCAATCGCCCTTTTTCCTTCCCCACGGCAGCCCGAACACGGCAGAACAGGGGCGGAAGACCGCGCCCGACGCGCTTAAATCTGTCGTTGGATGCAGGCTGAGATCGGCTGGGCCTGGACAGCCCAGGGGAAAAGCGTCTTCCTCGGGCGCTGTCTACGGGTTAGCCCTTGTCGCCAAACCACTTCCATCGGTCCCGCAACCACTCGAACGCAGCCGACTCCAGCGGCCCTGGTCGCCGCTCGCCTGAACGGTCACGGTTGCGCTGCCTCAGGCCGCTTGCAGCGCCATGGCCACGGGCCGGCGCACGAGGCGGTTCCCTGGCCTGCAACCCCAGGTGCGTGAGGATCTTCTCGATCACCGGCTGTCCCAGGATGGTCGCAATGATCTTCAGCTCGCCTGGAAGATGCCGGCCACGAACGACTCTTGATGGCCGGGAACCGACAACGACTGTCGGCTCTACGGACACGTCGCCGTGAACTCACTCGATAACCGAGAACTTTGTCGGATCTATTAACCGGACGCCGAAGTCACCGATCGACGATTGGCTCCGATGGTGATGGCACTAATCGCCCTCCCCGGAAACCGCGTTGATGTCACGCGCGCCATGGAGCACGCGCACGATGTCGATGCCGTCTTCGAATGGGACATAGAAAATCACGCACGGCACCGACGTCATGGTGCCAGCGCGTACCGGGAGCACTGCCCGAACTGCGGCGGCGAGCTTCGAGGAAGCGAAGTTCGGTCAGGTGGTGGCCAAGGGCACCATCAAGACCGAGTAGTTCCCACATCACCTTCAGCGTCGCTCGGCAACCAGACTGCATTCCCTTGTCAGACCGCTGTCGCTCTTGCGCAGGATCTGCATCCGCCCTTCGATCGTGGCGGCCTTGGGCAGGTACTGGCCGCTGGCCTGCACCAACCAGTCACCCACCTTGTCCTTGAATGCGCCGGAGCCGCTTGCCTTGAAACGCCCCTGGCTGTCCACTTCGCCGACGGTCTTCTCGCTGAGGTTGGACTGGTCGCGCAGCAAGGTGATGCGCGAGCCGGCAATGTCGATCGAGACATCCGCGGTGTAGGCAGCGGCAATCGCCCGCGGTGTATTCGCCGACAGGCTGGACCCACACGCCACGCGTCCGCGCCACGCGCCTTGCATCAGCGCCAACAGCCGCGGACTGCTGGCAGCTGGCGACGATGATGATGGTGAAGTGGGCCTCAGCGGCGCGCCGGGGGCTGAGCCGCTTCTGGCCACCAGTGTGCACTCGCGGGCCACCGATTTGTCCTGCCGAATGATCTGCATGCGGCCTTCGATCCGTCGAGTGGCGGGAACGTATTCGCCGCTGGCCTGTTCAAGCCACGACTCGGCGCGATCCTTGCGCGCGCCCTGCCCTTCGGCGCTGAAGTGACCTTGCGCATCGAAGCGGCCGGCCACGGTGCTGCTGATCAGTTCGGATCCGCGCGACCAGCGAATATTCCGGCCCTGGATCTGGACCTCGATCTCGGAGGTGAAGGACACGTTGGCGGGGCCCAGCGGTCTTGACAGCGCCGGCCCGCAGACCAGCTGACCGCGCCACAGACCTTCGGCGGGCAGCAGCGGCGCCTTTCTGGGCGGTGGCCCCGAAGCTGTTGCGACTGGCGGCCGGGCGGTTGCCGGCTTCGATGCCGCGGCACCCTCCGCTGCAACGGCGGATGCCGGCGGCGCGGTGGATGCCGGCACAGCAGGCGGCAGAACCGGAGCCTGAACCTGCGGCGTCGGCGCCGGCGACGCCGCCGGCGCACCCGGCATCGGTTGGGTGGGCTCGATGCTCGTCGGTGTCGGCCGCAGCAGGGCCCACGCGCCGATGGCCGCCAGGATCGCGGCAGCGCCGGCGGCCCACCCCCAGCGGAGATTGCCGCTGACCCGGGCTACCGCACCGACCGGCAGCTTGTCACTGGTTGCTGCAAAGCCCGGCATGGTGCCAGGCGAAGTATTGGTCGAGCCCCCCAGCGCCTGCGCAAATTCGGCTGCGCTGCCGAAGCGATCGTCCGGATCCTTCGCCATCGCACGCCGCACCGCGGCATCGATCCCGACCGGAATGTCAGGATTTCGGGCGCGTGGCGATGGCGCAGCTTCGGTCGTGATGCGGTGCAGGATCTCGGCGTCGGACGACCCGATGAACGGCAGCGTGCCGGTCAGCAATTCGAACAGCAGCACGCCTGCCGAGAACACATCGGTGCGTGCATCGATCTGGTGGCCGAGGATCTGCTCGGGCGAGGCATAACGTAGCGAGCCGACGATCAATCCCTGGGTTCGGGTGGCGTCGGCATCGGCCAGCCGCGCCACGCCGAAGTCGCAGAGCTTGACCACCCCGTCGGCCTGCAGGATCACATTGGCCGGCTTGACGTCGCGGTGAATGACCTGGCGGCGGTGGGCGTAGTCAAGGGCCGCCAGCAGTTGCAGCGAGATGGTGATCGCCTGGTGGATGCCGAAGCGCTCGCTGGCAGCCAGATGCCATTTCAGGTCGTGCCCGCTCACCAGCTCCATCACGATGAACGCGGTGCCACCGTCGCGGCCGGTGTCGTAGATCGCGGCGATGTTCGGATGCTGCAGGCGCCCGGCCGATCGCATTTCGGCCTGGAAACGAACCTCGAACATCGCCTTTTCCCGCTCGTCGAGGGCATCCAGCGCAATCGTCTTGATGGCCACCGACCGGTCGATTTGCGGGTCGTGGCCTTCGTAGACAAGGCCCATGCCACCGCGCCCGAGCGCGCCGACGACGCGGTAGCGACCGAGCTGCTCAGGATGCATGGGTCAGCGCTGCTTGATCCGCAGCCACCGCGTCGCAGGCCATGCCTGGGCGCCCGGATGAAGTGGTGCCAGCGCACCCCGGGTGATGTTGAGCGTGCGCATCGTATGGTTGGAAGTGAGGGGGCCCGGCGACGACTCGATTGTCTCGCAACACCGGCGGCTTGGGGAGGTTGTCGTTGCGTAGGGGCTGGCGCGAAGCTGTGCAAATGTGCATGCACCTTGGTGCGGTGATTGATGTGCCGAAATGGCGCGTGCGGCCCCCGAAATCGTCGGCTCAGACCTCGCCCGCCGCCGTGGACAAGTCTGGACCGTCGGCGATCTCGCTGGTCATCGACCACGCTCGCCGCGCACTACCCGTGCAGTTCGAGCGAGACCTGCTCGAACCTCGTTCGCAACGCGCCTCAGTGCTCAAAGCCCACGACCAGATCGTCGGCGTAGCGCACCACGATCCTGTCGTCCTTGGCCTCGAGAGCGACCGCTTTTATGACCCGAGTTCAGAGATTTGACCGGTGCTGAGGATCGAATCCAACCCACCGACTCAGCGCGGCGAGCGGCTGGTGTCTGCAACATTGGTTGGCCGTCCACCCAAAGCTGCTTGGGTGATCCTTCATGGCCGGGAGTCGGAGATCCCGAACGGCTGCTTCGTGGAAGCGAAAAACGAAAGACCGGCGCTGAGCATCGGGCGGCTTTAGACTGAAGTTCCGCCTTCCAGCGAGCGAGTTTCCCTTGCAATCAAGCACTTGGCCTGAATTGTGGGTTCGAGTTTCTGTCTACGGCGCGATCGCCTGGACCAGAGTCATCGCCCGTTGCTGCTTAGTGTTGGCAGTGGTGACGATCTCGAAGGTGGGCGCATCGGGCACGCCGTCGTCAGATTGAATATCGCAACTCAATCTTGGTGCTTCGACACCGTTACCGGAAGGTGGGAAGTCCCTTCGTATTCGTTCAACCGGAAACAGTGGTGCATGCCACCGCCTGGGCCTCCATTTCATTATGGCCCAGGCGGCGTCATACTCCACTGTTCCGGTTAACTCGGAGTCCTCAAAATGCAAACTCGTCGCACATCAAGCGGTCTCGTCTCACTGCTAGTCAGTGTCTATAGCCAAGGCGCATCAGCGCAGTGCTGGCCACCGGGGAAAGACTTGTCGGCTGTTGAACTAACAGCATGTTTCATGGCCGAGTACCAACGGTGTGAAGAAACAGTTTCGGGCTTCACCGGCAAAGCCAGCAAGAGCATTGGCAATCTCACCGGTGCCACGAAATACAAAAAGATTGCCAGGGCAAAGGACTTTGATCGGTTTAGACAGGAAACCTACAAAAACCTGATTGCCACCAACTGGCGAGCGGGAGACAACTGCAAATCGAAGCTTGAGTATCTTGAAAGCGGTAAGTTTTAGTAGCTTCTTGGCGATGAGGCCCTTCCATCGAGCGGACTTGCAAAATCAGGCCGCGCTACACTTCCTCGTCATTTTACGTTCCGCGCGCGCGCGGCCTGCTTTTACAAGCCGCTCATGTCACACGTTGGGCATCACTCTGGCTTTCATTACGCGCACTCTAAGCATTCACGATGCTGCCATTCTCAATCTTGAGGCTCATGGCATTCCTCAATCACGCGTGCCAACCAGCCCGCAATGGCCATTTGCTATTGATGAAGAAAAAGGCGCCCTTTTTACCCAACTTATTGGAACGACGGGGGAAATGCGTGACGGCTATTACTACTACGCGCTTGTTTGGCGCGGAAATGTCGCCATTTTCTGCAGGGAGTCAGGGCACCTAACTGCTTCG
>JANNNE010000033.1:0-9658 GCA_031398385.1 Ideonella sp.
GGGGGGGGGGGGGCTTATGGGGGGCTTACCCGGCCCCTCATGGCCCGGCGCCCGGGTTTTTTTTTTGGTGGGCGGGGCTCCCCCCGCGCTTCGCAGCCCGCCCCCATCATTCATTTTGCCAGGGCGCTTGACGCATCGGCAAAAACCAGTAGATAATCGACGACTTCGCTGAACATACGCGCTTGGCAAGCAGCCAGGCAAACGGGTTCGGTTCCGCCCAAGCAGCGCCTTTGGCCAGCACGGTTCAAAGGCACTGACGGGCCCAAGACTGATCACGCGCAGGTTGTTGCAAGGCAGCCAAGCGGTTCAAGTTGGGGACATAGAACATGATTCAAATGCAGTCGCGGCTTCAGGTCGCGGACAACACGGGTGCCAAGTCCGTCATGTGCATCAAGGTGCTCGGCGGCTCCAGGCGCCGCTATGCCGGCATCGGTGACGTGATCAAGGTCAGCATCAAGGAAGCTGCGCCGCGCGGTCGCGTGAAGAAGGGCGAGGTCTACAGTGCCGTCGTCGTTCGCACCGCCAAGGGCGTGCGTCGCCAGGATGGCTCGCTGGTCAAGTTCGACGGCAACGCTGCCGTCCTGCTGAACGCCAAGCTGGAGCCGATCGGCACCCGCATCTTCGGCCCGGTCACGCGTGAACTGCGTACCGAGCGCTTCATGAAGATCGTCTCGCTGGCACCTGAAGTGCTCTGATCCCAGTTAAAGGGCAGCCATGAACAAGATTCGCAAAGGCGACCAGGTCATAGTCTTGACCGGCCGCGACAAAGGCAAGCGCGGCACCGTCGCGCAACGTGTCGATGACGACCACATCCTCGTTGAGGGGATCAACATGGTCAAGAAACACGTGAAGCCGAACCCGATGAAGGGCACCACCGGCGGCGTGGTCGACAAGACGATGCCGATTCACCAGTCGAACGTGGCGATCTACAACGCCGCCACCGGCAAGGCCGATCGCGTGGGCATCAAGCTGGGCGACGACGGCAAGAAGTCGCGCATCTTCAAGTCCAGCGGCGACGCCATCAAGGCCTAAGGAGCGACCATGGCAGAACAAATCATTCCGCGCCTTCAGACCGTCTACCGCGAAAAGATCACCCCCGAGCTGGTCGAGAAATTCGGCTACAAGTCGGTGATGGAAGTGCCGCGCCTGACCAAGATCACGCTCAACATGGGTGTGAGCGAGGCGGTATCCGACAAGAAGGTGATGGACAACGCGGTCAGCGACCTGACCAAGATCGCCGGTCAACGCCCGGTCGTCACCAAGTCGAAGAAGGCGATCGCCGGCTTCAAGATCCGCGACAACGTGCCGATCGGCTGCATGGTCACATTGCGTGGCGTCCGGATGTACGAATTCCTGGATCGTTTCGTCACCATCGCGCTGCCGCGGGTTCGCGACTTCCGGGGCATCTCGGGGCGTGCGTTCGATGGCCGTGGCAACTACAACATCGGCGTCAAGGAACAGATCATCTTTCCGGAAGTCGATTACGACAAGGTGGATGCGCTGCGTGGTCTGAACATCAGCATCACGACGACCGCCAAGAATGACGACGAGGCCAAGGCCTTGCTCGCCGCATTCAAGTTTCCCTTCAAGAACTGAGGTGGTCCGTGGCTAAAGTTTCTCTCATTCAGCGTGAACTCAAGCGGGCTAACCTGGTCGCGAAGTACAAGAAGAAGTACGACGAGCTCAAGGGTACCGCCAACGATGCCAAGAAGTCCGACGAGGAGCGCTACGCTGCCCGTCTGGCGCTGCAGCAACTGCCGCGCAACGCCTACCCGACCCGCCAGCGCAACCGCTGCGAGTTGACCGGTCGGCCGCGTGGCACGTTCCGTAAGTTCGGCTTGGGACGCAACAAGATTCGCGAATTGGCGTTCAAGGGTGACATCCCCGGCGTCATCAAGGCCAGCTGGTAAGCGGCACACGGGCCTGACAGGAGATTCCCTATGAGCATGAGTGACCCCATCGCCGATATGCTGACCCGCATTCGCAACGCGCAAATGGTCGAGAAGACCACCGTTGCAATGCCGTCGTCGAAGCTGAAGGTGGCCATTGCCCAAGTCCTCAAGGACGAAGGCTATATCGACAATTTCGCCGTCAAGGGTGAAACAGCCAAGCTGCAACTCGAAATCGCGCTGAAGTACTACGCCGGGCGTCCGGTGATCGAGCGCATCGAGCGTGTCAGCCGCCCCGGCTTGCGCATCTACAAGGGCCGCCACGACATCCCGAACGTGATGAACGGGCTGGGTGTGGCCATCGTGACAACGCCCAAGGGCGTGATGACGGATCGCAAGGCGCGCCAGGCCGGTATCGGCGGCGAAGTGCTTTGCTACGTCGCCTAAGAAAGGGAGCAGAACAATGTCCCGCGTAGGAAAAATGCCGCTCGCCGTGCCCAAGGGTGTCGACGTCGCGGTCAATGCAGAACAGATCAGTGTCAAGGGCTCCCTCGGCACGCAGGTTCGCCCGCTCAACTCACTGGTAACGGTGAAGAACGAGAACGGCACGCTGATGTTTGCGCCGGCCAACGACTCGGTCGAGGCCAACGCAATGTCGGGCACCATGCGTGCGCTGGTCGGCAACATGGTCAACGGCGTCAGCAAGGGTTTCGAGAAGAAGCTCAACCTGGTCGGCGTCGGCTTTCGCGCCCAGGCCGCCGGCAGCAAGCTGAACCTGCAGATCGGGTTTTCGCACCCGGTGGCGAAGGTGATGCCCGAGGGCGTGCAGGTTGTCTGCCCGACCCAGACCGAAATCGTGATCAAGGGAGCTGACCGCCAGGCCGTGGGCCAGGTGGCCGCCGAGATTCGTGCGCTGCGTCCGCCCGAGCCCTACAAAGGCAAGGGAATCCGGTACAGCGACGAAAAGGTCACGATCAAAGAGACCAAGAAGAAGTAAGGAGCGATGACATGTTGAACAAGAAAGATCAGCGTATCCGTCGCTCCCGCCAGACCCGCGCGCGGATTGCGATCCAGCGCTCGGCGCGGCTGACGGTTTTCCGCAGCAACCTGCACATCTATGCAACGGTCATTTCCGATGACGGTTCGCGCGTCGTCGCCACTGCGTCGACCGCCGAGGCCGACATCCGCAAGGAACTCGGCGCAGCGGGCAAGGGTGGCAATGTCGCCGCCGCAGCGTTGATCGGTAAGCGCATCGCTGAGAAGGCGAAGGCGGCCGGCGTCGACAAGGTGGCGTTTGACCGTGCAGGCTTCGCCTATCACGGCCGCGTCAAGGCCCTGGCGGAAGCGGCTCGTGAAGCCGGCCTGCAGTTCTAAACGTCACGCAAGCATCGAAGCTGCTGCGCGACTCTGTTGCACCTAGCGACCAAGGATTTCGATAATGGCAAAGTTCCAACCCCGTGCGCCGCAAGAAGGCAGTGACGACGGTCTGAAGGAAAAGATGATCGCGGTCAACCGCGTCACCAAGGTGGTCAAGGGCGGCCGGATCCTCGGATTCGCCGCACTGACCGTCGTCGGCGACGGTGACGGCAAGATCGGCATGGGCAAAGGCAAGGCCAAGGAAGTGCCGGTCGCGATCCAGAAGGCAATGGAAGCCGCTCGTCGCAACATGCACAAGGTGTCGCTGAAGAACGGTTCGATCCACCACAAGGTGACCGGTGAGCATGGCGCTTCACGCGTGCTGATGGCGCCGGCTCCGGCTGGTGCGGGCATCATCGCCGGCGGCCCGATGCGCGCCGTGTTCGAGGTGATGGGCGTTACCGACATCGTCGCCAAGAGCCTGGGCTCGACCAACCCCTACAACCTCGTGCGTGCCACGCTGGACGCGCTGAAGCGCACCAGCACGCCGGCCGAGATTGCCGCCAAGCGCGGCCTGACGGTCGAAGAGATCGTCAGCTGAGCGTGTCAGGAGAAGCCAAGATGAGCGACAACCAATCCGACAACTCGACAACGAAAAGCACCGTGACGCTGAAGCTGGTGCGCAGCATCGCCGGCACGCGCGAAAGCCACCGTGCTACGGTGCGCGGCCTGGGCCTGCGCAAGCTGAACAGCGAATCGACGCTGGAAGACACCCCGGCCGTTCGCGGCATGGTCAACAAGGTCTCGTACCTTGTGAAGGTTCTCTGATCACCCGTTGATCAGCTGATGATCTGGAGAAGAACATGGAATTGAACACCATCAAGCCAGCCGACGGGTCCAAGCGTGACCGCCGTCGTGTCGGTCGCGGCATCGGATCCGGTCTGGGCAAGACCGCCGGCCGTGGTCACAAGGGTCAGAAATCGCGTTCGGGCGGCTTTCACAAGGTTGGTTTCGAAGGCGGTCAGATGCCTTTGCAGCGGCGTTTGCCCAAGCGTGGTTTCAAGTCGACGACGCTCAAGTACAACGATGAGATCAGCCTGACCGATCTCGAGCGCCTGGCGGTCGATGAAGTCGATTTGCTGTCGCTGAAGCAAGCTGGCCTGGTCGGCCAGATGATCAAGAACGTCAAGGTGATCAAGTCGGGCGAGTTGACACGCAAGGTCACGTTGAAGGGTGTCGGCGCAACTGCCGGTGCCAAGGCGGCGATCGAAGCAGCCGGCGGCAGCGTCGCCTGAGCACACACATCACCTAGAAACAACAAGCTCGAGACTCAGTGGCAACCAACGCAAATCAGCTGGCAAAAAGCGGGAAATTCGGTGACCTTCGTCGGCGCCTGATCTTCTTGCTGCTGGCGCTTGTCGTCTATCGTCTGGGCGCGCACATTCCGGTGCCCGGCATCGATCCGAACCAGCTGGCCGAGTTGTTCAAGGGTCAGTCGGGCGGCATCCTGAGCCTGTTCAACATGTTCTCCGGTGGCGCGCTGTCGCGCTTCACGGTGTTCGCGTTGGGCATCATGCCGTATATCTCGGCGTCGATCATCATGCAGTTGATGACCTACGTCGTGCCGACGCTCGAGGCGATCAAGAAGGAAGGCGAGTCCGGCCGGCGCAAGATTACGCAATACACGCGTTACGGCACGCTGGGGCTGGCAATCTTCCAGTCGCTGGGCATCGCGCTGGCGCTCGAAGGTTCGCAGGGCCTGGTGATTTCGCCGGGCTTCGGTTTCCGCCTGACCGCGGTGGTCAGCCTGGTGGCCGGAACCATGTTCCTGATGTGGCTGGGCGAGCAGATCACCGAGCGCGGGTTGGGCAACGGCATCTCGATCCTGATTTTCGCCGGTATCGTGGCCGGTCTGCCGGGTGCGATCGGCGGCATGATCTCGCTGATCAACACCGGTGCGATGAGCATCATCGTGGCAATGCTGATCCTGGTGCTGGTTGGCGCGGTGACCTATCTGGTCGTATTCGTCGAGCGTGGCCAGCGCAAGATATTGGTCAACTATGCCAAGCGACAGGTCGGCAACAAGGTCTATGGTGGCCAGTCATCGCACCTGCCGCTGAAGCTCAACATGTCGGGCGTGATTCCGCCGATCTTCGCGTCCTCGATCATCCTGTTGCCGGCGACGGCGGTCGGCTGGTTTGCGGCCGGTGACGGGTTCCGGTGGTTGCGCGACCTGGCCGCGTTGTTGTCGCCGGGCCAGCCGATCTACGTGATGTTGTACGCGGCGGCGATCATCTTCTTCTGTTTCTTCTACACCGCGCTGGTTTTCAACAGCCGCGAGACAGCCGACAACCTGAAGAAGAGCGGCGCCTTCATTCCGGGCATTCGGCCGGGTGACCAGACTGCGCGCCACATCGACCGTATCCTGTCGCGGCTGACGCTGATCGGTGCGATCTACATCACCGGGGTGTGCCTGCTGCCCGAGTTTCTGGTACTGAAGTACAACGTGCCGTTCTATTTCGGTGGCACCTCGCTGTTGATCATCGTTGTCGTGACGATGGACTTCTGGGCCCAGGTGCAGAGTTATGTGATGAGTCAGCAGTACGAGTCGCTGCTGAAGAAGGCCAATTTCAAGGCCAGCTGAGTTTTCGACGCGGTGCCGTGATCGGCACCGGTTTTGGTGAAGAGTGATAACCGGTCCGCAAGGACATTGGAGAAGAGCATGAAGGTTGCAGCATCGGTGAAGAAGATGTGCCGGAATTGCAAGGTAATCCGTCGCAAAGGTGTGGTTCGGGTCATCTGTACCGATCCGCGCCACAAGCAGCGCCAGGGCTGAGCTCCGGCCGACGACGAAATTAGAGGACGTTTATGGCACGCATCGCTGGTATCAACATTCCGCCCCACAAACATGCTGAGATCGGCTTGACGTCGATCTATGGCATCGGCCGCACCACCGCGCAGAAGATCTGCAACAACGCCGGCGTTCCGCTGGATCGCAAGATCAAGGATCTGACCGACGGCGACCTGGAAAAAATCCGGGAAGAAATCGGCCGCATGACGATCGAGGGCGACCTTCGCCGCGAGATGTCGATCAACATCAAGCGACTGATGGACCTTGGCTGCTACCGTGGTTTCCGTCATCGCCGGGGTCTGCCGGTACGTGGTCAACGTACCAAGACCAATGCACGTACCCGCAAGGGCCCGCGCAAATCGGGCGCACTGGTGAAGAAATGATCGCCGGCTTCGCTGCGACCTGATCGTCCGACGGTCCCGAATCGCCGCGAAGCGCCACCGACGCCCCGTTCCAGAGAAAGAAGCAAATGGCAAAAGCACCGAATACCGCCGCACAACGTGTCCGCAAGAAAGCCCGCAAGAACATTGCGGATGGCATCGCGCACGTGCATGCGTCGTTCAACAACACCATCATCACGATCACCGATCGCCAGGGCGGCGCCCTGTCGTGGGCATCGAGTGGTGGCCAGGGCTTCAAGGGCTCGCGCAAGAGCACCCCGTTCGCTGCCCAGGTGGCTGCCGAATCGGCTGGCCGTGCGGCTCAGGAACAAGGTATCAAGAACCTCGACGTGCGGATCAAGGGCCCGGGCCCTGGTCGCGAGTCGTCGGTTCGCGCCCTGGCATCGCTGGGCATCCGGATCAACGTCATCTCCGACGTGACCCCGGTGCCGCACAACGGTTGCCGCCCGCAGAAGCGCCGTCGCATCTGATTGGCTCGACGCCGTTTTTTCGTTTTCCCCGTGTCGACGGTGGCCTCTCGGGCTCCGTCGGCATTTGTGTTGAAGCCGGCCATTCAACCCAGGGTCCCGCGGGATCCGGCCGGCTTTATTTGAAGCCCACCGTCTGAGCGCCCACAACAACACTCGCCAGACTCGCGCAAGCTCACTGCCTGCGTCAGATTGAACAAGGAAGCAACGTGGCACGTTACCTCGGCCCCAAGGCCAAACTTTCCCGCCGTGAAGGCACCGATCTGTTCCTGAAGAGCGCGCGTCGCCCGATCGGCGACAAGGCGAAGTTCGACAGCAAACCGGGTCAGCATGGCCGCACCTCCGGATCGCGCACCTCGGACTTCGGTCTGCAGCTGCGCGAAAAACAGAAGGTCAAGCGCATGTACGGCGTGCTCGAGCGCCAGTTCCGCCGCTACTTCGCGGAGGCCGAGCGCCGCCGTGGCAACACCGGCGCCAACCTGCTGACCTTGCTCGAATCGCGTCTCGACAACGTCGTCTACCGCATGGGCTTCGGCTCGACCCGGGCCGAAGCGCGCCAGCTGGTGTCGCACAAGGCGATCGAGGTCAACGGTTCGGTTGTCAACATCGCGTCCTACCTCGTCAAGGCCGGCGACACCATCGCGGTGCGCGAAAAGTCGAAGAAGCAGCTGCGCATCGTCGATGCGGTCAAGCTGGCCGAGTCGATCGGCCTGCCGGCCTGGATCCAGCTCGATACCTCGAAGCTCGAAGGCGTCTTCAAGAAGACCCCTGATCGCGACGAGTTCGGCGGCGACATCAAGGAAGCGCTGATCGTCGAGTTGTATTCACGCTGATCCTGCTGTGAAGGCGCTGGTGGCGTTCCGCCACCCGGCGCCATTGGCTCTGTTTCTGGTCGCCAGCTTGCGGTGTGCACAACATGCCTCGACTGGCCGGTCCCTCAGCCTTATCGGTGTAACGAACCGAGGGTATTGAAAGAAAGACCTCATGCAAACGAATTTGCTCAAACCCAAAGCCATCCAAGTTGAACCGCTCGGCGCAAACCGGGCCAAGGTGACCCTCGAACCTTTCGAGCGCGGCTATGGGCATACGCTGGGCAACGCGCTGCGGCGCGTGCTGCTGTCGTCGATGGTCGGCTACGCGCCGACCGAAGTGACGATCGCCGGCGTGCTGCACGAATACTCGGCGATCGACGGCGTGCAGGAAGACGTCGTCCACATCATGCTGAACCTGAAGGGCGTGGTGTTCCGCCTGCACAACCGCGATGAAGTCACCCTCGTCGTCCGCAAGGAAGGCGAAGGCCCGGTCACCGCGGCCGACATCCAGGTGCCGCACGACGTCGAGATCATCAACCCCGAGCACGTGATCGCCAATCTGTCGCAAGGCGGCAAGCTCGACATGCAGATCAAGGTCGAGAAGGGCCGTGGTTATGTGCCGGGCACGATGCGCCGTTATGGCGACGAGCCGACCAAGTCGATCGGCCGCATCGTCCTCGATGCATCGTTCTCGCCGGTGGCACGTGTCAGCTACACGGTCGAAAGCGCCCGCGTCGAGCAGCGTACCGACCTCGACAAGCTGGTGATGGAAATCGTCACCAACGGTGCCGTGTCGCCCGAAGAAGCGATTCGTTCGTCGGCGAAGATCCTGGTCGAGCAGCTGATGATTTTCGTCGGCCTCGAGCACGAGTTTGATCCGAACAATATGCTGCCGGGCAAGTCGCGCGAAGCGCAGTCGACGATCGACCCGTTGCTGCTGCGTCCTGTCGACGAGTTGGAGTTGACCGTTCGTTCGGCCAACTGCCTGAAGGCCGAAAACATCTATTACATCGGCGACTTGATCCAGCGCACCGAGACCGAGTTGCTGAAGACGCCTAACCTGGGTCGCAAGTCGCTCAACGAAATCAAGGAAGTGCTGGCTTCGCGCGGTCTGACACTCGGCGCGCGGCTCGAGAACTGGCCGCCGCAAGGCCTGGATAAAAGGTAAAGGGCAAGGGGCTTGGAAAACCCGAGCCTTCGCCACCTGAAGACGGTCGTCGGCCGTCATTGAATGACAACCTCCAGCAAGGTTGCACTCTGGGCAGATGAACATCAGCGGCGGCCCACCGCAACCGGCAGTACCTGATACGGCTGCCGGCAACAACACGAAAAGGAACGCACCATGCGCCACCGTCACGGACTTCGCAAACTCAACCGCACCTCGGAGCATCGCCAGGCGATGTTGCGCAACATGTGCAATTCGCTGATCACCCACGAGGCGATCAAGACCACCGTCCCCAAAGCCAAGGAACTGCGCCGCGTTGTCGAGCCGCTGATCACGCTGGCCAAGGACGCCACGCTGGCGAACCGCCGCATGGCCTTCAACCGCACCCGCGACCGCGATGTGGTCAGCAAGCTGTTCAACGAGCTCGGCCCGCGCTACAAGGCGCGCCCGGGCGGCTACACGCGAATCCTGAAAATGGGCTTCCGCCAGGGCGACAACGCGCCGATGGCCTTCGTCGAACTGGTCGATCGTCCCGAAGTGGAGGCGGTCGCAGCTGAAGGAGACGCCGAATAAAGACGATAACCTTCTGGTTTGTCCCTAAGGGATGGCCCGATGTGTTATAGTCGTCGACTCAGTCGCGGGGTGGAGCAGTCTGGTAGCTCGTTGGGCTCATAACCCAAAGGTCGTAGGTTCAAATCCTGCCCCCGCAACCAAAAT
>JANNNE010000042.1:0-12518 GCA_031398385.1 Ideonella sp.
CACCCCTTTTTCCGATTTGCTCGAATGCAGCAAGAAGGGGGCCAGTTTAGGGCGTTGCCTTCGGCGCCCGCGCCCGCAGAAAAAATCTTTGCCGAGTCTCAACCCCGTTTGCGAATCGGCTCCGTACAAGCAGGTATCAACATACCGGAGCTCCCCATGGCCCATCCCGATACTCTGCCGCGCCGCCGCATGCTGGCGTCTTCGCTTGTCCTGTGCCTGCTGCCGTTCGGCGCCGGCTGTGCGACCTCCGCGATGGCGCGGCCTGCGCTGATCGACCTGGCCGTCGTCGACCGCGATTCGGGTCAGGTGCTCCCGGTGCATCGCCATGACGGCAGCGGTTTCGTGGCCGGCACGCCCGGCGTGCGTTACGCGCTGCGGCTGACCAACCGCACCGGCGGGCGGCAGCTGGTGGTGGTGTCGGTCGACGGCATCAACGTGGTCTCGGGCGAAACCGCCGGCTGGCACCAGACCGGCTACGTGCTCGACCCCTGGCAGAGTTTCGATGTCGCCGGCTGGCGCAAGAGCAACACGGCGGTTGCAGCCTTCGAGTTCGCCGCGCTGCGCGACTCGTACGCCGCACGCAGCGATCGGCCCGACAACGTCGGTGTGATCGGCATGGCGGTGTTCGCCGAAAAGCCGCGGCCGATCGCGCTGGTCCGTCCACAGCCGCGTGCCGATCTGCGATCCGAAGCGCCGCTGCCCGCGGCGCCGCTGGGAGCAGCCAAAGCGCAAACCGAGCGGCAGCGTGAAAGTGCCGCATCCGGCCGCTCGGCCGACGCCCCCGCAGCAGCCACCGCGCCTGCACCTGCCGAGCGGCTCGGCACCGCCCACGGGCAGCGTGAGTGGTCGGCGGTGACCAACACCCGCTTCGAGCGCCTGAGCTCGACGCCGCAGTCGGTGGTCGAGATCGCATACGACAGCTATTCGAACCTGGTGGCGGCCGGCGTCATCCGCCCAACGGTGGCGCAGGCCGACCCGAGGCCGTTCCCGCGCAACGATGGCGGTGGCCGCTTCGTTCCGGATCCGCCGGCCCGATGACATCGGGGTCGCAGGGTGCCTCCCGATGCTCGGCGACGAAAGCCGATCCGACGGCAGTCTGGCAAGACCTGCGGCGGTAATATCCCTGGCGATGCAGCCTGCCGAGGACAGCGCCGATGAGCTGGTTCGCGCCTTCGTGGCCGGCGACGGATCGGCGTTCGAGCGCCTGTACGACCGTCACGAGCGGCGCTGCTTCCAGTTCATGCGGCGCATGTTGGCGCACGGTGACGAGGCCGAAGCCGAAGACCTGCACCAGGAGGTCTGGCTCGCCGTGGCGCGTACCGCGGCATCCTTCGACCCCGGCAGGGCTCGCTTCGTGACCTGACTGTTCACGATCGCACGCAACAAGGTGATGGATCATTTTCGCCGCCGCACCGGCGTGGTCCACCTGTCGGGGCCTGCGGACGCCGATGGTGACGACGAGCTGGCGCCTGCCGATGCCGAGTGGCATCGGCAGTCACCGGAATGGATCGCACAAAACGCGCAGCTGGCCGCCGCGATCGTGCGTGAGGTCGAGGCGCTGCCGCTGGCCCAGCGCGAGACCTTCGTGCTGTTTGCCCACCATGAATTGAGCCTGGACGAGGTGGCTCAGATCACCGGTGTGGGCGCTGAAACCGCCCAGAGCCGGCTGCGTTATGCGCGCCGGACCTTGTGCAACCGCCTTGACAACTGGAACCCCGGCCATGGTTGATCGACGTGACAGGGACGACATCGATGCCGCCTATGCCGCAGCGGCGGACGCGCTGTCCGACGAGGCGGCTGCGCGCCATCGCAAGGCCGCCGTGCTGGCGGCCTTGCGGCACGCGGCGCTGCCGGGCGACCGGGCCGATGCGCCGGCCACGGCGGTGCCTGCGCAGCCGGCAAAACCATCGGCCAACGACAGCTCCGGGCCACGGCGGCGTGGCCGTTCACCGGTCTGGAGTGGCCTGGCTGCGGCGTGCGTGATCGGGTTCGGCAGTTTGCTGGTGCTGCGAGTCAACGAGGTAGCACCGCCGGACGGGACCGAGCCGACTCGCGGTTCGCTGCCCGTGGCCGAGGCCTTGAAGCCGGATCGCGCGCCGCCGCAAGCCACGCTTGCCTCGCCGCGCATCACCTCAGGCGTCGACTCGGAGGTGGCGCGTCCCGGTGCGAACCCGGGTTCGGCTGCATCGACGCGGGGCACCGCGCCGCCGCTCGAGACGAACCCACCGCGCGCTGATCCATTGGCTCGGAAGCCGTCGCAGGCGCCCATAGCAGCCCCGCGTCTGGAGCGTTCCGTACCACGCGCGGCGCCCGGCGAACTGACGCCGCCGCCTGCCGTCGCGCTCGCCGAGGTGCCTCGCCAGGCGCCGCCGCCGCACGCTGATCAGCGGTCGGTAACCCCGGCGGCACCGGCCGCGGTCCGCTCCTTTCCGCAGAACAGCGCCGAATCCACCCGTGCCGCGCCATCGCTCGAGCCCATCGAGCGCGCTACGCCGATGGCCACCGCCGATGCGCCGCCGCCGCCCGCAGCGCCTGTGCCGGCTCGGCCGCCGATCGCCGAGCGCGCCCGCCGCGGCGCGGACGGGGCCGCCGGTGCGGCAGGCTCTTCTGCCTCACTGCTCGATCTCGGCAACGACCGCCCCGATGCCCAAGCCCAAGGGCAAGGGCAATCCCGAACCTTCGGGCAAGCGCAAGGGCAAGGGCAAGCCAAGGCCGAGTCGCTGGCGCCAGCGGCCGCCTGGCGCGCCGATGGCCTGATCGCGGCTGTCGAGGCCGGTGATCTGGTGCGCATCCGCCAGCTCCTGCAATCGCAGCCCGCCGATGCCGAGGTGGATGCCGGCGGGCGCAGCGCGCTAATCCATGCCGTGCAGCGCGCGAACCTGCCGGCGGTTGAACTGATGCTGGCCGCTGGTGCCGACCCCGGCCGGCCCGACCGGCAAGGCCAGTCGGCGCTTGCGTATGCGGCTCGCCTCGGCGACGCCGCAATCCTCGCTGCGCTCAGGCGCCGGTGAGGCTCCGGTCGGGCGAGGGCGGCTGATTCGACAACTCGACAGCGTGCGCCCGCTGCAGCAGGGCCTGCAACTCATCGAGCAAGGCCGGCCCGTCAATCGGCTTGACCAGGTGCAGGTCGAAGCCGGCCGCCAGGCTGCGCGCGCGGTCCTGCGGCGCGCCATAACCCGTGATCGCGATCAGCGGCATCTGCGCGAACCGCGGGCCCATGCCGCGTATCCGCCGAGCGACCTGCAGGCCGTCCATGCCGGGCAGGCCGATGTCGATCAAGGCGGCGTCGAACGCCCCGGTGGCGGCGCGGTCCAGCGCTTGCAGCCCGTCCGCGGCCTCGGTGACACGATGGCCGGCAGCCTCCAGCCATTCGCGCAGCATGGCGCGCCCATCGTCATTGTCGTCGACCAGCAGCACCGCCAGGGGCCCGGCCTGCCCGCTGACGTCCGAAGTCGTTACTGAATCGCTTTCCGCTGGCGACTCGATGGCCGGCAGCGTCAGCGTGATGGTGCTGCCGCGGCCTTCACCGTCGCTGTGCGCCTCGAGCTGCCCGGCGTGCAGCAAGGCAAGCCGGTGCGCAAGGGTCAGGCCGATGCCCAGTCCGCCTTGTGATCGCGCGGCACCGCGCTCGCCCTGGACGAACAGGTCGAATACGCGATGCAGCAACTCAAGGTCCATGCCGATGCCTTCGTCGCGCACCGTCAGGCACACTGCGTCGGCGGACCTTGCCAGCTGCAAGCGGATGACGCCCCCGTCGGGCGAGTAGCGCACCGCATTGCTCAGCAGGTTGGTGACGATCTGCTCGAGCCGGGTGTCGTCGCCCGAAACCCAGGCCGCCTCCAGCCGCATGTCGAGACGATGCTTCGGCGAGCCGGCGACGACTTGAGAGGCGACCCGATCCACCAGGGCGGTGAGATCGAGCGGCCGTCGATGCAGCTCGATCTTGCCCAGGCTGACACGGCTGGCGTCGAGCAGGTCATCGACCAGCCGCGTCAGGTGCACGGCCTGGCGCTGCAACACCTGCTGTGCGTTGGCCGCGGCGGGACCATCGGGCCGGATGCGCAGCACCTGGGCGGCGGTGGTGATCGCACTCAGCGGATTGCGCAACTCGTGCCCCAGCATGGCCAGAAATTCGTCCTTCGCGCGGTTCGCGCTCTCGGCATTCCGGCGGGCCTCGGCGAGCGCCTGCATCGCGCGGGCTGCATCGGCGAGGGCCCGCTGCAGTTCATTCAGCTCGCGCATGTCGAGTGCCGGCTGGTCGGCGCCCCCAGGCTGCAGCCCGTGGGGCGGCGCGGGCTGCGTCGGCCGAGGGCCCGAGGGCGGAGCGCCGTCGCGGCCGGGCTGCGATGGCGTCCAGCTGTCTCCGTGCCGCAGCGCGTGTGCCTGGGCAGCGAGCAAGGCCACCGGCTCGCTGATCCGACGACCGAGAAACCGCGCCAGCAACAACGCCAGCGCCAGCGACGCGGCAATCCCGAACAGGCCCAGGATCAGCACGCGCCACGCACTGGCCTCGACGCTGCGCGCGGGTACGCCGATCCCGACCGACCAGCCACTGAACGCCGAACGCCGCCAGGTCACGTACGAGGGGGTCGATTCCAGTGTCGTGCCCTGGTAGGCGCCTTGGGTCGCGCCGGAGGTCAGTGCAGCACGAAACGCCGGCGCGACGGTCACGCCGACCTGCACCTGACCCCGGTACTGGCGCGCCACCTGCAGCAGCTGACGGTCGACGACCGACGCGACCCAATCATCGGGCATGCCTTGTTCGCGCAGGATCCGCGAGATCGCAACCGGATCGACTACCGCCGTGAGCACATGAGCCAGTCGCCCCTCGCGCAGAACCGGAACCCGTACCGGAAAGGCTTGCTGCAGATTGCGAGGGCCTGCCGACAGGCTTCCGATGGCGGGCTGCATGGTGCGCAGCACCGCCTCGAAGCTGACGAGCTCTTCGGTGCCCAGCGGATCGGCATCCAGGGGTCGCTTCGCGTTCACCTGCTGCGTGCCATCCGGTGCGGCCAGGATCACGGTCAGCCAGTCGGGCTGGACCTGCTTCAGGCGCCGGGCGAGCGAGTGAAAACGCGCCAGGTCACCGTCAAGCAGGCTCTGGCTCTCGGCCAGGGCGCGCAGCGCGGCGACCGTGGCGCGCAGTTCGGCGTCGATCGCGCTGTTGATCGCGACCACGCGGTCGTGCATGCCGCGCTCAAAAGTCTCTCGTTCCTCGCGGGCCTGGATGAATGCCAGCCCGGTGGCGAAAAGCACTACCGGCAGCACCGCGCCGAGCGCCAGCACAAACAGGTGGCTGCCGATGCTCGTTCCGCGCAGCCTGGAAAGGGAAAGGTCCATCAGAAGCGGTGCCTCTACGTCACAAGCCCTTGCCGGGCTGCGAATTCTCGCAGAAGGTCGGCGGTCACGAGGCTCTTGATTCGACGAAATCGCGGCCGTCGACGACCGGCAGACCTGAGGTGATCCGCGCTAATCGATCAACGAATGTCGCGATTCATCAAGGCCGAGAGCCAGGAGATCCGGGCATGGATCGACTTCAGCCGCCGGACCCGCTCTTCCAGGTGAACGGGAACATCAGCTGCTTCCAGAAGCCGTTCGGTACATGGTCGCCGACCATCCCGTAGCATGCCGGCCGGAAGAATCCTGGCCGCGAGGGTGGCAACCACTAAACGCCAGGCCGGACCTCGAACCGCCCTCGTGAAAGCCCTCAAGCCGCCGCCAGCGCCTGTTCCAGATCGGCCTTCAGGTCGTCGATGTGCTCGATTCCCACGCACAGCCGCACCGTTTCTTCGGTGACGCCCGAGGTCTTCAGTTCGTCGGGCGACAGTTGGCGGTGCGTGGTCGACGCCGGATGCGTTGCCAGCGACTTGGCGTCGCCGATGTTGACCAGCCGCGTGAAGAGCTGCAATGCATCGAGAAACCGTTCGCCGCCGGCGCGTCCGCCCTTGACGCCGAAGGTCAGCAGGCCCGACGCGCGGCCGCCCATCATCGATTGCACCAGCGCGTGGTCGGCATGGCTTTCGAGCCCGGCATAGTTGACCCACTCGACCTTGGCGTGTTGTTCCAGGTGCTGCGCTACCGCGGTCGTGTTGCTGCAGATGCGATCCATGCGCAGCGCCAGTGTCTCGATGCCTTGCAGGATCTGCCAGGCGTTGAACGGCGAGATTGCCGCGCCCATGTTGCGCAGCGGCACCACCCGGGCGCGTCCGATGTAGGCCGCCGGGCCCAGCGCCTCGGTGTAGACCACGCCGTGGTAGCTGACGTCGGGCTCGTTGAGGCGTTTGAAACGCTGCTTGTGCTCGGCCCACGGAAACTTGCCGGAGTCGACGATGGCCCCGCCGATGCTGGTGCCGTGGCCGCCGAGGTATTTGGTCAGCGAGTGCACGATGATGTCGGCGCCGTGTTCGAACGGTCGGCACAGGTAGGGGCTCGGCACGGTGTTGTCGACGATCAGCGGGATGCCGTGGCGGTGCGCGATCGTGGCCATCGCCGCGATGTCGGTCACGTTGCCCGACGGGTTGCCGATCGACTCGACAAACATCGCCTTGGTGCGATCGTCGATCAGCGGCTCGAAACTGGCCGGATCACGGTAGTCGGCGAAACGCGTGTCGATGCCGTATTGCGGCAGGGTGTGGGCAAACAGGTTGTAGGTGCCGCCATACAGCGCGCTGCTCGATACGATGTTGTCACCGGCTTCGGCGATGGTCTGGATCGCGTAGGTGACCGCCGCCTGGCCGGACGCCAGTGCCAGCGCGGCGAGGCCGCCTTCGAGTGCGGCCACCCGTTCCTCGAGTACCGCCTGGGTCGGATTCATGATCCGGGTGTAGATGTTGCCGGCCACCTTCAGGTCGAACAGGTCGGCACCGTGTTGCGCGTTGTCGAACGCGTAGGCCACCGTCTGGTACAGCGGCACCGCCACCGAATGGGTGGTCGGCTCGGGCTCGTAGCCGGCGTGGACCGATTTGGTTTCGAAGCGCCATTGAGAGGTGTCGCGGGCCATGAACGGTCTCCTGATCGGGGTAAGTGGTCCGACAGTCTACGGGCTCGCCCGACACATCCGAGGATCGGCGCGTGCGACGTCGGTGGTGGAAAATCCGGCATGAATCAATCCTTGCAGATCGGGCCGCTTTCGCTGCCGTACGGGGTGTTGCTGACGCTGGCGGCAATCCTGCTCGGGAGCTATGTCGCGACTCGGCTGGCACGTAACGGCGAAGCCGCGGCCAGCATCGATTCGACGCTGACCTCGATGCTGCTGGTCGGCGTCGTCGCGGCGCGGCTTGCCTTTGTCTTGCAATGGCGCGAGCCCTATGTCGACCAACCGCTGAGCATCCTCGACATCCGCGACGGTGGCTGGGAGCCATTCGCTGGCGTGGCGGCGGCCTTATTGTTCGGGCTTTACCGCGCGCGTCGGCAGGTGGGGCTTCGCAAGCCGGTGATGGCCGCTGCTGCAACCACCGGGGCGGTGTTGCTGCTCGGCAATGTGTGGACGCTGCTGATGTCGGCAACCGTGGTGCCGCTGCCGCCGGTGGTCCTGAGTTCGCTCGACGGCAAACCGGTGGCGCTGGTCGATTACGTCGGCCGGCCTACCGTGATCAACCTCTGGGCCACCTGGTGTGCACCGTGCCGGCGCGAGATGCCGGTGCTGCAGCAGGCACAACAGGACCATCCCGACGTCGATATCGTCCTGGTCAACCAGGGCGAATCGACGCCGGCGATCACCGCCTATCTCGGTCGGGAAGGCCTGACATTGCGTCAGGTGCTGGTCGACCCGCAGAGCCGCACCGGCGCGGCGCTGGGCCACCGCGCCTTGCCAACGACGCTGTTTTTCGATGCGAGCGGACGGCTGGTCGACACGCGCATCGGCGAATTGTCCCAGGCCACGCTCGGCCAGCGCCTGGCCCGACTTCGTGCTGCCGCTGCGCCGACCCGATGATGCCCGCCGCACGAAGTCGAACGCAGTAACCAACGGCTCTCGACTGCCCTGGCCTGGCTCGTCATGGGTTTCTCACCCGGGCCCAGCAGCAACTGGCGCCCAAACGAATGGGGCGGCAGCCGGTGCTGCACCGAGCGCGCTGGTCGACCGGCTGGTTGCCGTGCGGCGGCGCCTGCTGGCTCACCTGGGTCTGCGGTGCGGCCGAGTCCTACAGCGGATCTGGATCTGCGCTCCTGGCCGATACTGGAACAAGGCAGCACGCTGACGACACCGGTCCACTGGAACATGCCCACATGAAACCGACAATCGATCACGGGGCAAGCTGTCGGCGTCGCTCGCTGCTTGTCGGCCAATGGCAGGGCGGCTTGCGTGCACGCCTGTCGCGAGGCTCGCGCAGTCAGGGCCCGATCGCCTGCAGCCCCGTGTTCGTGTCTCCCGCCAGACTGCCGAGCATGCAGGTCGACTGCCGCCTTGGCGTGATCCACCCGTCA
Organism: Ideonella sp.; assembly: GCA_031398385.1. GTDB lineage: Bacteria > Pseudomonadota > Gammaproteobacteria > Burkholderiales > Burkholderiaceae_C > Ideonella_A. Next base: position 8,425 of record JANNNE010000042.1, read on the forward strand.
CCATGACCTACGATGTTTCGGGCTATCACCTGATCCTGGTTGCGATCGGGCTGGCGGTCACCGGCGCCTACTGGCTGCCGCGCTTTGTATCGGGGCGGGAACCCGCAGCCTCGGCGCTGCTGATCGGCTTCGGTTTTGCGAGCCTCGGGCTGCTCGGAGTCGGCAAGAGCATCGACCCGGTCGCAGTTCCCAAGCCGTGGGAAATCGTCAGCGAGATTTGCGTCGTCGTCGGCCTGTTCGGCGTCGGCATGAGGATCGACAAGCTGTGGGATGGCGCTCAGTGGCGTCCGACCATCGGCCTGCTCGTGATTGCCATGCCGCTGTGCATTGCCGCAGTGGCGTTGGCAGGCTGGGCGTTCGCCTCGATGACGCTGGCCGGTGCACTGCTGCTCGGGGCGGTCTTGTCACCGACCGACCCGGTGCTGGCCGGAGATGTCCAGGTCGGCCCGCCGCTCGAGGGCGGAGAACATCCGGTCCGGTTCACCCTGACCACCGAAGCCGGCCTGAACGACGGCCTGGCATTTCCGTTCGTCTATCTCGCGATGGCCATTGCTGCGGCGGGGCAGGTGGATGGGGCGTTGATCAAAGACTGGCTGATGTGGGATGTCCTGTACCGCATCGTCGTCGGCACGGTGGCTGGTGTCGTGCTCGGCTGGCTGCTCGGCAAGATCATGTTCGGCTGGCCGCGCGGCAATGCATTGGCGACGACCAATGCCGCTCTGACCGCCTTTGCCGGCGTACTGCTCGTCTACGGGCTGACGGAAACGGTCGAAGGTTATGGCTTCATTGCTGCCTTTGTCTCCGGTCTGACGCTGCGCCGGCAGGAATCGCGCCATCGCTTCCACGCCAAGCTGCACGATTTCGTCCAGTCGATCGAACATGTACTGACAGCCGTTTTGTTGCTGGCACTCGGCGCCGTGCTGCCTCAACTGTGGCCGCACCTGAGCTGGGTCGGTATGGCCATCGGCCTGGCCCTGATCCTGGTCATCCGCCCGCTGACCGCCTGGCTTTCGCTGAGCGGGCCGGCATGCGTGTCGCGTCGTGAGCGCGCGGCAGTTGCCTTCTTCGGCATCCGCGGCATCGGCTCGATCTACTACGTCGCCTACGCGACCAGCCACATCGAGATGGCTGACAAGGGTTCGCTGTGGGCAACGGTCGCCTTCACCATCGTCGCATCGACGGTGGTTCACGGCTTCACCGCGGGAATGGCGGTCGAGCGCGCCACGCAGGCGGCGCAGCTGGATGCTCGCGCCGGTCGATGAGCCGCGGGCCCAGCCCACCGATCCGCATGTCGAGATCGGTGTCGTCAAGCAGGGTGAGTCCGCTGCGGCGATTGCCGCCTGTCTCGGCCGCGAAGGCCTGCCGACGACGCTGTCATTCGGCTCGCGCGGACAGCTTGTCGAGACGCAAATCGGCGAGCTGTCGCAGTCTACGCAGCATTGGCGCTCGGCCCTGCTGCCCGCGGCGTCCCGGTCAATCGGACCGGCCGCATCACGATGAATCCGCCGCATTCACGGCGGCCCGCTGTGCCGCGCCGCCCGCCAACAGCAGCGCCTGACGCATCGCTGCGGCCAATTCGTCTTGTCCGAATGGCTTGGCGAGCTTGATCGCCGGTGGATCGAGGCCGCGAAGTGTCTCGGCAAAACCGGTCGCCAGAACGGTGGCCATGCCCGGATTCGACGTCCTCAACCTGGTGATGAGTTCGGTTCCGGTCATGTTCGGCATCGCATGATCGGTGACGACCATGCCCACCCGCGGATCAGCCAGCACGAGATCGAGCGCCTGCTGCCCGGACGTCGCGGCAAGCACCGTGTGCCCAAGCTCTTCCAACATCGCGACGGTCCCTGCGAGCACCAGGGCGTCGTCGTCGACGGCAACGACGACCATCGAGCGGCTCTCTGGCACATCCGGCATCGGCGGATGCGCTGTCAGGGTGTCGTCGATGGCCGGGGCGACCGGAAGCCACAGTTCGGCTGTTGTGCCGACGCCCTCCGAACTGCGAAGCAGAAAACGGCCGCCCGACTGGGCGGCCAGGCCGTGCACCATCGGCAGCCCCAGGCCGGTGCCTTTTCCCACGCCCTTGGTGGTGAAGAACGGCTCCATGGCGCGCACCAGCGTGTGCTCGGACATGCCGCTGCCGCTGTCGGCGATCGACAGGCACACCTGCTTGTCGCCGGGCGAACCGCCCGTTGCGCTGTCGACCGTCTCTTCACGCGTCGAGATCGTCAACGTCCCACCGTCGGGCATCGCGTCGCGGGCGTTGAGTGCCAGGTTGAGCAGCGCGAGTTCGAGCTGATTGGCATCGACCAGGACGCGCGGCTGTCGGGCAGGGAAGGCGAGCTCGAGCCGTATCGTCGAGCCGATGGAGCTCTCGATCAGCTCGCGCATGTCGCGAACCAGGCTGTCGAGTTGCACCGCGACTGGCGTCAGTTCTTGGCGCCGCGCGAAGGCCAGCATGCGCTGCGTCAGCGTCACGCCGCGCTTGACACCCTGCACCGCGTTGTCGATAAAGCGGGTCGTTTTTTCCTCCTGGGGAATGTGGCGCCTGAGCAATTCCAGACTGTTCAGCACCACCATCAGCAGGTTGTTGAAGTCGTGCGCCACGCCGCCGGTCAGTTGCCCGATCGCGTCGAGCTTCTGGGCCTGGAACAACTCCTCGCGGGCGCGTTCGAGCTGGAGTTGCGCGCTGCGCCTTTCCGTCATGTCGCGTGTGACCTTCGCGAATCCGAGCAGCTGTCCGTCGGGGTCGCGGATCGCATCGATGATCGCGTTGGCCCAGAACTGCGTGCCGTCCTTGCGCAGGCGCCAACCTTCGCTCTCGAACCGTCCTTCAGCCGCCGCCGTGGCGAGTGCGGCCACCGGTCGCCCGGCCAGGCGATCCTCGTCGCGGTAGAAGCGTGAGAAATGGGTGCCGATCACCTCTGCCGGCTGATAACCCTTGATGCGTTGCGCGCCGGCATTCCAGTTGGTCACGATGCCGGCGGGGCTGAGCATGTACAGCGCGTAGTCGGTCACACCTTCGACGAGCAGCCTGAATTGCTCTTCGCTTTGTCGCAACGACGCTTCGGCGGCACGCCGCTCGGTCAGGTCCCGCGTCACCTTCGCGTAACCGAGCAGGCTTTGATCCGGTCCGAGAATGGGATCGATGACCACGTGTGCCCAGAAGCGACCCCCGTCCTTCCTGACCCGCCAGCCCTCGGCCTCGAAGCGTCCTTCCCGCGCCGAGATGTTCAAGGCTCGATCCGGCAGCCCGGCGCTGCGGTCTTCGGGCGTGTAGAAGCGCGAAAAGTGCTGGCCGACGATCTCATCCTCGCGATATCCCTTCAGTCGCTGCGCGCCCGAGTTCCAGCTCGCCACGCGACCATCTCGGTCGAGCATGTAGATGGCATAGTCGATCACGGCGTCGACAAGCAGCCTGTAACGCGTCTCGGGATCGAAACCGTTGGTCAAATCGTCCTGGTTTGCCATTTGCCAGTGATCCTGCCTTCTCGTGGTGCGAGCGCTGGTGCCCCGCGCGACGAGCTGGTTTGCTTGCGAGGCGACGACAGCCGGGTGTGCTGCAATGATGCCACCTTGGCGCAGGTTGCGCGGGCTTGTCCGGACCCGGACATGTTCTGAAGCCACGCCGCCGCTGTCGGGTGGCGAATCGATGGCAGCGCTCTGGCGCGGTGATCCGTTCGCCCCCGAGCGCCCGCATCGACGCGTGGTGCCCTGTCGTGACGCCAGCCGGTGTGCATGTTTTTTCGGCCCGGCAGGCGCTGACCAGCAGCGGGCCACACCATCCCTTGCAGGCGTCGACCCGCCGAGAGCCGGGAAATCCCGGTTGCACGACATCGAGATCCCGAGTACTGTATACAGAATCCATAGACAAGATGACCGCGCAACTCCTCAAGCTCCAGACCGCTCCTGACCTGGTCGATCAGGTCTATCGCGCCTTGCTCGACGCGATCAGCGATGGCAGCCTGACGCCGGGTTCACGCATCACGCAGGAAGACCTGGCCGAACGTTTTGCCGTCTCGCGGCAACCGGTGCTGCAGGCCTTGCGCCTGCTGAAAAAGGACGGGCTGGTGCTGGATGCGCCGGGCCGTGGCTTG
>JANNNE010000044.1:0-3120 GCA_031398385.1 Ideonella sp.
GAAGCCACGCTGAAGCTGCCTGCGCCAGAGGCGTGGATGCAGAAGGGCGGCAAACAGGGCCGGCATGGCGAGCACCTGGGTTTCCTGCTCGCCGAGATGCAGTTTCTGCAGCGCGCCTACCCCGGCGCGCAGTGGTAGGCAGGGCACCATGACTACCGCAGCACACACCGCAGCCGCTGATACCCCTGTCGAGCAGATCTGGGCCTGGCTGGCCGAGGTCGAAGACCCCGAGATCCCGGTGATCTCGATCGTCGACCTGGGCATCGTGCGCGAGGTGCAGTGGCAGGGCAGCGGCGACGCCGCCGAATGTGTCGTCACGATCACGCCCACCTATTCGGGCTGCCCGGCCACCGGCGTCATCGCACGCAGCGTGGTCGACGCGCTGCAAAGCCGCGGCCTGCCGCGTGTGCGGCTCGAGACACGCATCACGCCGGCCTGGACGACGGACTGGATGAGCGAAGACGGCAAGCGCAAGCTGCGCGACTACGGCATCGCGCCGCCGATCGGCCTGGCTGCGACGCAGAGCATCACCATCGGCGAGATCGGCCGCGGCCAGCGCCCGGCGATGCCGCCTGCGCCCGCCGGCCTGGCCTGCCCGCTGTGCGCTTCAACGCAGGTGAAGCTGACCAGCCAGTTCGGCTCGACACCGTGCAAGGCGCTGTACGTCTGCGAAGCCTGCAAAGAGCCATTCGACTACTTCAAGTGCCATTGAGACGCTTGACGCCAACCCCATCGAGCACCAGCTCCAAATTCAATCATGAGCAAGTTCTATCCACTGTCGGTCGCCAACGTACGCCAGGAAACGCGCGACACCATCGTCGCCACCTTCGCGGTGCCGCCGTCGCTGCGCGAGCGCTTCGCCTTCACGCAGGGCCAGCACCTGACGCTGCGCGCGCAGGTCAACGGCCAGGATCTGCGCCGATCGTATTCGATCTGCTCCGCGGTGCACGATGTCGACCTGCGTGTGGCCATCAAGCGCACGCCGGGCGGGCAGTTCTCGACCTGGGCCAACGACACGCTCAAGCCCGGCGTCAGCATCGAGGTGATGCCGCCGATGGGGCATTTCAACCTGCCGCTGTCGCCCGAGCACCACAAGCTCTATCTCGGCTTTGCAGCCGGCAGCGGCATCACGCCGATGCTGTCGATCGTGAAGACGACGCTGCAGGCCGAGCCGCATTCGAGCTTCACGCTGGTTTACGGCAACCGCTCGTCGGCGGCAGTGATCTTCCGCGAGGAGCTCGCCGAGCTGAAGGACGTGTTCGGTGAGCGCCTGAACATCGTCTATGTGATGAGTCGCGAACAGCAGGACATCGACCTCTTCAACGGCCGCATCACGCGCGAAAAGTGCGATCAGCTGTTCGAGCGCTGGATCAACGTCGCCGACCACGACGCGGCCTTTGTCTGCGGCCCCGAAGGAATGATGCACGACGTGGCCGAGGCGCTGCAGGCGCACGGCATGGCCAAGGACAACATCAAGGTCGAGCTGTTCGCCGCCAGCATCCCGAAAGCGCGCCACGAGCAGCATGTGCGCCCCGTCATCGGCAAGCAGGACTGCGAGGTCACGCTGATCATTGACGGCAGCCACCGCAGCTTCACGATGGAGAAGGACAAGGAGTCGGTGCTCGAGGCCGGCCTGAAGCAGGGCATCGACATCCGGTACTCGTGCAAGGGCGGCGTCTGCTCCACCTGCCGCTGCAAGGTGGTGGAGGGCAAGCTCGAGATGGACGCCAACTACGCGCTCGAGGACTACGAGATTGCGCGCGGCTTCGTGCTCTCTTGCCAGGCCTTCCCGGTGACCGACAGCGTCGTGCTCGACTTCGACCAGGACAACTGAAGCGATGGCCTCCGACACCCTGTTGTTCGAACGCGCCGACGGCATCGCGCGCATCACGCTGAACCGGCCCGACAGGCTCAACAGCTTCAACGTCGAGATGCACGAAGCACTGCGCGATGCGCTGGTGCAGGTGCAGGCCGACAAGAGCCTGCGCGTGCTGGTGCTCACCGGCGCCGGCCGTGGCTTCTGCGCCGGGCAGGACCTGTCTGACCGCGCAGTGGCGCCGGGCGCCGCAGCGGTCGACCTGGGTGCATCGATCGACAAGTACTACGGCCCGCTGGTGCTGGCCTTGCGGGCGCTGCCGATGCCGGTGATCTGCGCCGTCAACGGCGTGGCCGCCGGCGCCGGTGCGAACCTGCCGCTGGCCTGCGACATCGTGCTGGCTGCGCGCTCGGCGAGTTTCGTCGAGGTGTTCTGCAAACTGGGACTGATTCCCGACACCGGCGGCACCTACTTCCTGCCGCGACTGTTGGGCAGCGCGCGCGCCACGGCGCTGGCAATGCTGGGCGACAAGCTCAGCGCGGAGCAGGCGGCGGCCTGGGGGCTGATCTGGCAATGTGTCGACGACGACCAGCTGGCCGCCGAGACCGACAAGCTCGCCCGCCACTTCGCGCAGGCGCCGACACTCGGCCTGGCGCGCACCAAGCAGGCGCTGCAGGCCAGCGCCCTTAACACGCTGGAAGCGCAGCTGGACCTGGAGCGCGACTTCATGCGCGAGCTCGGCCACAGCGCCGACTACCGCGAAGGCGTGGCCGCCTTCCTGGCCAAGCGCGCGCCGCGTTTTGTGGGGTCCTGAAGCGATGACCGCCGCCATCGCACGCCACGCCCCGGTGGCCGTCATCGGTGCCGGCGCCATGGGTGCCGGCATCGCGCAGATCGCCGCCGTCGCCGGGCACCCGGTCTGGTTGCTCGACCTCAAGCCGGGTGCGGCTGCCAGCGCCATCGCCGGCATCCGCGCCACGCTCGCGGCGGTCGGCCGGCGCCACGTGCTGACCGTGCTCGACCACCTTGCCGCCGCTTATGGCGGCTACCGCTACCGCACTTCGGTGCTGTTGCGCCGCAAGGTGGCCGGCGGCCGCAGCTTCCACGACACCTGAACGCCACTGCCGTCTCAACACCGGGCGCCAGCCCCTTCCACTCCCACACCCCAGCGAGCTCACCATGCCCCGACTGCATCCGACCCCCGCCGAACTCGACCCCATCGAGCGCGCCAGCCGCGACGAAATCGAGGCGCTGCAACTCCAGCGCCTGCAGGCCACGCTCAAGCGCGCCTACGACAACGTGCC
>JANNNE010000055.1:0-23581 GCA_031398385.1 Ideonella sp.
GTTACGGCCGCGGTTCAGGTGGTCGTCGATCTCGGCGGCGGCGCCGATCATCCGGCCATACAGGAAAACCGTGAACGCGGCGGTCTCGAGGTCGCGCTCGTTCAAGACGCCGGCCGTGTAGTCGGTCCACAGCAGCGACAACAGCAGCGCGGCGATCACCGCGTCGATGTTGACGCAGAACACATACGGTGTCGCACCCTGCGCGTACAAGGCTTGCACCAGTTCGCGGTAGAAGGCATGGAAGATGTTGTACTGACCACGCTCGGCCATGAAATCGGCGATGAACACTTCGCGCGGATCGTGGTTGACCGGCTTGCCCTTGAAGACCGGATGGTGCACACCAGGCAGCGCGCGCAATTCGCTGCCCGCCTCCTTGGCCGCCCCCTTCTCCCCCTTATAGGCCTTGGCAAAAACGGTCGCCATCGCCTTCAGGTCGAGCCCGTGATTCGGGTCGTTCGGGTTTTGCAACGGCTGACCCTTGAACTGCTGCAACAGGAAGGCCATGCCTTCGAAGCCGTTGCCGCCGTGGCTGTAGCCGGTGTGTGTCAGGAAACCCACCATCGCCTTGTTGATCTGCACCCGACCCGGTGTCTGCGGGCCGTCGGCCGATACCGCACCCTTCGCGCCCTGCGCCGAAATCGAACCCGGGCCGTTCGAGATCAACAGACCGATCAGCATCTGCAGCGGCAACGCCTGTTCGGTGGTCGGCTTCTGACCGGTCATCGCCAGATAACAAAGGTCAGCCATCGTCCACGAGCCATAACGTTCGGCCTGCGGAATGCCGGCCAGCACGCCCCACTGGTGCCGTTCGGCCGGAATCGTCGCGCCGATCATCACACCGTACAGGCGCAGGTACCACGGCAGCGTTTCGGCTGTCAGGCGGCTGATCCGCTTGCGCATCAGCGGCCCCCAGGCGATCGTCGTCGCGATGGCGGCCAGGATCGCATCGCGCGACAGCGGCACATCCAGCCGCAGCAGGAAGTCGAGGAAGACCGATTTCGCCTCGCGCGCCTTGACCGCCTTCAGCATCGCCGCCGGATGGGTATCCGAGGCTTCGTCGGCGCGCGCGGTGAACAGTGCCCGCCTTGCTTCGTCGATCACGATGGCCGAGCTGTCGAAGTCGACATGATGGCCCTCCTGCAGGCCGGAACCGGCAAACAGGTCGATCAGTGCGCGCGTGCAGGCCAGTGCACGCTCGACACGTTTCGGGCCGACGATCGCGGCTGCCGCGGCCATCACGGTATTGGGCGAGTTGCCGGCCGAGCGCGCCGCGTCGACCGCCACCAGAATCGGGTCCCCGACCAGATTCACTTCACCGGCGACCGCGATATCGAGCATCGCGCGGTCGTTCGGGCCCGCCGCCTCGTGCACCAGCGGCAGCGCGAAATTGGCCTGCAACGGCTGCAGTGCCAGATCGAGCACCGAATGCCCATGCACCGACGTGACCTGGGTCTTGCCGTCCATTACCGAAGCGCCCGACTTGTCCTTCATGTTCTGCCGCGCGATCACCGCCCCGACCTGCTGGCCGAGCACCGCGATCTGCGCCGCATAAGGCTCGGGCGCAGTCACCCGTTCCAGCGCCAGCTCCGCCGGCAGCGCGATGCCCTGGTCGTTGCTCATCCAGGGTTTCAGCGACAGGCTGCCGCGCAGCGCGAAGTCGGGTTTGGCGCCGCCCGCCGCCATCACCGCGGTCAATGCGGCAGGGATGTGCGCGATGTTGGTGACGACCGCGCCCTTGCGCGAAACCACCGGATTCTCGGGCGTGAACAAGGCGTCGACGCCGAAGGCCTGCATGAACCAGCGCTCCTTGTCCTGCGCGCTGTCGCCAGCGCCGGCCATGGCGCCCGCATGACCGACCGCACGTGTCAGCTTGGCTTTCCAGCGGCCGACCACACAGGCGACAACCGGTTTGCCGAAATCGACGTCGCGCTCGTAATAGCCACCCGGCTCCACATACAGCACCGCCGCACGCGAGCGGCCGTCGTTGCGAAATGCATGTGCAAAGTCGCGTGCACCGTAGTGGATGTAGACATCCTTGCCGGACGACACCAGCGTGGTCGTGCCCCAACCCTCGGTACCCAGATACTGCGCAATCGTGGTCGTGAAGCCGCCCGAATTCGAGAAGATCGCGACCGTGCCCTGCACCAGCGTCTCGTCGGGAAAGTCACCGCCAAGCGCGCCGCCGATGCGTACCCGGCTCCAGGAGTCGGCCACGCCGAGGCAGTTGCCACCGATCACGTCGACAGCGGCGCCTTGCGCCATTGCGCGAATCTCGCGCGCATCGTGCACCGCGATCTTCTCGGTGACGATGACGATCTTCTTCAGACCCGGATTGACGCGGATCAGTTCGGCCACGCCATCGCGCACACCCGACGGCGGCAGATAGACCACGCCAACATTGAAGTTGATCCCTGCATTCAGGCCTTCACGCACGTTGTTGAAGACCGGAATGTCGCCAGCGGCGGTTTTCAGCTTCTGGCCGCCGCGGCCCGGTGAGGTACCGAACACGACGTTGCCGCCCGAGAAGACATGGCTGGTCGGCGTCACCTGGCGTGATTCACCGCCCAGGATGTTGAGCACGCAGACACGGTCGCCACGGCTGGCCAGATCGGTCAACGAGTTGATGCCGAGGTAATACGGAAAGCCGGCGATTCCTTGCGCGTTCATGCTGATGCTCCTTCGGCCGCAGCCGCCAGACCAAGCCCGATCCCCAGTCGTTGTGCGATCACCTCGCGCCCGCCGGCCTTCATCCACTCATCGACCTTCTTGGCATAGTTGACGACCTCGGAGATCGCGCTGTCGAAACCGAAGAAGCGATACGGCACGCCGAGCGAATCGCAGGTATCGGCGAGTGCGCCGAAGCCGCGAATCAGATTCGGCCCACCGCGGCCGACCACCACATACAGGGGCGTCGGGCCGTTGGCCGAAAAATGCTCGCGCAGCGCGTCCCCCATTGCGCGCAGCGTCTCGTGGATGTCGGTGTTGTTCGACTTGCCGCCGATGATGAACAACACGTTGCTCTGCCTCAGGAAATGGCGGTAGCAGATGCGCGCGACCTCCTTCATTTTCTCGTACGGCGGATTGCCGCCGAAGTCCGAGCTGATGCTCGCGGCCTCGCCGAGCACCTCGGTGACCAGGCTGTTCGCGCCACCGCCGAAGGTGGGCGCCAGAATGGTTCCCTGTTCATTGATCACGAATACATCCGACTGGCCCTGGTGGGTGCGCAGTTCGTTGACTTCCTGCTCGAAGGCGCCGACATCGGCGGCAAACAGGTGCTCGGGCAGGCCGAGCCGGGCCACCCGCGGATCGTCGCGGTCGAAGCCGCACTTGAAATCGCAGGCCACCGGTGTCAGCCGGCCCTTGCCGTCCGGACGCATGCGGATCGGGTTCAGTTCGAGCGTGGTCATGCCGTAGTGGTGCATCAGCTCCCACAGCTTCGGCAAGTGCTGCACCAGCGGCGAAACGATCTCGCGCGGCGCGCCGATATCAGCCAGGGCATTGGCGATCACGAAGGCCTTCAGCCCGGTCAGTGCGTCGAACGGCACGGTGACGATCTCGTCCTTGCCGAGTTCCTCGATATCGACCCCGCCACGGTGGGTAATGGTGATGGCCGGCGCGCGAAAGCGCGTGTCGTCGGTGATCGAGAAATAGACCTCGTGCTCAGCCGGCACGCCGCCTTCGAAGGTCACGCCGTTGGCTTTTGCGGTCGCATTGCCGTGTTTGTGTTCCGCGAAATACAGCCGTTCCTTCTCGGCCAGCGCAGTGCGCAGGTCTGACGCACGCCCGATCAGTCCGGACTTGCCTTTCTTGCCGACGCCACCCTTGAACAGCGGCTTCACGAAGACCTGGCCGTGGCGCTTGATCAGGTCACTGATCTGGCTTTCCGAGGCATCCGGGCCGAGCACTTCGGCGATCGGGAAATCGACCAGCTTCAGCAGCCTCGATCCGTACAACATTCCGGTAATTTGCATGACGTTGCTCTCTTTCGAAGGGACGAGTTGTCCCCCGACGCGCCGGCTGGCGCGCCGAAAGACTGTTGCAGAACGGTGGCTAGACTGGAGTCACTTCGGCTCGGCCGGTGCGGCCGAACTGGCGAACCAGCGGTGGCACGATGACCATCGCGGCGGCGCAGACCCACAGGCCGATCGAGATCGGGCTCTCGAACAGGATGCCGGGTTCGCCGTTGGTGATCGACAAGGCGCGGCGCAGGTTCTGCTCCATCATGTCGCCCAGCACGAAGCCGAGAATCAGCGGTGCCATTGGCACGCCCTGCTTGCGCAGCAGATAACCCATCAGACCGAAGCCGGCCATCAGCATCAGGTCGAAGGTGGTGGCGTGCACCGCATAGACACCAACCGTGCTGACCGCCAGGATGCCGGGAACCAGCATCCAGTTCGGCACCTGCAGCACCTTGGTGAATACACCGACCAGCGGGATGTTGATGAACAACAGGATGATGTTGGCAACGAACAGCGAGGCGATCAGGCCCCACACCAGCCCGGGCTGCTGTGTGAACAGCGCCGGTCCGGGCGTGATGTTGTACAGCGACAGCGCGCCGACCATCACCGCGGTGGTGCCCGATCCCGGCACACCCAGGGTCAGCATCGGCACGAACGAGCCGGCCGCCGATGCGTTGTTCGCAGCTTCCGGTGCGGCCAGGCCGCGGATGTCGCCGTCACCGAAGGTGCCACTTTCGCCGGCAATGCGTTTTTCCATCGAGTAGGTCATCGCACTGGCAATCGTCGCGCCGGCACCCGGCAACACACCGACGATGAAACCGACCACGCTGGAGCGCAGCGTCGCCCACCAGGTGAACTTCACCTCGAGCCAGTTGAACAGGTTGCGGCCGGTCTCCTTGATCATGCCGGCGCTGCTGAACTGGTGCTCGAGCATCAGCAGGATCTCGCTGATCGAGAACACACCGATCACCACAACGATGAACTGAATGCCGTCGGACAGGTGAACGTCGTCGCCGGTGAAGCGGTAGACACCCGAGTTCGAATCGAGGCCGATGGTCGACAGCGACAAGCCGATGATCGCCGCCAGCGCCGCCTTCATCGGTGCATCACCCATCAGGCCGGCGATGCAGGCGAAGGCAAAACACATCAGCGCGAAATATTCGGCCGGGCCGAAGGCCAGTGCCCAGCGGGCCAGAAGCGGTGCGAACATCACGATGCCAATGGTGGCGACCATCGAGCCGACAAACGAACTCCAGGCCGAGATCGACAAGGCAACCCCTCCCATGCCCTTGCGCGCCATCGGATAACCATCGAGCGTGGTCATGATGGCGCCGGCATCACCGGGCACGTTGAGCAAAATCGACGAGATGCGTCCGCCATATTCGCAGCCGACATAAACGGCAGCGAGCAGGATCAACGCGGTTTCAGGCGGCAGTTTCAACGCAAACGCCAGCGGCATCAGGATCGCGACGCCGTTGATCGGACCGAGGCCCGGCAACATGCCGACCACGGTGCCGAGAAAGGCGCCGAGCGCCGCGACGAACAGGTTGGTTGCCGACAGCGCGATGACAAAGCCGTCCGCCAGGTGACTGAGGGTTTCCATCAACGGCCTCCGAGGATGAAGCTGAGAAGGCCGGTCGGCAGCACCACATCGAGTGCCTTGTCGAACAGCAGGAACAGGCCGAGCCCGAGACCAATGCCGCCGATCAGCGACTGTTTCCAACTGCCACCGAATGCCATTCCAACCGGTACCGCCATCAATGCGGTGGCCAGCGTGAAGCCGAGGATCTGGAACAGCAAGGCATAAACGAAGATCGTCAGGATGCTCAGGCCGATCAGTTTGACCGTGTCAGCCTTGAACGGGTTTTCGGCAATGGACGGCTTGATGACCAGCCAGGCTCCACCGATCGCCATCAGGGCGGCCAGCAGTCGCGGAAAGGCACGTGGGCCGACCGGTTCATACGAAATGGCCGGCGCGTAAGCCTGTGCGAACCAGGCCATGGCCATGGCCACGGCTACGCACACCGCACCGAGGATGCGATCACTCATGGATGTCTCCGTTATGAGAACCGCGGGATCCGCGGCTGGATGAGCAGGCGCACCCGCCGGCTCGATGCTTCGGCAGCAGCCGCGCGATCACCCGATCGGCGGCCGTGTCTTTGTTGCCTTATTTGGCGACCGGCAGACCGAAGTCGACGACCAGCTTGCGGTATTCGTTGACCCGCTTCTTCATGTAGGCATCGGCCTCAGCACCGACCAGGTCGAACGGGAACAGACCCCGCTCGGCGCGCAGCTTGTCGTAGGCCGGGGTGTCCATCATCTTCTTGAAGGTATCGCTCCAGACCTTGAAATCAGCATTGCTGACCTTGGGGCCCATGAAGAAGCCGCGGATGATGGGCCACTCGATATCGACGCCCTGCTCCTTGGCGGTCGGAATCGATGCCAGATCGCCAGGCAGCCGCTTGTCGGCCATCACTGCAAGCACGCGGATTTTCGAGCCGGCCTTCTGCTGCTGCGAAGCTTCCGAAGCATCACCCGAATAAACGTGGACGTGGCCACCTTGCAGCGCCGTGATCGCTTCACCGCCGCCTTCGAAGGCAACAAATCGCATGCCTTTCGGGTCGATGCCGGCGGCCTTGGCGGTCAGCGCGGCCTTCATCCAGTCCTGGCTGCCAACCGTGCCACCAGCACCGAATACGACCTTGGTCGGATCGGCCTTGACGGCAGCGATCACGTCTTTCAGCGATTTGAACGGCGAGCTCTCGGCAACGATGATCGCGCCGTAGTCGGCACCGATCGCGGCCAGCCAGCGAACGTCGTTCTCGTTGTAGCGGCCGAACTTGCCCTGCGCCAGATTGAGCAACGAGCCGCCCGAGAAGGCGACGATGGTGTTGTTCTCGTCAGGACGCTGCGCCACGATCGCGTTGTAGGCCACCGCGCCGATGCCGCCGGGCATGTAGGTCACGCGCATCGGATCGGCAATGTATTTGCCATCGAGCAGCGCGGACTGCGCCAGCTTGCAGGTCAGATCGAAACCACCACCCGGCTTGGCCGGGGCGATGCATTCGGTCTTGTCGAGCGGACCGGCGACGGCCGCGAAGGCAGCCCCGGCAAGGACCAGCGAGATCAGCGAGGATTTGCGATTCATGGTTGTCTCCAAAAGGGTAGATACCGCCCCACTTCAGGAAGTCGGTAGGGATGCAGCCAATGTAGCCAACCGCCGCTTTCAATCGCCTTTCAAGAATTCCGGCGAAATCTCAGTGTTAACCCTGATCACCCCGCAGAACGTCCGCCAAGACCTGGCGCGCCGGATTGACCAGTCTCAACACGAGGGTCGCCGCGAGGCCGGCTCCATCCGGGCCGCCTTCCAGCAGCAGGGCGGCGTCCAGCCGCGCGGCGACCGAACGCACGATGGCCAGTCCGAGACCGGTTCCCGGCTTGCCGGTGTTGCTGCCCCGAAAAAAGCGCTCACCGGCCCGGGCCAGCTCGTCCGGCGGGATGCCGGGCCCGTTGTCGACGACTGCGAGGCTTGCAGTCGCGTCCGAGCGCGCCAGTTTGACGGTGACCTGGCCGCCGCGTGGCGTATAGCGAATCGCGTTGTGCAGCAGATTCGACAAGGCTTCCTTCAGCAGGCCCGGATGTGCCATCACCCACACCGCCTGGTCGGGCGATTCGAGGCCGAGATCGACGCCGGCCTCGCGCGCCTCGCTCCACCAGTGGCGGGTCAGATCCTCGGCCAGCCGGCTGGCGTCGACCGGTTCGGCTGCAATCTCGGCCGTATCGGTGCGCGCCAGCGCCAGCATCTGGTTCGTCTGGCGCACCGTCTCGTCGAGTTGCGCCTTGATTGCCAGCAAGGCGTTGCCCTGCTCGGCCGGCTCTGCACGCAAGGCGTAGGCCACCTGCGTGGCCATGGTGGCCAGCGGTGTGCGCAGCTGGTGCGAGGCGTCGTCGACAAATCGACGCTGCGCTTCGGCCATCTGCCGGTTGCGTGCGACATGGTGGTTGATCGCCTCGACCAGCGGCCGCACATCGGCCGGGATGCCGCGCGCCGAAATCGGCGTCAGATCCTGGGGCAGGCGCGATCGGACCTCGTCATGCAAGCGGGCCAGTGGCCGCAGCGCCCAGCCGACCGCCAGCGCCAGCAGCCCGGAGGCCGCCATCACCAGCAGCAGATCGCGCGACAGCGCCTGGATCACCAGCTTGCGGGTGAACTCGTTGCGCGATTCCAGCGTCTCGGCGATCTGGATGACAACCCGTTGCGGCGCGATCTGGCCGGCCAGCGGGCGGTCGAGCATGCGTGCATACGAGCCGATCCGCACCGGATCACCGTAATACACGGCGTCGCTGAACTGCGGCTGCCCGGTCACCAGTGCCGACTCGGGTGCCGGCAGGTCGGCATTGCCGATCTCGACCAGGCCCTGTTCGGTGGCGACCCGGTAATAGACCCGTCCGCTGGCGGTCAACTGAAAAAACTCGAGCATCACGTACGGCAGCTCGACTCCGAGCCCGCCACTGGCGGTCGAGATGTTGGAATCCATCGCCTTGATCGCGCCGTACAACGATCGGTCGTAGGCCGCATTCGCAGCCTCGACCGCGGTGCGCCAGGTCAACCACAACTCGACCCCGATCACACCCACCAAGCCCGGAAACAGCGCCAGCAGCAAGCTGCGCCGCAGACTGAACTGGTGCCAGAAATCCAGCGTCAGTCGGCGCATTCGAGCACATAGCCGAGGCCGCGCAGCGTGGTGATCTGGACCGGACTTTCGGCCAGGCGCTTGCGCAGGCGATGCACCAGCACCTCGATCGCCTCGGGGCTGACCTCCTGCTCATCGGAAAACACGCGTTCGAGCAATTCGGCCTTCGACAAGGGCTGGCCGCTGTGCTGGATCAGCGCCCGCAGCGCTGCGTGTTCGCGCGGCGTCAGCGACAGCGTTTCGTGCGCCAGCGTGAACTGCTTGCTGGCCGAGTCGTAGGCCAGCGGGCCGCAGGCAAAGCGCGGATGATCGCTGCCCCGCGCGCGGCGGATCAGCGCGACCAGCCGGGCCTCCAGTTCGGCCAGCTCGAAGGGCTTTGCCAGAAAGTCGTCGGCGCCTTCGTGCAGGCTGTTGACGCGTTCGATCAGCGAATCGCGCGCGGTCAGGATCAGCACCGGCAGGCGTTCGCCGGCGTCGCGCAGGTCCGACAGGATCTCGTGGCCGCCGACGCCGGGCAGGCCGAGATCGAGGATCAGCGCGTCATAACGCGTGGCCTTGATGCTGCGCCGGACCATGCGTCCGTCGTCGACCCAGTCGACCTGGAATCCGACCTGGCCGAGCGCGCGCACCAACCAGTTGGCCAGCTCCTTTTCATCTTCAGCGAGCAGGATGCGCATGAAGCAATGATCGACCGCGGTGCAGGATCAGGCGATTGGCAGGCATCGGCCGATCGTGCAACAAGCGCTGCCGCAACGCAATGGCGGTTGATCCGGGTTGTCCGGCGAGCGGTTTCAGCCGGCGTCGGCCGCGGCTTCCAGCTTCAGCAATTCGGCGCCTTCGGCCACCTGGTCACCGATCGCGTACAGCAGTTCGGCAACCACGCCGTCGCGCGGCGCATTCAGCGTGTGCTCCATTTTCATCGCCTCCATCACCGCCAGCGGCTGCCCGGCCGCGACCGTGTCGCCGGCCTTGACCAGCAGCGCAATCACCTTGCCGGGCATCGGTGCGGTCAGGCGGCCACCTTCGCCGGCGCCGTCGGCAGCGTGCGCGATCGGATCGAAATCGTCGAGTTCCAGGGTGCCGCCAGCGGCGAAGATCGCCAGCTGTTCGCCGACGGCGTGAACCGTCACCGTGTGTCGGTGCTCGCCCAGCGTCACATCGTGGCGGCCATCCCCCAGATGCCGCGCCGTGAAGACCCAGCGCTGCGAATCGGAGCCGCTTGCGCCCAGCCCCATGCCCAGACGCAGCGCACCATCGTGCAGCCGCTCGAGCGTCGCCAGATGGTGGGTCTTGTCGATCAGCAGATCGAAGCGTCGACGCGCGCCGCCATGGATGCGCCAGCCGTCGCGGTGCGACCACGGATCATTGCCTTCGAGCTTCGCCTCGTATTCCAGCGCGTGGGCGGCAACACCCGCTGCGGCAAGTTCCAGCGGCAAGCCGGGCGCATTGAACAGCGCCTCGTGCTCGCGTTCGATCAACGCGGTATCCAGATCGGCGCTGCTGAACGCCCGGCTGTTGACCACGCGGCGCAGGAAGGCGACGTTGGTCGACAAGCCGACGATGTGGGTCTGCTGCAACGCGGCGTCGAGCCGGGCCAGCGCCTGCGCACGATCTTCGCCCCAGACGATCAGCTTGGCGATCATCGAGTCGTAGTAGGGGCTGATCGCGTCGCCTTCGCGGAATCCGGCATCGACCCGAACCGGCCCGGCATCATGAAAATCATTGGCATCGGCATTGCGCTGGAAGGCAACGTGCGCCGGCCAGCGCAACACCTGCAGCGTGCCGGTGGCCGGCAGAAAACCGGCGTCGGGGTTTTCGGCGCAGATGCGCGCCTCGATCGCGTGGCCGCGGATCTTCAGGTCATCCTGCAACGCCGGCAGGCGCTCGCCCGACGCGACACGCAACTGCCACTCGACCAGGTCGTAGCCGGTGACCGCTTCGGTCACCGGATGCTCGACCTGCAGGCGCGTATTCATCTCCATGAAATAGAAGCGGATGTCGCCCTCGCCTGCGCCATTGCCACGCGGTTCCGCGATGAATTCGACCGTACCCGCACCGACATAACCGACCGCCTTGGCGGCGGCCACCGCGGCCTCACCCATCTCGGCACGGCGTTCGGCGCTCAGCCCCGGCGCAGGCGCTTCCTCCAGCACCTTCTGATGGCGGCGTTGCACCGAGCAATCGCGCTCGAACAGATACACCACGTTGCCCTGGGTGTCGCCGAACACCTGGATCTCGATGTGGCGCGGGCGCGTCACGTAGCGCTCGACCAGCACATGGGCGTTGCTGAAGCTGGCTTGCGCCTCGCGCTGGCACGACGCCAATGCGGCCGCAAAATCTTCTGCGCGCTCGACCTTGCGCATGCCGCGACCGCCGCCGCCTGCACTCGCCTTGATCAACACCGGAAATCCGATGCGCTCGGCCTCACGCTGCAGCAACGCCGGGTCGTTGTCGGTCCCGTGATAACCCGGCACCAACGGCACACCGGCCTTCTCCATCAAGGACTTGGCGGCCGACTTGCTCCCCATCGCGGCGATCGCACCGACCGGCGGCCCGATGAATACCAGTCCGGCGTCGGCACAGGCGCGCGCGAAATCCTCGTTCTCGCTGAGGAAGCCGTAGCCCGGGTGCACGGCCTGTGCACCGGTCGCCTTCGCAGCGTCGAGGATGCGTTGCCATTGCAGGTAACTGTCGGTCGCCGCGTTGCCACCGACGTGCACCGCTTCGTCGCACGCAAACACATGCTGCGCGTCGGCATCGGCGTCGGAATAGACGGCGACCGTGCGCACGCCCAGCCGCCGGGCTGTCGTGGCGACGCGGCAGGCGATTTCGCCGCGATTGGCAATCAGAATCTTGTCAAACATGGTCAGGCTCCAAAGCGCCACATGTGTCGTAGGAGCGGCTTCAGCCGCGCTTCTGGATTTCTGTGGGAGCGGCTACAGCCGCGATTGCAGCGCCGCCCCGAAGCGCGGCTGAAGCCGCTCCTACGGGGAACACTACATCCGGAAGATGCCGAACTTCGCATCGGGTATCGGTGCATTCAGGCTCGCCGACAGCCCCAGCGCCAGCACCCGACGAGTATCGGTCGGATCGATCACGCCGTCGTCCCACAGACGGGCGCTGGCGTAATACGGATGGCCCTGGATCTCGAACTGCTTCAGCAGCGGCGCCTTGAAAGCCGTTTCCTCCTCGGCGCTCCATGTCCCGCCCTTCAATTCGATGCCATCGCGCCGCACCGTCGCCAACACACCAGCCGCCTGCTCGCCGCCCATCACGCTGATGCGCGCGTTCGGCCACATCCACAGGAAACGCGGCGAATAGGCACGGCCACACATGCCGTAATTGCCGGCGCCGAAACTGCCGCCGATGATGACGGTGAACTTGGGTACGTTGGCGGTCGCCACTGCCGTCACCATCTTGGCACCAGCGCGTGCGATGCCGTCGTTTTCGTACTTGCGTCCGACCATGAAGCCGGTGATGTTCTGCAGGAAGATCAGCGGGATCTTGCGCTGGCAGCACAGCTCGATGAAGTGGGCGCCCTTGTTGGCGCTTTCGGCAAACAGGATGCCGTTGTTGGCCAGGATGCCGACCGGCATGCCTTCGATGTGCGCGAAGCCGCAGACCAGCGTTGCGCCGTAACGAGCCTTGAACTCGTCAAGCTCGCTGCCGTCGACCACGCGCGCGATGATCTCGCGCACGTCGAAGGGTTTGCGGGCATCGACGGGGATCACCGACAGCAGTTCCTCGGCCGGCAAGGCCGGCGGCTGCGGGGATCGCAGGGCCATCTCGTGGCGTTTGCTGCGGTTCAGATGCCCGACCACCTCGCGCGCCAGCGCCAGCGCGTGCATGTCGTTCTCGGCCAGGTGATCGGCCACGCCCGACAGCCGGGTCGACACATCGCCACCGCCCAGATCCTCGGCGCTGACGATTTCGCCGATCGCTGCCTTCACCAACGGCGGCCCGCCGAGAAAGATCGTGCCCTGGTTCTTCACGATGATGGTCTCGTCACTCATCGCCGGCACGTAGGCGCCGCCCGCGGTGCACGAGCCCATCACCACCGCCAGCTGCGGGATGCCCTGCGCGCTCATGTTGGCCTGGTTGTAGAAAATGCGGCCGAAGTGATCACGATCCGGAAATACGTCGTCCTGGTTCGGCAGGTTGGCACCGCCCGAATCGACCAGGTAGATGCACGGCAGGTTGTTCTGCTGCGCGATCTCCTGCGCACGCAGATGCTTCTTGACCGTCAACGGGTAATAGGTGCCGCCCTTCACCGTCGCATCGTTGCAGACGATCACGCATTCGATGCCGGCCACCCGGCCGATGCCGGCCACCATGCCGGCGCACGGCGCTGCGTCGCTGCCGTCCTTCTCGGGGTACATGCCGAGCGCGGCCAGCGGCGCGATTTCCAGGAACGGCGTATCCGGATCGAGCAGCATTTCGACCCGGTCTCGCGGCAACAACTTGCCACGCCCCAGGTGCTTGGCACGCGCCGCTTCGCCGCCGCCTTCGGCAATTTTTGCCAACCGGGCATTCAGGTCGTCGACCAGCGAACGCATCGCGGAGGCATTCGCCTTCGACTCCTCGGAGCGCGGATTCAACTTCGATTGGATCTGTGCCATGTTCAGCAGGTCTCGGAAAACAGTTCGCGGCCGATCAGCATGCGGCGGATTTCCGAGGTGCCGGCCCCGATCTCGTACAGCTTGGCATCACGCCACAAGCGGCCGGTCGGGTACTCGTTGGTATAGCCAACGCCACCCAGCGCCTGGATCGCCTCGCCGGCCATCCAGGTGGCTTTCTCGGCGGTATAGAGAATGACGCCCGCCGCATCCTTGCGCAAGCTGCGCGAATGGTCACCGCGGTCGCAGGCCTGGGCCACCGCATAGCCGTAGGCCCTGCAGGCCTGGTAGGTCGAATACATGTCGGCCAGCTTGCCCTGCATCAGCTGGAATTCACCGATGCTCTGGTTGAACTGCTTGCGCTCGTGCACAAACGGCACCACGACATCCAGGCAGGCCGCCATGATGCCGAGCGGCCCGCCCGACAAGACGATGCGCTCGTAATCGAGCCCGCTCATCAGCACCTTGGCGCCGTTGCCCTCGCCACCCAGCACGTTATCGGCCGGCACCTCGCAGTTGTCGAAAAACAATGGGTAGGTGTTGGAACCGCGCATGCCCAGCTTGTCGAGGTGCGGTCCGGCGCTGAAGCCCTTGAAGCCCTTCTCGATCAAAAACGCAGTCATGCCACGCGCACCCATCGACGGATCGGTCTTCGCATAAACCACCAGCGTGTCTGCGTCGCCGCCATTGGTGATCCACATCTTGCTGCCGTTCAGCACATAACGCTCGCCCTGCTTCTCGGCGCGCAGCTTCATGCTGACCACGTCGGAGCCGGCGCCGGGCTCGCTCATCGCCAGCGCACCGACATGTTCGCCGCTGATCAGCTTGGGCAGGAATTTGCGCTTCTGCTCGGGTGTGCCATTGCGGTTGATCTGGTTGACGCACAGATTGGAATGCGCACCGTACGACAGCCCGACCGATGCACTGGCGCGGCTGATCTCTTCCATCGCCACCATGTGGGCGACATAGCCGAGGCCGGTGCCGCCGTCTTCTTCGGACACCGTCAAACCCATCGCGCCCAGATCGCCGAGCTTCTTCCACAGATCGGCCGGAAACTCGTTCGCCGTGTCGATCTCGGCGGCGCGCGGCGCGATCTCAGCCTGTGCGAAATCCCGCACCGCGTTGCGCAAGGCTGCGATGTCTTCGCCGAGCGGGAAGGTGAAAGTCGATTCGAACACAAGGCCTCCTCGGAATGCATGTTTGAGTAAGACTCAAAATGTACAACAAGGCCGCACCTGAAAGCAATGCGTTTGTTCAATCAGAAAAGATGTGCTCTCGGTATAAACCCTCGCAACCTCATTGTTGAGTACACTTCAATTCATGTCGAGCACGAGTGTCATCAAGCAGCCCGTCGCGCGCCGACCGCCGGCCAGCGCGAAAAGCGAGCAACGCATCCGCGACATCCTGCGCGTCGGCCGCGAGGTGTTGGCCGAACAGGGTTACGAACGCGCCACAACCGTCGAGATCGCGCAACGCCTGGGCATCTCCGAAGCCACGGTCTTCACCTATTTCCGCGGCAAGCGCGAGCTGTGCATGCGGGTGATCAGCGACTGGTACGACGAGATCATCGCCGTCATCGAAACCGGCATGCCGCACGATCGACCGGTGCGGGTGCAGTTCGACTTCTTCATCCGTACCCACCTGCGCCTGTTCCTGATCCACGGCACCGGCCTGTGTGCGCTGGTCTTGTCGGAAGGCCGCAGCAAGGGCCCTGGCCTCGGCGACACCCTGCAACCGCTGCAGCGCCGCTACACCGCCCCGCTGATGGCGATGCTGGCGCGCGGCCAGGCCAACGGCGAGCTGCGCACCGACCTGCCGCTGCGCCTGTTGCGCCCGCTGGTGCTCGGGCCGATCGAACACATCCTGTGGGAGGTGGTGGCCCAGGAACGCAACGGCGACCACCCGATCGATGTCGACGCCCTGTCGCGCAGCGTGGTGCCGATGTTGTGGAGCGCGATTGCCGCGCCCGATCGCGAATTGATGGCGCTGCGGGGGTTGCGGGATGAGGTGGCGGGGGCGTTGGAGCGTGCGGGAAAGTAAGAACACGCTTGTTGCGAAGGGCCTGCCCGCCATCCCCAAGACGGACGTCCGACGCATCCTGGCGCCTTTGCAGAATCGAGCATGGATTGCTGCGAATTCTGGCGGCATGTTTTGCCTGCCCCTGGGCAAGCGAGAACGCCGAGGCGATTGACGCGGAAACTGCTGGAAACCATAATGGTTCCAAAGTGGTTGGAGATTGAATGCCCACGACGCTGACGCTCAAGAACATTCCGGACGACGTGTACGCGCGGCTGAAGGCCTCGGCAGAAGCGCACCGGCGAAGCATGAACAGCGAGGCTCTGGTGTGCCTTGAGGCGATGTTGCTGCCGGCCAGGGTGCCGCTCACGGAGCGCCTTGCGCGCGCGCGTGCGCTGCGTGAATCCTTACCGAAAGGCAAGTTCCGGGTGCGAGATATCGATGCACTCAGGCGGGAAGGCCGCCCGTGATCGTGGTTGACTCCAACATCCTCGCCTATCTGTATTTGCCGAGTGACAGAACGGCGGCGGCGGAAGCGCTGCTTGAGCGGGATCCGCAATGGGCTGCTCCGGTTCTGTGGCGCAGTGAGTTTCGCAACATTCTTTCCGGCTACCTGAGGCGAAAGACGATCACCTTCGACCAGGCGTGCAGCTTGCAAAGTGAAGCCGAAAGCCTGCTGGCAGGAGCGGAGTTCGAGGTCGATTCCAGTTCCGTGCTTGAACTGGTGCGTGACAGTGAATGCTCGGCGTATGACTGTGAATTCATCGCGCTAGCGATCCAACTCGACACCAGGCTCGTGACGGTGGACAAGAAGCTGCTTCGGGAATTCCCGACGCGGGCCGTTGTTCTTGCCGCGGGCTGAGCAGCGCGATCAACCGCGCGAGGCCGATTGACCCGATTGGGCCGACGTGACGCTGCAGTCGATCGTCGCGAAGACATCCTGCTCGCTTGGATCAAGGTTCATTTCGGAGTCGAGAATGTTGCAGCAAACTTGCTCGAAATTTTTCGGTAGATTCCTTTCCTGGCTCACGCCATGAGCCTGACGGCAATGATCATGAGGACAACTCACCCGGAAGAAGATCGGATCGAAAATGCTTCCACCCGATGATCACGACCGAGATTGGGCGCATGCCCCACCAGCGGATGGCCGTGGTCCGAGCACGCCACACGGGCTCGACGACCATCTTCGGGCCGTCGCGCGCTTGGCAGCAGGATTTGCCCCCGGCTCGGCGCGGCCACTCGCTCACCTGGCGGGACTGTGGCACGACCTTGGCAAGCGCCGACCAGGATTCCAGCGCTATATCCGAAAGGTCAGTGGATTCGATGCCCACATCGAACGGGTCGGCGATCGTGACAAGACCCACTCTGCTGCTGGCGCCTTGTGGGCTGAGCGCACCTTCAGTCAACATTTCGGTCGGCAAGGCACGTTGTTGAGCAGGGTCCTTCAGTACGTGATTGCCGGCCATCACGCCGGTCTCGACAACTGGGAAGGCGCCGGCCTCGCCGCCCGCCTTGCTTCGTCCGAAGCCGTGCGTGAAGTGGAGGAATCCCTTGCCCGGCCATCTCCGTCGGACATCTTGTATCCAGCCGACATGCATTTGGAGATTCGGCAATTCCCGATGATCAACGCATCGGCTGAACAAACCGAGCCTGCTCGATTCGCGTTGTGGCTGCGCATGCTGTTCTCGGCCCTGGTCGATGCCGACTTTCTCGACACCGAAGCCTATATGGATGCGGACAGGGGACAGCGCCGTGTCGGCACTTTGTCTATCACCGCGCTGCAACAAGCCTGCCATGTCCACACGGAGAGATTGGCGGGCGGGGCCGCAGCAACTCCCGTCAACCGTGTGCGCGCTGATGTTCTGCGCCAATGCCGAGAAAAATCACTGCGCTCACCCGGCGTCTTTAGTCTGACCGTGCCGACTGGTGGCGGCAAGACCTTGTCCAGCCTTGCGTTCGCCCTCGACCATGCCGCACGGCATGGCAAGCAGCGCGTGATCTACGCCATACCCTATACCAGCATCATCGAGCAAACGGCCGATGTCTTTCGCGGAGTTTTTGCGGACCTGGGTGACGACGCGGTGATCGAGCACCACAGCAACGCCGAGTCCGATCCCGAGCAGGAAACCGGCCGATCCCGCCTGGCATGCGAGAACTGGGATGGTCCTCTGGTTGTCACCACCAATGTGCAGTTGTTTGAAAGCATGTTCGCGCGGAAGACGTCGCGCTGCCGCAAACTGCACAACTTGACCAACAGTGTGCTCATCCTGGACGAGGCCCAGCTGTTGCCGGTCGAATTCCTTCAGCCGGTGGTCGATAGCTTGCGCTACCTGGTTCAAGACTTCGGCGTCTCGGTTTTGCTCTGTACCGCGACCCAGCCCGCCCTGGATGCCAATGCCAGTTCTGACCCTAAGCGCGGTTTGCGGCGCGGCATCGGTCAGGTCTGCGAGATCATCGACGACGTTCCGGCGCTCTACGCGGCGTTGGAGCGGGTAAAGGTTCACCTGCCGGCGAGCTTCGAGCTGCCGCGTGACTGGCCCGATCTGGCCGACGAAATCGTGTCCCACGAAGCTGTCTTGACGATCGTCAGCCGTCGGACCGATGCGGCCGAACTCTATCGCTTGGTCAAGGCACGCGCCGGCGATGGTTGCTGGCACCTTTCGGCGCTGATGTGTGCACAGCACCGCAGTGATGCCATCGCAGATATCAAAGCCGCCCTGACGGCGCGACGCGAGGCTGTCGCTCTGGGGCAGCCTGGCTCTCCGGTTCGGGTCATCTCGACCCAATTGGTGGAGGCCGGCGTCGACCTCGATTTTCCGGTCGTCTATCGGGCGCTGGCCGGGCTCGATTCGATTGCCCAGGCAGCCGGCCGCTGCAATCGGGAGGGTCGGCTCGCGGAACTCGGTCAGGTGCATGTCTTTGTGCCAACCACCCCTTCTCCACCCGGCCTTTTGAAGCAGGCTCGCGACGCCTGTAAGTTGGTCTGGCAGCAGCGCCCCGAGCAGCCGTTCGCGCTGACGCTGATCGCACGCTATTTCAGGCGGCTGTACCACGACGCGCCGTCGTGCGATGCCAAACGGATTTGCCAGATGCTGAAGCTGGAGATCGACCCAAAGGCGATGAGCCTGTCCGTGAGCTTCCGCGATGCGGCCGAGGCATTCAAGCTCATCGACGACAAGGACGGTGCCGTGGTGCTCGTTCGTTATCGCAGTCCCCGTGCCCGCGAAGACGTGAACGGTCTCATCGGCTTGCTGGAACGCGACGGCCCGGTACGCTGGCTGATGCGCAAGCTGCAGCGTTACGGTGTCACGATCTACAAACATCACGTGCAGCGCTCGGTCGATGCGGGAGACATCAGGGAAATCGCATCCTGCCCGGGTCTATATGTACAGATCGAAGACTGGGATGGGTTCTACGACCCGGCGCTGGGGGCGAGGATGGACGGGGCCCCAGGGGATCCGTCGACGATGGTTGTGTAGCGTGAGAAGGGCGCCCCGCCGAAGCGGAGCGCTGACTTCTTACAACCCTTGGAGCACTGTCTTTGGTTTCAACCCACGTCACTCGACGAGTATCGCAAGTGTACCGAATCGAGAAGAGAAGATGAACTTAACCTTTTTATCACTGTCTTTGGAAGGTGATATCCTTCGCGCCAGTTGCCAACGGACTCTCGGGGCGCAAAGTGAATCTCGAACAAATTCTCCGCGAACTTCGACTTATGCGAAGTCAGCCAAGTCATCGCTTCTATTCATTGGTGGCACTTGTTGCGTTGGCACCGATGCGGCGCCCGGTCGGCACCATCTTGGTCGTGGCTGTCATGGTCTGGCAAGTTTGGAATCAAGGAGGCTGAATGAAACCGTTCTGTCTGGAAGTCCGCGGCGATTACGCCTGCTTCACTCGTCCTGAGATGAAGGTGGAGCGTGTCTCCTACGATCTAATCACCCCCTCTGCGGCGCGGGCGGCGTTCGAGGCCATCTTGTGGAAACCTGGCATCCGGTGGCATATCCGACGCATCGATGTGTTGGCACCGGTTCGGTGGATCAGTGTGCGACGCAACGAGGTGGGTGCGGTTGCTTCGACTCGGACTGTGCAGGCGGCGATGCACGAGGGACGCGGAGCCTTGGTGATGTACATCGAGGATGAACGCCAGCAGCGCGCCGGGCTATTCCTGCGCGATGTGGCCTACCGCCTGTATGCCGACCTCGAGTTGCTCTCGGACGAGGCCCGCACAAATCCGAACAAGTACCTCGCGATGTTCAACCGCCGTGCGGAACTGGGACAGTGCGTGAACCAGCCCTACCTCGGTTGCCGTGAGTTCGCGGCCCGGTTCCGGCCGGTGCCCTTGCATTCCGACGGCAAGGGCAGCTTCGAGGTGTCCGACGGAGAACCGCCTGCGTTGCAGGAGTGGACGGCCGACCTGGGCTGGATGCTCTATGACATGGACTTTGCCGATGCCGAATCGCCACAGCCGCGTTTTTTCCGCGCGAGGGTCGAACGGGGCACGGTCGATCTGAGTGCCGCGGAGGTCCGGGGATGATCATTCAGGCGTTGAACCGCTATTACGAAAGGCGGCAGGCCGATCCGGATCCGGAGGGTCGACTGCCTTCGTTCGGGCTGGAGGCCAAGGAGATCGGCTTCGTCCTCGAACTGGATCGACAAGGTTTGCTGGTGGGCATCAGCGACCTTCGCCGCGTCCTCGGCAACCGCAAGGTCGGCACCGAGCACCTCGTTCCCAAAGGCGTCAAAAAGACCTCTGGCATTGCGGCCAATCTGCTATGGGACAACGCCGAATATGTACTGGCTCTGCCAGACGTCAAGAAGCTCGAAGCGCTCCAATCGAAAGACAAGGGCAAGGCACACGCATATACCGAACGACTGCAACAAATGCAGACTGCATTTCGTTCACGCATCATCGCTTTGCCAGCACAGGCACAGGCCGATGCCGGCATTCAAGCCGTGCTGGCGTTTCTCGACAGCGATGCGCTCGCACAGGTCAAGGCCATCGAGGCCTTCGGTGAAATCGCCGCCACCAACCCCGTGGTCAGCTTCCGCTTGGCTGAAGAAGATGTGCTGATTTGTCAGCGTCCAGGGGTCGTACCGCATCTTGTTGAGCGGACGCCCGACGGCGACGAGGCGGCCGGGGATGAATCGATTGGATTTTGCCTGGCAACCGGACGGGAGGGTCCGGTCGAGCGCCTTCACACCTCGATCAAAGGCGTTTGGGGTGCCCAGACCTCAGGCGCCAACATCGTTTCGTTCAACCTCGATGCCTTCAGTTCCTACGGCAAATCACAGGGCGGAAATGCCACGGTGGGCAAGGCCGCCGCATTTGCCTATACCACCGCGTTGAACGCCCTGTTGTCGCGGGAGTCGGCGCAGCGTGTCCAGGTGGGTGATGCGTCGACGGTTTTCTGGGCACAGGCGCCTGACCCGATGGAGGATTGGCTGGCAGAGTTGGTGGGCGGCGACGATCCCGACGCACACACACGCCAAGTTAAAGCCTTGTACGAAGCCTTGCGCAGCGGCGGCTTTGATGGTGGCCGGGGTGCCAACCGCTTTTATGTGTTGGGCCTGGCACCGAATGCGGCAAGAATTTCGGTTCGCTTCTGGCACGAAGCGCCGCTGTCCGAGGTCGCCGCACGGTTAGCGACCTGGTTCGACGACTTGGCCATGGCCAGGGGACCCAATGACATGCAGCACCCCAGTCTCTTCAGGCTCCTCACTGCAGTATCTGTACAGAACAAGTCCGACAACATCCCACCGCGCCTGGGTGGCGACATCGTTCGCAGCATTTTCAACGGTACGGCCTATCCGGTCACTTGGCTGAACTGTGCGGTGCAACGCTGCCGTGCAGAACAAGATGTCAATCACCTTCGAGCGGCCGGCATCAAGGCCTGCTTGACACGTTCCGACCGAGCGACACGTGCTGGCGCTGCCACTCAACCCTGGGAGATCAAGACGATGCTCGACCTCGACAACCCTTCTGCAGCCTATCGGCTGGGTCGCCTGTTCGCTGTGCTGGAGAAGATCCAGGAGGAATCCAGCCCGGGACTGAACGCGACCATCCGCGACCGCTACTACGGCGCGGCATCCAGCACGCCCGTTGCCGTCTTCACGACGCTGATGCGCCTGAAGAACCACCACCTCGGCAAGCTTACTAACAAGGGACGCGCGGTGAACTTCGAGAAATTGCTGGCCGAGATCATGTCTGGCATCAGCGACTTTCCAGCCCACCTGGCCCTGCAGGAGCAAGGGCGCTTTGCGATCGGTTATTACCACCAGCGACAGCACTTTTATGTCAAGCGCGATACGGCGCCCGAACCCACTGAAACAACCGAAGGAGGAAACTGATCATGAGCTTGAACCACCGCTACGACTTCGTGCTGCTGTTCGACGTGAAGGATGGCAACCCGAACGGCGACCCTGATGCCGGCAATCTGCCCCGCCTGGACGCCGAAACCGGCCACGGGCTGATGACCGATGTGGCGCTCAAGCGCAAGGTACGCAACTTTGTGGCATTGACGAACGACCAGTCGGAAATCGATCCGGCGCCAGGCGAGAAGCGCTCGGAGATCTATGTTCGCGAGCGCGCCATCTTGAACCTGCAGAATCAAAGAGCCTATTCAGCATTGAAGCTTGACGCGCCCGCCGAAGATGCAGGTTTGGAAGCGCCCGAACCGGACGAAAAAAAGATCAAGAAGGCGGGCAAGGAAAAACGCAAAGGCAGCGCAAGCGACGTGGATTCGGCGCGAAAATGGATGTGCCAGAACTTCTTCGACGTGCGGACCTTCGGCGCCGTCATGTCCACCGGGGTGAACTGCGGCCAGGTTCGAGGGCCAGTGCAACTCACCTTCGCACGATCCATCGATCCGATCGTGGCGCTGGAGCATTCGATCACCCGAATGGCCGTTGCCACGCAGGCCGAAGCCGACAAACAACAAGGTGACAACCGCACCATGGGCCGCAAGCATACCGTTCCCTACGGCTTGTACATGGCGCATGGCTTTGTCTCTTCCTTTCTCGCCAAACAAACCGGCTTTGGCGATGAAGACCTTGAATTGCTCTGGCAGGCGCTGGAGAACATGTTCGAGCACGACCGCTCAGCTGCTCGTGGCGAAATGTCGACGCGCGGCCTTTATATTTTCAAGCACGACAGTGAGCTGGGTAATGCCCATGCCCACGCCTTGTTCGAACGGATCCAGGTGAAGAAGACCGCCGAAGTCCCCCGCGCATTCAGCGACTACGATGTCAGCGTAAACATCGATGGCCTTCCGAGTGGCGTTCGACTCGCTCGCAGGGTCGGGTGAATTCAGGAGTCAAGATCATGAACTGGCACGACCACATCACCAGCGACCCCGAGATCTTGTCCGGCAAGCCCATCGTCAAGGGCACGCGAACTTCCGTCAAGCTGGTCAGGGGCTGGCTTGCCCAGGGTTGGTCGCACGAATTGTTGCTCGAGTCCTACCCTCATTTGAAGCGCGACGACATTCTGGCGTCGCTGGCGTTTGCGGCTGAGATGCTGCCTGATGAAGACTATTTGGCGAAAAGCAAGGCCGCGCGTGAACATCTCGGTTGTCGGCCTGTTGGCGGATGAAAACGTGCCGCGACAAGTCGTGGACTTTCTTCGCTCCGCCGACGTTCTGGTTGAAGCGGTTGGCGATGCGATGCGGGGCGCCAGCGACAACGCCGCCCGCCATCATCTATTTGCGACAGGGATCGCAGCTTCCGGTGGAAATGGGCCCGCAAGTATTTGCCCTGGTGGAAAACGCTGAATTCGTGTGAGGCCATCTTGTTGTGGAATCCGGACAGTCAGTGCGTCGTCATCCGATTCCGAAGGAGTAGGCATCATGGCCACGACGCCGCAAAATTCAGTTGGCTCATCCGCTGAACGAACGATCGCTTGCCATCAACCGAACTTGCCACGCATTTCAGCCATCACAGTCTCCCAAGGGATGCACTGGACTTCACCGCCATCGATTTGCCGGATGCGGCGCTCAATTTCGGCCTCCCAGGCGGCGTCGACCTCTGCGGCCGAATGCGCACTCGCCCAAAGCTTGTCCGCCAGATCGACGCGTTCATTCGGTGTGAGCTTCATTGCTTCGGCTTCGACGATTTCGATCGGGGTCGGCATGGCGGGCTCCCTGCTGCTGTGAAACAAGTCTAATCGGATGCTCTCGTGGATGCCACCGGCATGGACGAACCCGAATCGATCCCCCTTTCTGCCCTGCAACATTGGGCTTATTGCGCACGCCAGTGCGGACTGATCCACCTGGAGCAGGCCTTCGACGACAACTTGCAC
>JANNNE010000075.1:0-79180 GCA_031398385.1 Ideonella sp.
TATTTCCGCATCGTCGCGCGCTCGGTCGGCGCGCGCAACAGCATCAGCTACACCGAAACCATTGTTCATTTCTGAGGCGCCGCCGTCCGGTGTTGCGTGCTCGCGAAAGGTCTGTCATGTTGTTCCTCGTCCCAGGTTTTCGCCGGCTCGGCTGGTCCGTGCTCGTGGCGGGACTGCTCACCCAGCTTTTGCCCCAGGCCAGCGCCGCCGTCACCGACATCGCTTCAGAGCCGGTAATCGCGCTGGGCGGCACGACCGCCAAACCCAACCTGATGTTCATCCTGGATGACTCCGGCTCGATGTTGTGGGATTACATGCCGGACGAGCTCGGCAGTGGCAACACCCCGAACACCGCCATCTACGGCTACTGGTCGTCGCAGTGCAACGGCCTGGCTTTCGACCCGTCGCTCGACTACAAAGTCCCGGTGGACGCCGCCGGCGCTGATTTCCCGAATGCCAGTTTCAGCGCAGCCCGGCGCGATGGTTACGACAGCGCCTCTGCAGTTGATGACCTGTCGACCCGTTTCTACTACGTCTATGACAAAGGCACCACCTTTCAACCCAAATTGGGCTGGACCTACGACGCGTCGGGCAATGTCATCACCACCTCGACCTTCTACGGTGAGTGCTTCAGCAACATTGGCAGCAGTCCTGGCAAAGACAAGTTCACCCTCGTCAACCTGGCTTCGGCGTCGGCGGAGGTCAAGCAGAAGTATGCCAACTGGTACTCCTACTACAAGCGCCGCTACATGTTGATGCGCACGTCCGTCGGCCGCGCGGTGAAGCAGCTTGACGACACTTACCGCGTCGGCTTCAGCAGGATCAACAGCAAGAGCGCGACCGAGGGCACCAACTTCCGCGACTCGAAACCGTTCGACGCCGCCCAAAAGGCCAACTTCTACAGCAGCCTGTATGGCGCGCCGGTCGGCGGAGGCACACCCTTGCGAGGCGCCTTGTCAAAGGTGGGCCGTTACTACGCGAAGAAGATTTCCGGGCAGACCTATGACCCGGTTGAGTTTTCCTGCCAGCGCAACTATGCGCTGCTCACCACCGACGGCTACTGGAACAACGGCGGCACCGGCAATGAAGATGGCAGCTACGGCCCGTATGACGTAAACGGTAATGCGGTGGGCAACCAGGACGGCTCCGAAGTCCGGCCGATGTTCGACGGCAGCACCAGCGTGCAGACCGCGCGCACACCGACGACCACTGTGACCGACCAGCGCTCGGTCTCGGTCGTCCGGACGCGAACCACCTCGGAGTACACCGTTCAGGTGACCCAGAACAGCTTCTCCGGAGACGGCTGCACGGGCGGCACGCCGCGGCGTAGCACCACCACGCGCCACCTCAAGGTCGACGAATACAAGACCGAGACGACGAGTTTTCCGCGCCAGACCTTGACCTCGACCCGCACCATCGTCACCACCAACGGCGTCGTCACCAGCAACACCGTTGCCAACGACACCGTCACCTCGACCTGGGGCGCGCCGACCAGCCGGGTCTACGACAACATGACCGGCAGCTTCGCACCCCAGACCCCGACGATCAGTTGCACCAATGTCGGTGCCGGCACCACGACTTCGCCAACCACGTCATCGACTGCCGACGCGACCATCAGCGGCCCGACCGTTTCGGTCGTCAGCCAGACCGGCCCGACGGTCGGGGCCACCACAACAACGTCCACCTCGTCGGGCGGCACCAGCGATACGCTGGCCGACGTGGCGCAATATTTCTACGCCAGTGACCTGCGCACCGCATCGCTCGGCAACTGCGCGTCGACAACGATGGGCGGAGCCGTGACCAATGTCTGCCCGAATATCGTTCCGACGGCCGGTCGCGACCAGAACGACGCGCAGCACATGACGACCTTCACGATCGGATTGGGGCTGAGCGGCACACTCGCCTACGACAAGGACTATTTGAGCCAGACCAGCGGCGACTATGTCGCGCTGACCAATGGCACCAAGGACTGGCCTGCCCCTACCACCACCCTCAGCGGCAATTCGGGTGATGCCCGTAACATCGACGATCTCTGGCATGCCGCGGTCAACGGGCGAGGCCAGTACTACTCGGCCCTCAACGCGGCGTCACTGAGCGAGGCCATCACCGGCGTGACCAATGCCATCAAGGCAGCCGAAGGCTCCGGTGTAGCGTCTTCATTCAACACGCTGTCATTTGTAGCCGGCAACGGAAACACCGTCTATCAGGCGGGGTACACCACCCGCAGCTGGATCGGCGATCTGAAGGCCTACTCGGTGAACGGCACCACCGGTGTGATCTCGGACACGCCCGTTTGGTCGGCCCAGGCCCAACTCGAATTGAAAACGCCGGGCAGCCGCAGCATCCTGTATCGCCAGGGACCCGGCATCGGGGCGATGCGCGACTTCACCTTTGCCAACCTCGACGCCGATGGCTATGGCGCCAATTTCACCAATCTGTGCAGCAAACCGATGGTTGCGGGTCAATGCGGCAGCCTTTCGGCGGCCAACGTCGCGCTGGCGAACTCCGGCAACAACCTGGTCGAGTATCTGCGCGGCGACAAGACCTACAACACAGGCAATCCCACCAACCCGCTGTTCCGCAAGCGGGAAAAGATCCTGGGTGACATCATCAACGGCGCTCCGGTATTCGTCGGCAAGCCGCCGTTCAACTACACCGATGCCGGTTATGCCAGTTTCGCGGCGGCTCAGGCTGCGCGCATGCCGGTTGTCTATGTCGGAGCGAACGATGGCATGTTGCACGCCTTCTCCGCGGCAACTGGCGAGGAGCTCTGGGCCTATGTGCCCACGACGGTCATGCCCAACATGTACCGCCTTGCCGACAAGAACTACGCTACCGGCCATCAGAATTTTGTCGATGCGGAACCGGTAGTCGCCGATATCTACGTGGGTGGCGCCTGGAAGACCATCCTGGTTGGCGGCCTCGGGGCAGGGGGCAAGGCCTACTACGCGCTCGACATCACCGATCCAGCCTCCCCCAAGACCCTCTGGGAGTTCACCGATGGCACGACTGGCAACCTCGGCCTGACGTTCGGCAATCCGGTCATCGCCAAAAAGGCGGACGGCACCTGGATCGTCGCCTTCGGTTCGGGCTACAACAACACAACCGGCGACGGCAGAGGCCGGCTCTACGTGCTCAACGCCAACACCGGCGCCAAGCTGTTCGACATCGCGACGACGGCCGGCTCGTCCGGCACGCCGAGCGGACTGACGCGGATCAATGCCTGGGTCGATGTCGCGACCAACAATACCGCCAAGCGGTTTTATGGCGGCGACCTGCTCGGCAACCTCTGGCGCTTCGACATCGACAATCTGGTGGCGCCGAACCAGGCTGCGCACCTGCTGGCGCAGTTCCAGGACGCTGGCGGCGTCGGGCAGCCGATCACGACACGGCCCGAGCTGCTGCTGGTATCGGGCACACATCCCGTCGTGGCCGTGGGAACCGGCCGCTACCTCGGTGCTTCGGACATCGTCGACTCGAAACAGCAGTCGTTGTATGTCGTGAAGGACTCGCTGACGGCGACCGGTCTCGGTGTGGTGCGCGACAACACCAGCCTGGTCAAGCGGACGTTGACCGTGAGCGGAACCACCAGCAGCGCGACCACCGCGTCGGTGCTGTGGGATTCGCAGAACGGCTGGTGGTTCGATTTCCCGACCACCGGTGAACGCATCGTGACCGGCATGGCACTGAAAAGCGGCGTGCTGACTGCAGCGTCTGCCGTCCCCAGCGGCGACGCCTGTTCCACCGGCGGCTCGTCCTGGCTGTACCGGATCAACATCACGACCGGCCAGGCGCAACCGCCGTCGCCTTTCGGCCAGCTGTTCAGCGAGACCGCGATCATCGTCGGCTTCACCAATGCCAAGCTGGCAGACGGCAGCAGCGTGACCTACGTGAAGAAAAACGACGGCAAGACGGAAGTGATTCCCGATGGCCCGGCGACCCCGGCCGGCATCGGTGCTCCTCGCCGGTCGATCTGGCGTGAACTGGTCGACTGAGCCTGCGGGCTGGCCGCGAGCCGCGAGCCGCTTCGGACCGATCGCTCCGCCTCAGCAGATCGTCGCAGCGATTGCCGCGTCGATCGTCCTGCACGCCGGGGTTGCGCTGTGGCTGGCGCCTGCTGGCGCAAGCAGCGGGTTGGAGATGGGGCCGGCGTTGCGCGGAACGGCCGTGCAGGTGTGGGTGATGGCGGGCGAGGCAAGCCGCTCGGCACCGGCGGGGACCGACCCGCTCGCTGCCGTGCATGTCGAACATCCGCCCGAGCCGGAAACAATCGCGCCGCCTCCCGTGGCGGAAGTGCCTGCGATTCCAACGCTGCCTCCCGTGCCTGTGGTGCCGATGGCCGAGGCGCAGCCGCCGACCCGCACCGAGCTCCCCCTGATCGACGGCTATGTATTGCGCAAGGCACTGACCCGTGCGCCGGTGCCGCTGGCAGACGTCGACCCGCCGTGGCCCGACGGCCTGTCCTCGATCGAGGCGCAGACCGGTCGCTTCACCCTGTTCATCGGCGAGGCCGGCACGGTAGACCGGATCGTGCCCGATGGCCCCAGCCTGTTTCCGTCTCTCGAAGCCAGTGCCATCGCCGCATTTTCAGCGGCCCGATTCCAGCCCGGAGAAGTGGACGGTCGGCCGGTGAAATCGGTGATCCGCATCGAAGTGGTATTCGACCCGCGCGGCACCAAGGTGCCGGGTGCGGCGGTGGTTTCGCGACAAAGTCTGTGATCGACGGTCGCCCGGTGGCGGCCGCGCTTACTCGAATGCCGGCCGGCCGGTGAGCCGTTGGTATTCGCGAAGGGCCAGACGGTCGGTCATGCCGGCCAGATAGTCGGCGATTGCACGGGCCGAAGGCCGATCCGATCCAGCACTGCCGCTCAGGCACGACGGATCTTCCATGTAGGCCGAAAACAGCGTGGCGACCACTTCACGTGCCTGATCGGTGGTCTGCATCACCTGCGGATGGCGGTACAGGCGCTGGCTCAGGAAGCGCTTGACCTCGGCAACTTCGATCGCCAGCGACGAGCCGAAGGCGACCAGCACCGGCAATGATCTGGCCTGCTTGGGCAATGCCGACGAGTGGGCCGCCAGCGCCTCAGCGGTCGTCGCGATCACGTCGTGGATCTGGGTCGACAACATGCGCCGGGTCACCTCGAAAACCAGGCGGCGCCCGCCGAGGTCGGGGAAATCGTCCCGTGCTTCCCGGTGGAATCGACCGAACAGCCGCAGCTCGCACAGCTCGCCCAATTCGAGCAAGCCCGAGCGCAGCCCGTCGTCGATGTCGTGCGAGTTGTAGGCGATCTGATCCGCCAGATTGCACAGCTGGGCCTCGAGACTCGGTCGTGTACCGTCGATGAAGCGACGCCCGACCCCGTCGGGTTCGATCTGTTCCAGCCGCAAGGCGTTGGCGCGCGAGCAGTGCTTGAGGATTCCCTCGCGGGTCTCGAAACTCAGATTCAGTCCGTCGAATCCCGGATATTGTTCTTCCAGGTGATCGACCACGCGCAGGCTTTGCAGGTTGTGCTCGAAGCCCTGGCCCTGCGGATCGACTCGCTTCAGCGCCTGGTTCAAGGCATCCTGTCCGGCGTGGCCGAACGGTGTGTGCCCCAGATCGTGGGCCAGCGAAATCGCTTCGACAAGATCTTCGTGCAGTCCCAGTCCGCGCGCAATCGACCGCGCAACCTGGGCCACCTCCAGTGAATGGGTGAGCCGGGTGCGAAACAGGTCACCCTCGTGGTTCAGGAATACCTGGGTCTTGTAGACCAGGCGCCGGAAGGCCGTGCTGTGAACGATTCGGTCACGATCGCGCTGAAAGGCATTGCGCAGCGCGTCGTCGCTTTCCGGCCGGCGCCGGCCGCGGCTTGTTGCCGGATTGCTGGCCCAGGCAGAGAAGTGGTCGGGCTTCTCGGTCATCGCACCAGCCTCAGGCGCAATTTGCGTCGATGACCTCGGCGAGCACACGCTCGTCGACGCCATGCACACCCGCGCGGCCGGGCGATTCAATCAGGACGAACTGAAGTTTGCCGGCGTCGGCCTTTTTGTCGACCCGCATCAACTCGATGTAGCGCGAGGCTCCGAGCGCTCGCGCCGATACCGGCAGGCCGGCGCGCCGAACCAGTGCGGTGATTCGTTGCCGGTAGGCATCATCGATGAACCCCATGCGGTGCGACAGGTCGGCCGCCATCACCATGCCGCAGCCGACCGCCTCGCCATGCAACCACTCGCCATAACCCAGCGCGGCTTCGATCGCATGGCCGAAGGTGTGTCCGAAATTGAGGATCGCGCGCAGACCGGATTCACGTTCATCCTGGGCGACAACCCAGGCCTTGATCTCGCACGAACGGCGAACGGCATGCGCCAGCGCCGACTTGTCTATCTGCAGCAACGCGTCGAGATTGTTTTCCAGCCAGGCAAAAAACTGATCGTCGGCGATCGGGCCGTATTTGATGATTTCGGCCAGCCCGGCCGCGATTTCGCGCGGCGGCAGCGTCGCCAGCGTGTCCAGATCCGCAATCACGCGCGTCGGCTGGTAGAAGGCGCCGATCATGTTCTTGCCGGCGGGATGGTTGATGGCCGTCTTGCCGCCGACCGACGAATCAACCTGCGCCAGCAGGGTGGTCGGAACCTGCACGTAGGCCACCCCGCGCATATAGCAGGCTGCGGCAAAACCGGTCATGTCGCCGACCACCCCGCCGCCGAGCGCATACAGCACGGTCTTGCGATCGCAGGCATCTTCGAGCAGACGGTCGAAGATCATGCCCAGCGTTCGCCAGTCTTTGTGGACCTCGCCATCGGGCAGTACCAAGTGCCCGACACGGGGATACAAACCAGCCAATGCGGCTGCGAGCCGGTACGCGTAGAGCGGCGCGACCATCTCATTGCTGACGATCAACGCCGACCGCCCCCGTGGCAAGCCGTCGAAACTGTCGGGTGCGTCGATCAGACCCGAACCGATCAGGATCTCGTAGCGCCGATCACCAAGATCGATAGCAACGCGGTGTGTTTCAGTCCTGTCCATCGGCTGGATTTTAGTGAACGTGCCATTCGCAGCCGGCATCGGGGTGCGAGTCAGCGGCGCCCGGGCGCCGAAGGGTTGCGCGCCGGTGCGGGCAGGTTGATGCCGATCGACGAGGGGGCTGCGTCGGCGGTGATCAGGCCCGCCAATTCGAGCTGCATCAGGATCATGTTGACCAGCGTGTGGATCGAAGGCCGTCCGGTCTCGATGACGAAATGGGCAGCATCGCGGTAGAGCGGATCCCGCTCGACATAAAGCTCACGCAAGCGGCCAAGCGGATTTTTTACCTGCAGCAACGGACGGTGCGTGTCGTGTCGCAGGCGTCGAAACAGTTCCTCGGGTGACGAGCGCAGGTAGACCACGATGCAAGCCGACCGCAACACGTTCCGGTTCGCCTCGCGAAGGACGGCCCCGCCACCGGTGGCCAAAACGCCCTCCGGCAAGACCGCCTGCTCGCCGATCACCTGCTCTTCAATATCGCGAAAGGCCGTTTCGCCCTCCTGCTCGAAGAACTGCCGGATCGAAATGCCGACCCGGCGTTCGATCAGGTTGTCGCTGTCAACGAAGGGATAGCTGAGCCGGCGACCAAGCTGCCGCCCGACGGTGGACTTGCCACCGCCCGGCATCCCTACCAGGGCGATCAGGGGCAAGCGTCAGTCTTTGACTGAGCAGCTTGCCACGACCCCGAACGGGCTGGTTTGCCCTGCCGGTGCGACTGTACTGCTCGAGTAGTCGCTGGCCAGGCCCGGGGCCAGGAAAACGGCCGTGTTGCTCGATTCGGTGCCGGCAACTACAGCCGACACCTTCAAGCCGATTTGAACCCAGTACGCGTACGACTCGGCGTATTCCAGATTGATCAAGGCAAAACCGGTCGAGTCGGTGCGCAAGGTGGTCAAACTGCTGACCCCGTTCACGCTGATGACGTTGCCAGGCTCCAGCTTGCCTGAATTGTTGACGTCTTCGCCTGGATCGAGGACACCGTTGTTGCGGAAACCCGGGGTCGATGAAATGGTGTCCTCGCTGGGGCAGAAAATCCTGTTCCCGGAGGTCAGCAGCACATTCGGATCCTGCCTTCCGTCAGGCAATGCAGCGCTGGCCTGATAGGTGTTCGAGACCCACAATCCCAGTGCTTCGACGTACACGAATGTGCCTTTGCCGTACTTGGTCGGCAGGGCACTGATCGTCAGGGTGATATTCGGAACCGGCGCGCCGGTCGAATCGGTGACGTAGGCAGTCCATTGCTTGCGATAGGTCGTCGGATTGACATTCGAGATCTCGTTGCCCTGACCCAGCGCGATGAACAACGCGCTTTGATTGACAGTCAATCGAGCCTGGCCGAGCACGTTCGAGCTTGCAGCCACACTGGCCTGCAGCACCACCCCGTCGGTCTGGGTCGATTGAGCCCCGGATACATATTGCACCCTCGCGATCCCATTTGAATCGGTCGACGCCGAAGCCTGCAAGAGGTTACCGCCGCTCGGATCGCTCACGCGACTGAAGTTCACGGCAACGCCGGCTACCGGATTGCTGGCGGCATCCAGCACGGTGGCGCGGACTTCTGCCTGCTGCGTCGTGGATCCGGCCGTATTCGGGCCGATTGCCGAAGGCGAAACCTGTAGCACCAGAGAGCTCGGAACCGTCGCGACGAACTGAACCGACAACGAAGCCTGCGCCACCGCGACATTCGGGACGGCGGGATTGAACACCGTGGCCTGTATGGTCGCTGGCCCTGCAAACCGGGATGTCACCACGACGGATGCGGTGCCGCCGACGAGGTCAATGCCCGACGACGCACCTGCAGCGGGCAGTACGCTGCCGGCGGTCGAGGCAAACCTGACCTTGTACGCCGGCAACCCGGGGCCGGGTGCCTGACCGTTGACCAGGTAGCGTACCGCAACACTCTGGCCAGTCGAACCTGCCGGATCGACATTGATGGTGGTCCCCGCGGCGGGCGTCGTGAACGTGAAATCCTGGCCGCTGATCGTGATCCTGATGGTCGACGAAATACCCGCGCCGACGACGGTCACGACATCCGCGCCCGCCACCCTTGCCGGGTATGAATAGGTGGCTGACCCGCTGCTGTCGGTCGTCGCAGTAGCGCCAGCGGGAATATTGCCCAGGGTGCCGGCGATCGTCAGCGGAAGTCCTGCGATGGGAGAGCCGGATGAATCGGAGACCTTGATGGACAGCTCGGCCTGCTGATTGGTATCGCCCAGTTTCAAGGTTTCAGGCCCGGTGACGCTGACCACACTGCCATCGATCGCAATGGTCAACCTGCCGGTGATGTTTCCTG
This sequence comes from Ideonella sp., assembly GCA_031398385.1. Taxonomy (GTDB): domain Bacteria; phylum Pseudomonadota; class Gammaproteobacteria; order Burkholderiales; family Burkholderiaceae_C; genus Ideonella_A. The sequence continues at coordinate 9,300 of JANNNE010000075.1, forward strand.
ATACGACGGAAATCGTCGCCGATCGATTCGAGCGGTTCGCTCCGGACGAAAACTGGGCAGTGGCCGCCCCGTTGGCGTTGGTTGTCGTCGCCGAGGACACCAGATTCCCGGTGTCAGCGGAGAACTGGATCGGCACGCCCGCAAGCGCGACGTTGCTCGCGTTCTTCACGACCGCCGTGATCGTGATTGGTGAGCCTCCGGTACCCAGCCGGCTCGCAGACGCGACCACGTCGACTGCGGCAGGGCTGGCCGAAACCACGGCAATCGTCGCGCTTCCGGACACCGAGCCGGAGGTCGCAGTCACCTTGATGGGGCGGTTCGTCTTGTCCGAGCCCGCAGAAAGCGTTGCCACTGCCTGACCCGACGCGTCGGTGACCGTCGCTGCAGAGATCAGGTTGCCCGAATCCGTGCTGAACCTGATCGGAGCTGCAGCGATCGAGACGTTGCCCGCATCCTTGACGGTCGCGGTGATCGTGACAACGTCCGAGGCGCCGGTTCCGACGGTGGTCGAGCCAGAAACGACATCAACCGAGGCCGGGGTCGCAGTCGCGGTCGATCCGCCACTGCCACTGCCAGTGCCACCGCCCGAGCTACCGGTACTTCCGCCAAACGGTGCCGTTCCGCCACCCCCGCCGCAAGCTGCAAGCAATCCTGAAACCAGCAGGATCAAAAAGGGGCGGATCAAATTGGTCATCAAGCTACTCATGAATGTTTGCTTCATCGCCCTGGATCAGCGGGTCGCCGATCGATCGCCAATCACCTTCGGAGTGATGAAGATCAGGAGCTCGGTCTTGTTGGAAGTCTTGGTCCGGGTCTTGAACAGATTGCCGAGATAGGGAACATCGCCGAGGAACGGCACCTTGGTCACGTCGTCCCGATCGGTCTGTTCAAAGATGCCGCCGATCACGACCGTGCCGCCGTTCTCGACCAGCACCTGGGTCTGGACATGTTTCTTGTCAATGGCCAGACCGGCTGCCGTGACGCGGCCGACGCTGTCCTTGTTGACATCGACATCGAGAATCACGTTGCCTTCCGGGGTGATCTGCGGCGTGACCTCGAGCTTGAGGTTGGCCTGGCGGAACTGGATGGCGGTGGCGCCACTCGATGTCGCGGTCTGGTACGGCAACTCTTCGCCCTGCTCGATCAGCGCCTTCACCTGATCGGTTGTGATGACCCGCGGGCTCGAAACCACCTTGCCCTTGCCGTCGGCCTCGAGTGCCGACAGTTCGAGGTTCAGGAAACGATTGGCCGAGGCGCCGAACAGCGACAGCGCAAATGTCGCGGCATCGTAGTTGTTCTGGCCAGCGGCCGGCAGGTTGACGAATTGGCTGTTGACGAAATCGGTCGGGCCGATCTGCCCGGTCTGGGCGGCCACGGCGTTCAGGTTGCCACCGATCGAAATGCGGTTGCCGCCACCCACACCACGCGAATCGTTGACGCCCAGCTTGGCACCCAGCGAGCGCCCGAACTTGTCATCGGCAATCACGATGCGCGCCTCAATCAGCACCTGACGGACCGGGATGTCGATCTTCGAGATCAGGGACTGGACTTCCTCGAGCCTGGCGGGCGTATCGCTGACGAACAACTGGTTGGTGCGTGTTTCATACAGCACGCTGCCACGGCTCGACAAGATGCGGGTCGTCACGCCGCCGGCCCCACCGCCACCGCCCTGCGCCGAAGTCTGGTTGCCCGAAAGACCACGAGCCACCTCTTCCGCCTTGGTGTAGTTGAGCTGGAACGCCTGCGTGCGAAGCGGCTCGAGTTCGGCAATCTGCGCCTTGGCTTCGAGTTCGAGCTTTTCCTTGGCAGCCAGTTCGTCCTTCGGTGCGATCAGGATCACGTTGCCGGTGCGGCGTGTTCCCAGGTTCTTTGCCTCGAGAATGATGTCGAGGGCCTGATCCCACGGTACGTCCTTCAAGCGCAGGGTCACGTTGCCGGAGACCGAATCGCTGGTGACGATGTTGAAGTTCGTGAAGTCGGCGATCACCTGCAGCAAGGCCCGGACTTCGATGCTCTGGAAATTGAGCGACAACTTCTCGCCGGAATATTTCGGCCCCTTGACGAGTCGGTTCGGATCGAGCTTCTCGGGGCGGACTTCCAGCACGAACTGGTTGTCGCTCTGATAGGCCGAGTGTTCCCAGTTGCCGATCGGCGTCACCACCATGCGGACGAGATCGCCATTCTGGAAGGTCGAAATGGTCTGCACCGGGGTGCCGAAATCCGTGACGTCCAGGCGGCGGCGCAAGCTGTCGGGCACCGTCGAACGCAAGAAGTCGACGACCAGCGTGCGTCCTTGCTGTCGGATGTCGACACCGACCTGGGTGCTGGGCAGGTCGACGATGATGCGGCCGGCGCCATCCGTGCCGCGCCGGAAATCGATGTTCTGCAACGACATCGTCGAGCGATTTGCGCTCTGTGCGAACGGCACGACTGTCGACCCGCCGGGGGTCGGCGTGACGGGCGATGTGGTGGCGGGCGCGGTGGCGGCGACACGCGCTGCGGCCATCGGGAGCGGCGGCGGTGGTGGTGCCATCGGCGCGGGCGCCGGCATCGGCGTCATCGGCACAGCGGCCGCTACGGGTGGGCGAACCGCATCGGGACGTTCGACCACCAGCACCAGGACCTTGCCCTGCAATTCGGCGCGATAGGTCGCGGACTGCTTCAGATTGAGCACCAGGCGGGTTCGCTCCTCGCCCTGTGCCACATTGATCGACCGGACATTGCCCTGGTTGACCTCGATCAAGGACTGGCCCATCGCATTGCCGACCCCCGGCAGGTCGATCGCAACTCGCGGTGGCGACTGGATCGAGAAGCCGCGCGGCACCACCGTCAGCGGTTGAGCCAGTTCGACGCGGACTACATCGCCGCTGCCTTGCGGGCTGCTATTGATCGACTGGATCGCATTCTGTGCCCAGGCTGCAGGCAAGGCGCAGAACAACACGGCCAAGGCCATTGCCCGTCCAGACCAATGATTCATGGAGTTTGTGGAGCCTGGTTCGGCAGTCTTGTTCATTTCGCTTTTTCCTGGAGTTGGAGCGAACCGGGACGTTCGATCCATTCACCCGTGGCATCCTGAACGATTTCTCTCAGGGTAATTTCATCTTCGGTGATCTTGGTGATCTTGCCGTAGTTCTGCCCCAGATAGTCACCCTGCTTGACCTGATAAAGAAGCTTGTCGACCTGAAGCAGCGCGAACGGCTGACCACGGCGGCGCACGCTGCCGACCATGGTCATGCTGTCGAGCGGAAAGGCTTCGAGCGGCTCCTTGCGTCGCCTCAACTCGGCCGTGAACAGCGAACTCGGCTGTCGGATGTCGGCCTGACGCAGTCCGACCGTGAGCTTCTGCGGACTGAAAGGCTCGACGCCATCGAAGGCCAGATAAGCCTGCGGCCTGAACTGCTTGGGCTCCGACAGCGGCGTGACGTTCGGCTTGACTTCACGCTTCTGCTGATCCATCCAGGCCTGCAGTTCATCCTGCTCGGTGGCGCAGGCCGACAGCAGGACCAGCGCACCGCAAATCAGCCAGCGAACCGGAAGTGGGCGGCGCTCGGCAATCATTGCGGCGCCTTCACCGGCGGGTTAGCCGGATTGGGCGCGTTGGCCTTGCGCACCTGCTCGATCTCGGTCTGATCCAGATAGCGGTAGGTGCGCGCGGTGGCTTCCATCGCCAAGATACCCGCCGGATCACGCGCACCAACGATGTTCATGTTGTGCAGCGTCACGATGCGCGACAGGTTGGCGATGTCGGCGGCGAAGGCGCCCATGTCGTGGTAACGACCGCTGACCTTGATCGCAATCGGCAGTTCGGCGTAATAGTCGCGCACCACGACCTGGCCGGGCCTGAACAACTCGAACTGCAGGCCGCGACCGATGCCAGCCTGGTTGATGTCGGACAGCAGCGCGGCCATTTCGGCCTTGCCAGGCAGCTGCTTCTCCAATTGCAGCACGTATTCCTCGACCTGACGCTTCTGCTTCAGCAGTTCCTCGAGGTTCACCGCCTGCGTCAACTTGCTGCGGTAGTCGGATTTCAGTCCGGGTTCCTTGGCACGCTCTGCATCGAGTTCGTCCTGCGCATCCGACAGCAGCAGAAACCAGCCGGCAATCACCACGGCGATGGCCAGCAGTGACCAGACCAGCAGTTTCGGCAGGATCGGCCATTGCCCGGGCTGGTTGGGATTCAGATCGCGAAATTGCTCGCGCATGTCGGCGAACACATCGCCGATGCTCCTGCGCGGCACGGTCATCTTCTTGGTTGCCATGGTCGTCGCTCGATTCACTCGGCTAGCGGGCTGCCACGGCCGGAGCCGGTGCGCTCGCCGGGTCGGCACTGGCCGGGGCAGCCTGATCCTGCTGTCGCTTCACGCTGATGCGCACAGAGAAGTCGAACAGGCGTGGCTGGCCACGCGCACCGGGCTGCTGGTTGGCAAGCTTGATTTCGATCAGCTCAGGCTTGGTGAGCCAGGCCGAGTTGTTACCGGTATTGCGCAGGAACTCGGACATCCGCTCGTTGGTCTGGGAAATGCCGGACACGTTCAACACCTGACCGTCTTGCCTGACCATCGTGAAATAAACGCCTTCCGGCGTGTGGCGAACCAATTCGTTGAGGATGTGGACCGGCACGTTGCGGTCGAGCTGCAGGTTCTCGACTGCTGCCTGCCGGGCCTTCAGCGCCTCGATCTCGGCCCGCAGTGTGGCGATGTCCTTGATCTGCGCCTCGAGCTTGCGGATCTCGGCGGCCAGGAAGCCGTTGCGGCCTTGCTGGGTCGACGTGAGCTGCTGCAACACCCCGAACCAGAGGGCGACCACCCCTGCGCCGACCACAGCGGCCAGCGCCATGCCCGCAAAGAATGCCGCCCTGCGCCGCTGGCGCCGCTCTTCGCGGTGGGGCAGCAGGTTGATGAGGATCACTGGACGAACCTCCGCATGGCCAGACCGCATGCGGTCAGGTAGGAGGGCGCCTCCCGCCGCAGCTTGCTCTCGCGAACGGCCGGACCCAGCTTCATCTTGTCGAACGGATTGACGATCGTCGAGGCGAAGCCAGTCAGCGCGGTCACGCGGTCCTTCAGGCCGGCCAGCGTGGCCGTGCCGCCCGCCAGCATCACATAGTGAACCTTGTGGTGCGGCGTGCTGGTGAAGAAATACTGCAGGGCGCGGCCGATTTCCTGCGCCAGACTGTCGACGAACGGCGACAGGATCGCGGTGTCGTAATCGTCGGGCAGATCACCGGCCAGCTTTTTCTGTTCGGCCTCTTCGAACGAAAAGCCGTATTGCCGCGAGATCAGCTGGGTCAGCTGCGAGCCGCCGAACGCCTGGTCGCGGTCGTACAACATCTCCTCGTCGCGCAGCACCTTCAGACTGGTGGTGTCGGCCCCGATCTCGAACAAGGCCACCAGCGAGTCCTTGCCCTTGTTCGGCAGCGCCTTGATGACACGGGTCATGGCCAGCCTGGAGGCGTGCGATTCGATGTCCAGCACCATCGGCTTTAGCCCGGCGGCTTCGGCCAGGCCCTGACGATCCTGCACCCGATCCTTGCGCGAGGCGGCGATCAGCACATCGACATCGCCGGGCGATGACGCGCTCGGACCGATCACACAAAAATCGAGGCTGACCTCATCGAGCGAAAACGGGATGTATTGATTGGCCTCGGCCTCGACCTGCACCTCGAGTTGCTCTTCGCGCAGGCCGGCCGGCAGCATGATCTTCTTCGTGATGACGGCCGATTGCGGCATCGCCATCACCACGTGTTTGGTCTTCGATCCGCTCTTGGTGATCAGCCGGCGTACCGCCTCGGCTACCTCGTCGAACTTTTCAATGTGCCCATCGGTGATCCAGCCGCGCTCGAAATGCTCGGAGGCAAACCGCTCGAGCACCAGATTGCCCGAAGAATCCTGCGCCAGTTCAACCAGCTTGACACTGGTGGTGCAGATGTCAAGACCCAACATCGGCGGGTGCTGCTTTCCCAGTAGTCCGTCCAGGAAACTCACGATGCAATCTCCATTGGCGACAAAGGGCTGGGTTGGATGCTAATAAATCACTTCAATGCTAGCAGCAAAGCCCTTGTCGAACCTAGCTAAACGGCCGGTTGAAGCGGCCTTGCCGTTGCGTCAGGCACACGCTTGCGATCAGTCTAACGGCATCCGATGGTCTCAAACGGTCGAATTGGCCGAACAAGCCCCGTCAGCCCCGCGCCATCAGGGATGACATCGGCATTCCTATAATGCTCTTTACCCCGAACTTGGAGCCTCAAGTGCGATCTTCAGCGCCAGGCTGATGATGCCTGTGGCGCGTCGATGTCTCAAGAAAATCCGTCAAACGCTTCGCCGTGGCTGCGCGGCCTCACCAGGTTCGGCGGTGCGCTGCTGATCGTGGGTGCCGGCGTCGTCGGCACGCTGCTGCTGACGGTAGGTATCGCGCTGGCGGTCGCATTCCCCAACCTGCCGAACCTCGATGGCCTGACCGAATACCGGCCCAAGCTGCCGCTGCGGGTCTATTCGTCCGACGGCGTGCTGGTCGGCGAATTCGGCGAGGAGCGCCGCAACTTCACGCCGATCGGCGAGATTCCGCAGGTCGTGCAGGACGCGGTGCTGGCAATCGAGGACTCACGTTTCTACCAGCATGGCGGGGTCGACTATCTGGGCGTCGTGAGGGCCGGCCTGGCCAATTTCGTCGAATCCCGCAGTCAAGGCGCGTCGACGATCACGATGCAACTGGCGAGAAACTTCTACCTGTCGAGCGAAAAGACCTTCACCCGCAAGATCTACGAGATCCTGCTCGCGCTGAAGATCGAAAGCCGCCTGAGCAAGCCGCAGATCCTCGAGATCTACATGAACCAGATCTACCTGGGACAACGCGCCTATGGCTTCGCGGCGGCCAGTGAAACCTATTTCGGCAAGCCGCTGAAGGATATCTCGATCGCCGAGGCCGCGATGTTGGCGGGGCTGCCGAAGGCCCCTTCGGCGTACAACCCGATCGCCAATCCGCGCCGCGCAACCGTGCGCCAGCTCTACATCCTGGACCGCATGCTCGAGAACGGCTTCATCACCGAGGCCCAGCGCGCCGAGGCGCGCGCCCAGCCGATGCGCTACCGCGCGCCTGCCAGCGTATCGGTGCATGCCGAGTATGTGGCCGAAGCCACCCGCCAGTTGATCTACGCGCACTATGGCGACGAAGCCTACAGCCGCGGGCTGAACGTATTTCTGACGCTGGATTCGAAGGAACAGACCCTGGCTTATCGGGCGCTGCGCAAGGGCATCCTCGATTACGAGCGGCGCCAGGTCTATCGAGGGCCCGAGGCCTACATCGACCTGCCCGCCCAGCCGCAGGAAATCGATGCGCGGATCGCCGAGGCACTGGTCGAGCATCCGGACAACGACGAGCTGAAGGCCGCCGTCGTGCTGCAGGCCAGCCCGAGCAAGGTGGTTGCCGCCCTGCAAAGCGGCGAGAGCCTGACGATCACCGGCGATGGGCTGAAACCGGCCACGTCGGGCCTGACCGCCAATGCCAGCCCGAAGGTGCAGGTGCGGCGCGGCGCGATCGTGCGCGTCGTCAAGGGCGCCAAGGGAAGCTGGACCATCACGCAGTTGCCCGAGGTCGAGGGCGCGTTCGTATCGCTCGATCCGGCCACCGGCGCGGTGCGCGCCATGGTCGGCGGATTCGACTACTCGAAGAACAAGTTCAACCACGTCACACAAGCCTGGCGACAGCCCGGATCGAGTTTCAAGCCGTTCATCTACTCGGCCGCGCTCGAAAAAGGCTTCACGCCGACCACCGTGATCAACGATGCGCCGTTGTTCTTCGACGCCGGCGACACCGGCAGCCAACCGTGGGAACCGAAAAACTACGACGGGCAGTTCGACGGGCCGATGTCGATGCGACGCGGGCTGGCGAAATCGAAGAACATGATCTCGATTCGCATCCTGCAATCGATCGGAACCAAATACGCGCAGGACTGGGTCACGCGATTCGGCTTCGATGCGCCGCGCCACCCCGCTTACCTGACGATGGCGCTCGGCGCCGGCTCGGTGACGCCGATGCAGATGGCGACCGCCTACGCCGTCTTTGCCAACGGCGGATACCGCCTGAACCCCTACCTGATCCAGAAGGTTGTCGATGCCAAAGGCAAGGTGCTGAGCGAGATCAACCCGCCGGTGCTCGACGACTCGCTGCGCACCATCGATGCACGCAATGCCTTCATGATGACCAGCCTGCTCCAGGAGGTTACCCGCTCGGGTACCGCGGCGAAGGCGCAGGCGCAGTTGAAGCGACCGGACATCTATGGCAAGACCGGCACCACCAACGATTCGCTCGATGCGTGGTTCGCCGGTTGGCAAAACGAGGTGGTCGCCGTGGTCTGGATGGGCTATGACACTCCACGCAAGCTCGGCGAACGCGAAACTGGTGGCGGCCTCGCGCTGCCGGTCTGGATCGACTACATGGCGCAGACCCTGAAAGGCGTGCCGGTCAACGACCCGCAGACGCCGCCGGGTCTCGTCTATGCCAACGGCGACTGGTATTTCCAGGAATATGCCAACCGCAATGGCGTGTCCAGCCTCGGCCTCGACGATCGGCTACCCGCACCGCCGACCGAAGAGGAACGGCGTAGCATCCTGGATTTGTTCAAGCGCTAGGCATACCGACGCACGGCCGCTCAACCCGTGAAACGCAGCGACTTGCCGGCCTGTTCGCTGGCGCAGCGCGACAGCGCATCGTAGAAATCGCTGCCATCGCGCGTGTCGACCCAATGGCCGTCGCCGAATCGGTAATGGAAACCGCCGCTGCGCGCCGCCAGCCACAACTCGTGCAAAGGCGGCTGGGTGTTGACCACGATCTTGCTGTCGTTCGGAAAACTCAGCTCGAGCAACCCGCCGGTGCGGCTGCTGTCGATGTCGACGACATCCTGCTGCAGCCATCGATCGACAGTCGCCTCGATGCCGTCCAGAACGGCGTCGGTCCGATCCCGATATTCGGCGTCGGACAAGGCATTCGATGCAGCGGGATCTGGCAATTCAGGTTGGGTCATGGTCGATAGAATCCTGGGATGCAAAAGCAGGTGCAATCAAGCAGTGTAGCGAGCGCCGCGGCGCGGTCCCCACAAAGACCGGATCGATGCCCAGGCCCTGGTTGGCCCGCCATGTGCGTGCTGGCGCTTTCGCTTCAGGGGCTGGCCGCATGCGGCCAGAAAGGCCCATTGACCTTGCCACAACCGATCGCCGCGCCATCCACTCCGCCAATCGCTGCCCCCGCCGCAGCGGCATCGAGTGTGCTGCCGGCCCGCTAAAGAAACATGACCCTGCCCGGCTCTCCACATGTCGCCTACCGAGGCGACGCCCTCGTCGTTGAAGGTTGTTCGCTCGATGAACTGGCCTCGCGCCACGGCACGCCGCTGTATGTCTACTCGCGCACAGCCATGCTCGAAGCGGCCGCTGCTTACCAGCGCGCGTTGGTCGGCCGGGATCACCTGATCTGCTACGCGATGAAGGCGAATCCCAGCCTGGCGGTGCTTCAGACCCTGGCTGCAGCGGGCTGCGGCTTCGACATCGTGTCCGGGGGCGAACTCGAGCGTGTCCTGGCGGCCGGCGGCGATCCGGCCAAGGTAGTGTTTTCGGGAGTAGGAAAGACCGCCGCCGAAATGCAGCGGGCACTCGAAATCGGCGTCCTCTGCTTCAATGTCGAAAGCGAAGCCGAGCTGGAACGCCTGTCGCAGGTGGCCACTGGCTGCAAGACGACCGCGAGGGTCAGCCTGCGCGTCAATCCCGATGTCGATGCCGGCACCCACCCCTACATCTCGACCGGGCTGAAAGGCAACAAGTTCGGTGTGCCGCACGACCGTGCCATCGACACCTATCTGCGCGCGGCCGGACTGCCCGGCATCGACGTGGTCGGCATCGACTGCCACATCGGGTCGCAGATCACCGCGGTGGCGCCTTATCTGGATGCGCTCGACCGCTTGCTCGATTTGGTCGAAGCGGTCGAACGCCGCGGCATCAAACTCGACCACATCGACCTGGGTGGCGGCCTGGGCATCACATACGCCGATGAATCACCGCCCGCCATTGGTGCCTTGATCGGGCAGCTGCTCGACCGCATCGACGCGCGTGGGCATGGCCATCGCAAGATCCTGTTCGAACCCGGTCGCTCGATGGTCGGCAATGCCGGCGTGCTGGTCAGCGAGGTCGTGTACCTCAAGCACGCAACCGGGTCGGCCGGAGATCCGGGGTCAACGGCGACGGAAGCAGGCAAGAACTTCTGCATCGTCGACGCGGCAATGAACGATTTGATGCGCCCGGCCATGTACGGCGCTTGGATGGCGATCGTTGAATGCCGCAGACAAGCGGCACAACCCACGGTCTATGACGTGGTCGGTCCGGTCTGCGAATCGGGCGACTGGCTGGGGCGCGAACGTGCGCTGGCGGTCAAGGCGGGCGACCGGGTCGCCGTTCTCTCAGCCGGGGCCTACGCAATGAGCATGGCCAGCAACTACAACAGCCGCGGGCGAGCCGCCGAGGTGATGGTCAGCGGCGAGCAGTCCTGGCTGATCCGTCGCCGCGAGCTGCCCAGCGAGTTGTTCGCCAACGATCTGCTGATCCCGCCTGCCTGAAGCCCGCGCGTGGGGCCGGTGCGGTCAGCCGACCGACAGTCGACCTTCCTGTACCGCATGGCAGGCGATCTGCACGCCCTGAAAGCTCAGCAGGGCTGGTCGCTCCGCGACGCAGCGCTCATTGGCATGCGGACAGCGCGGGTGGAATGAACATCCGCTGGGCGGATTCAGCGGATTCGGCACTTCGCCTTGCACCGGCGTGCGCGAACGACCGGTCATGTGGATATCGGGTATGGCGTCGAGCAGCATGCGGGTATACGGATGCCGAGGCCGGTCGAACAGTTCGGACTTGGCGGCCACTTCGACCAGTCGCCCGAGGTACATCACGCCGACCCGATCGCTGACATGGCGCACCACCGCCAGGTTGTGCGAGATGAACAGGTAGGTCAGCCCGCGATTGCGCTGCAGGTCCTTCATGATGTTCAGCACCTGCGCCTGTACCGAGACGTCGAGGGCTGACGTGGGTTCATCGCAGACCAGAAATTCGGGCTGAGTCGCCAGCGCGCGGGCGATCGAGATCCGCTGCCGCTGGCCACCCGAGAACTGGTGAGGAAATTTCTCGACATCGGTCGCAGTCAGGCCGACCGACTGCAGCAGATCGGCCACGCGATCCCTCAGCACCGCCCGGTTATCGACCAGTCCATTTTCGACCAGCGGTTCGCCCACGATGTCGAGCACCTTCCAGCGCGGATTCAGGCTGGCGTAGGGGTCTTGAAAAATCATCTGCATGCGGCGTCGCAGCGCAGGCGCCTCGGGGCCGCGCAGCGTGCGTGCGATGTCGCGACCATCAAACGAGACCGTGCCTGCGCTGGGTGCATGCAGGCCCACCAGGAGCCGGGCCACGGTGCTCTTGCCACAGCCTGACTCGCCGACCAGCGCCAGGGTCTGACCGCGGCCGATTTCGAAACTGACTCCGTCGACGGCATGCACGAATTGCCTCGACCGCCGTTCCATCATGCGGTTCAACCACGGCGCGGATACATCGAAGGTCTTCGCCAGATCACGCACCTCGACCAGAGGCGCCATTGGCGGGTCGGTCGCTGCGCCGGTCATGCGGCAGTTTCCGCCTCGACCGCGTGCAGCCAGCAGGCTGCTTTCGTGGCGCCCGACGGCAGCAGGTCAGGTCGTTCGACCGCGCAGCGCGCAAAGGCGCTTGGGCAGCGGGGGTGATAGGCGCATCCCGACGGGATGGCGTTCAGGCGCGGCATCGATCCGTCGATCTGCAGCAGGCGTTCGCGGTCTTCATCCATCGCCGGAATCGAGCCCATCAGGCCGGCCGTGTAGGGATGAGCCGGCGAATGGATCACCGCCTGCACCGGTCCGATCTCGACGATGCGTCCGGCATACATCACCGCCACGCGATCGCAGGTTTCGGCAATCACCCCCATGTCGTGCGTGACCAGCATCACCGCGGCGCCATGATCGTGGCACAAGCGCTTGAGCAACAAGATGATCTGCGCCTGGATCGAGACATCGAGTGCCGTGGTCGGTTCGTCGGCAACAATCAGTTTCGGCTCGGCCGCCAGCGCAAGCGCGATCACCACCCGCTGGCGCATGCCGCCCGAGAACTGGTGCGGATACTGGTCGATTCGTTGCTCGGCAGCCTGGATGCCGGTCTCCTCGAGCAGCTTGATCGCCCGTTGCCTGGCCTGCGAGTCGGACATCGGCAGGTGGGTCTGGATCGTCTCGACCAGCTGACGTCCGATCGTGTACAGCGGATTCAGCGAGGTGAGCGGGTCCTGGAAAATCGCACCGATGCCACGACCACGCACCCGACGCAGTTCTTCATACGGAAGGTTGTCGATGCGCCGGCCATCGAATCGAACCTGACCGGCGGTGATCCGGCCCGGCGGATCGAGCAGGCCGATGATGGCCGCGCCAGTCAGCGATTTGCCGGCGCCGGATTCGCCGACGACACCCAGAATTTCACCCGGGGCAATTGAGAATGAAATGTCATCAATAGCGAGCAGGCTGCCTTGACGGGTCGGAAACTCGACCCGCAGGTGATCAACTTCGAGAAGGGGCTGGGTCATGTGATCGATCAGCGCAGCCGTGGGTTCAACGCGTCGCGCAGCCAGTCGCCGAGCAGATTGACGCTCAGTGCAATCATGATCAGGACGGCCCCCGGGAAAATCGTGATCCACCATTCGCCGGACAGCAGAAAGTCGTTGCCGACCCGAATCAACGTCCCCAGCGACGGTGACGTGGGCGGAACACCGACCCCGAGGAACGACAGCGTCGCCTCGATGATGATCGCCGAGGCCAGCTGAATGGTCGCCAGCACCAACACCGGGCCCATCACATTGGGCAACACGTGGCGGCGCATGATGCGCAGCGACGACACGCCGATCACCCGCGCTGCTTGCACATATTCCTTCTGCTGCTCGACCATCGTCGAGCCGCGCACCGTGCGGGCATACTGGACCCAGCCGCCGAGCGAGATCGCAATGATCAGCACCGCGAAGGCCAGGGTCTCATGGGCATCCGGAAAGATGGCGCGCCCGACCCCGTCGATCAACAGCGCGATCAGGATCGACGGAAAGGACAACATCACGTCGCAGACCCGCATGATGAATGCATCGGTCTTGCCGCCGATGAAGCCCGAAAGCAGCCCCAGCGAGACACCCACCAGCAACGACACGACCACCGACGCAGCGCCGACGAACAGCGAGATGCGCGATCCGTACATCAGCGCCGACAGGATGTCGCGGCCCTGATCGTCGGTGCCGAGCAGATAGGTCGACTTGCCTTCGTCATGCCAGGCCGGTGGGAGCCTCGAGTCGGACAACTCCAGACTGGCCAGATCGAAGGGGTTGTGCGGCGCGACGAAATCGGCGAACAGCGCGCAGAAAATGCACAGGAATGCAATCGCTGCCGCTCCAATGGCGACCGGCGACTGCTTGAAACTGTGCCAGACATCGCCGTCCAGAAAGCGTCGGAAGCGGCCCGGCGGAAGCGCTGCCGGCGCAATCGCGTCTGCGCCGTCGCTCACTTGATGGTGACCCACTTGTAAGGCATCTGGTTGTCCGCCAGCTGGACCACCCGGACCGTCTTCTTCATCGCCCAGGCCAGCGCCTGCTGGTGCAGCGGGATGTGACCGATGTCAGCCGTGTGTACCTCGAACGCCTCGCGGATCATGGCGTTGCGCTTGGCAACATTGACCTCGCTCTGCACGCCGAGGGTCAGCTCGTCGAGTTTCGGGTTGCTGTAGGAGCCGAGGTTGAACTGGCCCTGGCCCTTGTCGGTCGGTGTGGCCATCAGTGACGACAGCGCATTGTGGGAATCGTAGGTTCCCGGTGTCCATCCCAATAGGTAGAAGCTGGTATCGCGGCGCAGGATCTTCGGGAAATAGGTCGCCTTCGACTCCGCCTGCAGATTGATCTTCACGCCGATGCGTGCCAGATTGGCTGCCACCGCCTGGCAGATCGCCGCGTCATTCACATACCGATCGTTCGGGCAGTTCATGCTCACTTCGAAGCCGGACGGATAACCGGCGTCCGCCAGCAGCTTCTTGGCGGCGTCCGAATCGTAGGGCAGGCGCTTGTTCAGTTCAGGGACAAAACCGTTGATTCCGGGCGCGACCATCAACCCGGTGGGGGTCGAAGCGCCCCGCATGACCCGGCTCTTGATCGCCTCGATGTCGATTGCCTGATAGAAGGCCTGACGCACCCGCTTGTCCTTGAACGGATTCTTGCCCTTGACGCTGGAATATTGAAGCTCGTCGCGCTTCTGGTCCATGCCGAGGAAGATGGTTCTCAGCTCGGGACCCTGCAATACCTCGTACTTGGGGTTGGCCTGGATGCGCTCGATGTCCTGCAGCGGTACCGGTTCCATCAGGTCGATCTCGCCCGACAACAAGGCCGCAACCCGCGTCGGCGCACTGCCGATCGGCGTGAAAACGACTTCGCTGACATTGCCTTCGACCTTGTCCCAGTAGTTGAGGTTGCGAACCAGCACGGTTCGGGCGCTCGGCTGGCGCTCTTTGAGTCGATACGGGCCGGTTCCATTGGCCTTGAAGGATGCGGTGTTCTCGATGCCCTTGCGCTTGTCGACCGGGATGGTCGCCTTGTTGTCCTCGCACCATTTCTTGTTCATCACGAAGACCAGCGTGATGACATCGGGCAGGATCGGAAACGGACTCAGCGTCTCGATCTCGACAACGTAGTCGCTGACCTTGCGAACCTCCTTGAACGACGACGTGTAGCTCTTCATGTCCGAGCCTTCGCCGGCCGCCCGCTTGAACGAGAACACGACGTCGTCGGCAGTCATCACGCTGCCATCGTGGAACTGGACCCCGCGGCGCAACTCGAAGCGCCAGACCGTGGGCGATGGCTGACTCCACTTGGTCGCCAGGCCTGGCGTCAGGCCGAGCTTCTTGTCGCGGCTGACCAGCGGTTCGTAGATGTTGTTGGTGAACGTCAGCTGCAGCGATTCGTTCAACGAATGCGGATCCATCGAGGTGGCATCGCCCTGGTTCGCAACGCGCAGCGTCACGGCATGGGCAAGACTTCCCATCAACATCAGACTGGCAACCAGCAAGCGGAGTTGGAACTTCATGGGGTCTCCTGGGGATTGAACAACTCGGGAATTTTCAATGCGCAGCGCCCGCCCGTTCGATTCGCAGGCGTGGATCAACCGCAAAGTACAACAGATCGACGATCAGGTTGATCAATACGAAGATCAGCGAGATGAGGCACAGATAGGCGGCCATCACCGGAATGTCGGCAAAGCCGACAGCCTGGATGAACAGCAGGCCCATTCCGGGCCACTGGAACACCGTTTCCGTGATGATCGCGAATGCAATCAGCGAGCCGAGTTGCAGCCCCGTGACGGTGATCACCGGCACCAACGTATTTTTCAGCGCATGCCCGAAGTAGACCGACCGGTTGCGCAGGCCGCGCGCGCGCGCGAAACGGATGTAGTCGGTGCGCAGGACCTCGAGCATCTCGGAACGCACCAGGCGGATGATCAGCGTCAGCTGGAAGATGGCCAGCGTGATCGACGGCAGGATCAGGTGCTTCAGGCCATCCACCGTGAAGAAGCCCGAGGTCCAGGCCCCGAAGGCCACCACCTCGCCGCGTCCGAAACTGGGCAGCCATTTCAGGATCACCGCGAACAGCAGGATCAGCAGGATGCCGATCAGGAAAGTCGGCAAGGACACGCCGAGCAGCGATCCCATCATCATCACTTGAGACATGAATGTGCCGCGGCGCAATGCGGCATAGACACCCATCGGGATGCCGAACAACAAGGCGATCAACGCTGCCGTGATCGACAACTCCAGAGTCGCAGGCAGGCGTTCGACCACCAGCGAAGAAACCTTTCGCCCTTGACGCAGGCTGAGCCCGAATTCACCCTGCAGTGCATTGCCGACGAAGCGGGCGAACTGAACCGGGAACGGCTTGTCGAGCCCGAGATCGGCGCGCAACTGGGTGCGCTGCTCGGGTGTCGCATCCTGCCCGAGCAAGTTGGTCACCGGATCGCCGACATACTGGAACAGCATGAACGCGATGAACGCCACGGTCAGCATGACCACGATCGATTGCACCAGTCGACGCAAGATGAAGGCGAGCATGGGTCGTCTTTGAGGTCAGCTGCCCGGTCGGCGAACGGTGACAGTCTGCGTCGATGACGCGACTTCGCAAGCGATTGTGTTCATGGCGTGACGATACCAAGAACAGCGACCGACTCTGCGAACGCCACCACCAAATTCAGGCTCTTTTTCCACCGATGAAATCAATGCTGCGGGACTCACACCGAAAGGCTTGGCGGTTTCGAGCAAGAAAAAAGGCCGCCCGAAGGCGGCCATTTGTCGCTCAGCTCCGAAGAGCAGCAGATCAGAAAACGTGCTTGACGCCGAACTGATAAGCGGTGTTGCGGGTCCGGTTGGTTTGCGTACCAACGCCGAGGTCGGCGTAGATGTTGGTGCGCTTGCTCAGCGGATAGTCATAGCCGACAGCGAACTTCTTCGACTTGTTGGCCGGGCCGAACGGATCCAGCACTGCGTAGGCGAGCTTGACGTTGCCACCAGCCAGCGGCACGTTGGCGCCGATGTTGCCGAACTTGTTCTTCTGATTGCCACCGGCGGTCTTGCCTTGCGCGATATTGCCGACCAGCTCAAGAATGCCCAGGTCATAGGCGGCGGTTGCTGTGATCAGCTTGTTGCCGTTGATGGCAGCCGGGCCACCATTGACACGGGCGTAGCCGATGCCAGCGAAGATCGGGCCACCGCGGTAGATGACGTTGAAGCTGTCGTTGCGACCGGCTTGTGTTGCCTCGGACAGACCGACCTGGCCTTCGAAGCTCAGCCCACCGAAGTTCGCGCTCTTGACGGTGATTGCGTTGGAACTACGGATCGAGCTGCCGCCGCCCGCGACGCCACTGTTGGCCGCGCCAAAACCGGCGTTCTGCATGGCGCCGATCTGGCCGACACCGTCCCAGCCAAACGGATCAGCCTTCAGCTGAACCCAGAAGGTCGGCAGGTATTGACGGCCCAGGTTGACCGAGCCGACTCCAGCCATGGTCAGCTGAACCCACGAACGACCGGCCCAGAAAACCGGGGCAAGGTTGTTGTCGCCGGTGTCAGGATTGAAACGGTGCTCGATCTGGAACTGCGCCGACAGGCCGCCACCCAGGTCTTCCGTGCCACGGAAACCGAGGCGCGACGAGGCTGCCTGCTGCAGTCTCCATGACTTGTCGGTGCCGTTGGCGGAGACGTTGGCTGCGGTGCCGCCATTGCCCTTGGCAATGCCCTGGTCAATGAGACCGTACAGGGTGACCGACGACTGTGCAAAAGCAGCTCCGCCGAACGAAGCGAGAACGGCCAGAGCGACCAGAGATTTTTTCATTTCGTGTATCTCCTAAGGTGAATAAAGAGGTTCCAACCGATTCGCCCCAATCGGGCCGATCAGACCAACCCCCTCAGCGGAAGTTGTCCGTATTGCACCAGACAGGCATGGCGCTTGCAAAGCTTTGCTCGGGGTCTGAGGCCATTGTGTTGTCCCCTTACAACGACCGGGCGTGCATCGCAAACCCGTTCAACGCGTGTTCGCGCCGACACATCTACTAGCTCCGGGCCATATCCCGGTAAGTGACCACCAACTTTTAATTGAGTTAGCCTGCAACTTGGATTTTCGCCTCAATGCACTCGCCTCTCATGCTCGACACCATGATCGCCACGTTCGACAACGCCCTGAGAACCATCGGCGGCTCGGTTCCTGCTGCCCGCCCATGCCCGAAGCCTGACCGGACCGACAGCACTGCCGAGCGCCTTACCCCGGCCGAGCGTCGCAAGGCCGGCGCACTGATGCGGGTCAACCATGTCGGGGAGGTCTGCGCACAGGCCATGTACCAGGCCCAGGCGCTGACGGCGCGTACGCCGGAACTGCGGGCCAGCATGAAGCAAGCCTCGCGCGAAGAAGGCGATCACCTGGCCTGGACCCGGCAACGCCTCGATCAACTCAACGCCCGACCGAGCCTGCTCAATCCGCTCTGGTATGCCGGGGCGTTCTCGGTCGGGCTGATCGCCGGACGGGTCGGAGACGCCGCCAGCCTGGGCTTCGTGGTCGAAACCGAGCGCCAGGTCGAGCAGCATCTGCAAGGACATCTGGAGCGCCTGCCGGAAAGCGACCTGGAATCGCGCGCCATCGTCGAGCAGATGAAGGCGGACGAGAATCACCACGCGCAATTGGCCAGCGCCGCAGGCGCCAGCGCGATTCCATGGCCGGTGAAGATGGCGATGCGCGGCGCCGCCAGGATCATGACGCGCACCGCACACTACATCTGACCCCGCCCGGCCGCCCGCTCAGGCCTCGCGCACCTCGTGGCTTGTCGTGATTTCCGCGGTCTTGGCCAGCATGATGCTCGCCGAGCAGTATTTTTCGTGCGACAGCTGGATCGCGCGCCCGACCACGCCATCCGACAGGCCGCGTCCGGTGACGACGAAATGCATGTGAATGCGTGTGAAGACCTTCGGGTCGGTGGGCGCCCGTTCGGACGTGATCTTCAGTTCGCAACCGGTCACGTCGTGGCGGCCGCGCTTGAGGATCAGCACCACGTCGTAGGCCGTGCACCCGCCGGTGCCGGCCAGTACGGTCTCCATCGGTCGCGGCGCCAGGTTGCGACCACCGCCGTCGGTCGCACCATCCATGTTGAGCAGGTGGCCGCTGCCGGTTTCCGCGGTGAAGGCCATCCCTGCCTGCGATTGCCAAAGAACGGTGCATTCCATATCGATTACCGGGTGAGTGAAAAAGTCGAAGCTGGGCTCGGTTGCGGCGATTTGTACCGGAAAACGATGCCGCCCCGCAACGCGCATATTGCAGCGCAGCATTGGAGCGTATAGACTGAGGCCACCGAGGCGGTGGGTTTGACCCCCTCGACCGATTGTCTCCTCCACCCCTCCAATGGTGGATTCAACCCAAGGCAGCAATGCCTTGGGTTTTTTTCTTTCTGGCAATGCTCGCCCCGTATGATCCGGCGCCGCAGATTGCCGTGATCGAGGAATGCCATGGCTGGCTCAAAGAAACAAGCAAGCGTGCCCCCCGCAAAGCGCGCCCTCGTCAAGGCATCGGCCCGGCCGTTGTCCGGAAACGACTACCTGAAGAAGATCCTGAACGCCCGCGTCTATGACGTCGCTCAGGAAACGGCGCTGGAACCGGCGCGACGCCTGTCGGCGCGCAGCGGCAACCAGATCCTGCTGAAGCGGGAAGATACCCAGCCGGTCTTCAGCTTCAAGCTGCGCGGCGCGTACAACAAGATGTCGCACCTGAGCGCCGAGCAACGCGACCGCGGCGTGATCTGCGCCTCTGCCGGCAACCATGCCCAAGGCGTGGCGCTGGCCGCGCGCCATCTCGGCTGCACCGCGTTGATCGTGATGCCGGTGACGACGCCGACCTTGAAAATCGACGCCGTCAAGGCACTTGGTGGAACGGTCGTCCTGCACGGCGAAAGCTTCACCGATGCCTACAAGCATGCGCTCGAACTGGAGCAGAAAAAGGGCCTGAGCTTTGTCCATCCCTTCGACGATCCCGAGGTGATCGCCGGCCAAGGCACGGTGGCGATGGAAATTCTGCGCCAGCACCAGGGGCCGATCCATGCGATCTTCGTGGCCATCGGCGGGGGCGGCCTGATCGCCGGCATCGCTGCCTACATCAAGGCGGTGCGCCCGGAGATCAAGGTCATCGGCGTGCAGACCAACGACTCCGACGCGATGGTGCGCTCGGTGAAGGCCGGCAAGCGCGTGCAGTTGCACGATGTCGGGTTGTTCTCGGACGGCACGGCGGTGAAACTGGTCGGCGGCGAGACCTTCCGGCTGGCCCGTCAATGGGTTGACGAATACGTGCTCGTCGATACCGATGCCACCTGCGCAGCCATCAAGGACGTTTTCGAGGATACGAGGAGCATCTTGGAGCCCGCCGGCGCACTGAGCGTGGCCGGACTGAAGCAGTATGTGCAGACCAACCAGCTCAGCGGCGAGACCCTGATCGCGATCGCCTGCGGCGCCAACATGAATTTCGACCGTCTGCGCTTCGTTGCCGAACGGGCCGAGATCGGTGAAGCGCGAGAGGCGCTGTTCGCCGTCACGATTCCCGAGGCGCGCGGCAGTTTCCGGCAGTTCTGCTCGTTGATCGGCCCGCGCTCGGTGACCGAATTCAACTACCGGATCTCGGACGCCGACTCGGCACACGTCTTTGTCGGCCTGTCGACTACGCAGCGTGACGAATCAACCAGCCTGGCGGGCGAATTCACCCGGCATGGCTTCGCCACGATCGATCTGACCCACGACGAACTCGCCAAGCAACACCTGCGCCATCTGGTGGGCGGGCGCAGCGCCCTGGCCGCGGAAGAGCGCCTGTTTCGTTTCATTTTCCCGGAGCGCCCGGGCGCGCTGATGCGGTTTCTGTCGAGCATGCACCCCGACTGGAACATCAGCCTGTTCCACTACCGCAACCAGGGCGCCGACTACGGTCGGATCCTGGTCGGGATCCAGGTCCCCAAGGGGGACCGCAAGGCCTTGCGGCGGTTTCTCGACGAACTCGGTTATTCCTGGCAGGACGAAACCGACAACCCGGCCTATCGCTTGTTCTTGCGCTGACGCATTCGCGCCTATTGCCGCATCACTGCCGAATTCGGAATGCCCTGTTTGCCCGCGGCTGACGGCATCGCCGAATTCACGTCATTGGCGCCGATGCCTGGCACGGCGTCCTGAAAACTGCCCTGCAGACCGCTCGGACCGGCGCCAAAAGGCTGCTGCATCGGCGCCGGCTGAAAGTTTGGCGGAGGCATCATCGGTGGCGGGACGCCAATCCCGGGCGGCGGTGGCGAATAGCCGGGCGAGGCCATGAACGGGGCAGTCGGCGCGCCTGCAGCTGCCAGCGTGCCGGTGGCCGGCGCGGCGGGCGGTGGCAGTTCCAGCACGAATGCCGCGTCGCCGTTGCCCGAGCGATCGCCGATTCGAGCGCTGCGCAACGCCACCGACCACAGCGACAGCTGGCCGTCGAGGGCCTCGCCGACGCGATAGGCGCGCACCGGCCCGCCATCCACCGATATCAGCGCCACGCCCGGCTTCTGGCTGTCGTCGTGGCCCCGCCTGGTGCTGGTCGCGACGATGCCGGTGAGTCGAAACCGATTCGCCGCGGGCGGCGGCGCCGCTGCGGCCGGACCGGTCTCGACCCGCGGTGCGCCGAGCAGGCGGCTCAGATCGCCCGCGGCGAGTGGTCCGTTCGCCGCCAGACGGGTGCCGTCCGGGATCGGTGCGGCGGTGGTCGCCAGTCGCATCGCCCAGAAAACCACCGACGCCGCAGCCAGCGCCCAGAGCAGCATCGCAAACAGTCGGGAACTCATGCGCGGATTATCATGGAAGCGACGGCCCCTGCAGGCCATGCACCACGTACCCATGAACTCCAGCCCCGAACGCTCCTTTGCCGAAATTCGCCGCCGTATACAGGGCGGCTTCACCCTGATCGAACTGATGGTGGTGCTTGTCATCATCGGATTGCTGGCCGCCCTGATCGTCCCGAACGTGCTAAACCGCGCGGAAGATGCGCGGGTGACCGCGGCCCGGACCGACGTCAACAACCTGATGCAGGCGCTGAAGCTGTATCGGCTGGACAACCAGCGCTACCCCAGCGCCGAACAGGGTCTGCAGAGTCTGGTTGCCCGACCCACCACCGGCACCCTGCCGCTGAACTGGAAGCCCTACCTCGACAAGCTGCCGGCTGACCCCTGGGGCAAGCCGTACCAGTATGCCAATCCGGGCGTCAAGGGCGAAATCGACGTCTTCAGCTACGGCGCCGATGGCGTGGTTGGCGGAGAAGGCAACGACGCGGATGTCGGCTCATGGCAATGACGCCGAAGCGGGCGTGACACGGCGCGCCCTGGCCCGCCGGGCGCGGGGTTTCACGCTGATCGAGCTGATGGTGGTGATCGCGATCATCGCCATCGCCGCAGGCCTCGCCGCGCTGTCGCTGCGGGACCCGACCGAGACCCGCCTGCAACGCGAGGCGGCCCGCCTGGCCGCGCTGCTCGAAGTGGCACGAACCCAATCACGCACGCTGGGCGTCAGCGTGGTCTGGATGCCGGTCGATGGCAACGCCGTGCCACGGCCCGGAGACCGGGATGCAGCGCTGCCGGCGCAGTTTCGCTTCCGCGGCCTGCCCGACGACGAAGAATTGCCTACCCGTTGGCTGAACCCGGGCATCCAGGTTGAAATGCCGGAAAATCGGCAGATCGTGCTCGGCCCGGAGCCGCTGATCGGCGCCCAGCGCATCGTGCTGCAGCTCGAGAAGCAACGTCTCGCCCTGGATACCGACGGGCTGCGGCCGTTCACCGTGCACACCCTGAATGCCGCCGGCAACTGATCGGCATACACGCCGCTCGTTGCGGCATGGCGCCCGCGCGGCAGACGGCTTCACGCTGATCGAGGTGCTGGTCGCGCTGGCGATCGTCGCGGTCACGCTCGGCGCCGGTCTGCAGGCCGCAGGCGCGCTGACGCGTAACGCGCAGCGCTTCAGCGAGATCAGCGAGGCGCAATGGTGCGCCGACAACCAGCTCGGTGCAATTCGCCTGACACGACAATTTCCGGACGTCGGTGATATCGAGTTCCAATGTGACCAATTGGGCCGCATCTACCTCGGCAAGCTGGTCGTGCGCCCGACACCGAACCCGAACTTCAGGCGGGTCGACGCCACCATCGGCGACGCCCAGTCGGTGCCGCTGTTGACCGTGTCCACCGTCGTGGGGCGCCTTTGATGGCCCTGCGTCGCACGCCGCTGCCTGCGGACGCTCACCGCAAAGTCAGCACCGCCGGCTTCACGCTGATCGAGGTCCTGGTCGCCTTGACGATCATGTCGACGCTGGCCGTGATGGCCTGGCGTGGCGTCGATGGCATCGTGCGCAGCCGCGACATCAGCAATGCGCAATTGCAGCGCAGCCTGCTGCTCAATACCGTGCTGGCGCAATGGGAGCAGGATCTGGCGTCGCTGCAGGAGACGCCGGTCGTGCCGACACTGAGTTTCGACGGCGGATCGTTGCGCATGATCCGGCGCGCGCCGGGCGGCCTCCAGGTCGTGGTCTGGTCGCTGCGTTCGTCGACCGTTCTCGCGACCCCGCTGGACGGGGAGCCCCTGCAGGGCCTGGTATGGCAGCGCTGGGCCGGGCCGGCGGTGACGCTGCGCAACGCGCTTCAGGAGAGCTGGCTGCTGAGCCAGCAGTTGCAGGGCAACGAGCCGGGCCACGTCAACGTCCTCGACGGGCTGACCCAGTGGCAGATCTACTATTTCCGTGGCAATGCCTGGACCAATGCGCAATCCAGCGGCGATCGCGCGCCCGGCACCAGTTTCGTGCCGCTGCAGGTCGAATTGCCGACCGGTATACGCATGGTGCTGGAGATGGCGCCCGGCCAGCTGCGGCAGGGCAGCCTGACCCGCGACATCGTGCTGGGCCCGCAACCATGACGCGCTCGCCAGCGCCACAGCCAAGCCCAAGACAACAGCGCGGAGCCGCGCTGTTGCTGGCCATGCTGATCGTCACGCTGGTGGCCACGTTGGCGGGGGCGATGGTCTGGCAGCAATGGCGTGCAGTCCAGGTCGAGACGGCCGAGCGCGCCCGCACGCAATCGGCGTGGATCCTGGTCGGCGCACTCGATTGGGCACGCCTGATCCTGCGCGAAGACAAGGCCGGCATCGACCACCTCGGCGAGCCGTGGGCGGTGCCGCTCGCGGAAGCCCGCTTGTCGAGCTTTCTGGCGGCCGACAACAGCAATGCCGACGACGGGCCGGAGGCCTTCCTGTCTGGCACCATCAGCGATGTCCAGGGCCGCTACAACCTGGGCAATCTGGTGTCGGGCGGCGAAGTGGTGCCGGCCGAGCTCAATTCGCTGCAGCGGCTGTTCGAGAATATCGGCGTCTCCCCGTCGATGGCACTTGTAATCGCCGAGGGCCTGCGCGATGCCGGCCCCGGAATGCCCAACGCCGCAGCAGCGGCGGCTGCGCCGGCACCTGCGAGCGGCGCCAGCGCTCCCACGGGGGCCCCCGCAGGCGCCAAGACCGAAGTCAAGCAGCGGCAGCCGAACCCCAACCCGCCCTTGAGGCCACAGTCGATCGAGCAGTTGGCGTGGTTCGGGGTCGATGCCGATTCGCTGCGAGGCATGGCGCCGTATGTGGTGCTGCTGCCGACGGTGACCGCGTTGAATGTAAATACCGCATCGCCCGAAGCCATCGCGGCGGTCATCGACGGACTCGATCCGTCGGGCGCGCAACGGCTGGTGCGGGCGCGCGAGCGCAACCCGTTCAACAACGTTTCCGAGATCCGCACCGCACTCGGCGAGAACTTTGAGCCCGACGAGCGCCGGATCGGGGTCACGTCGAACTTCTTCGAAGTGAGGGGCCGCCTGCGTCTGGGCAGTCGAACCCTCGAGGAACGCTCGCTGGTTCAGCGCGTTCAACGCGAATTGACCGTCCTGACCCGGGAGCGCATCAACCTGCTGCCCTGATTCGGCGCCCCGGGAAACCCTGAAACCGGCCAGCAACAAGTTCACCCGCTGTCCTACCTACAATCCGTCGACCATCCGGCGTCCGGACGCGGCCATCGTGCTGCGGGCGCCCACTCTTCGCCAAGCCCGCCAGAACGTCCACGAGCCTCATGTCCCTGCTGGTCATCCAGATTCCTCCCAAGCCGCGATTGCAGGCTCGTGGCCATCGCAGTGGTTCCGGCACCGAGGCTGTCGACACACCGGCGGTTGCCGAGATTGCATATGCGTGGAGCTCCGATGGCCGTCAGGTCGAACGGCATGGCCGCGCGGCTCCGGCCCTGCTGCCGAAGGCCGACAGCGTGATCGCAGTGCTGGCCGATGTCGATGTCAGCTGGCATCGGTTGCTGATTCCGAAGGCGCCGGCCAACCGCTTGCGCGCGGCACTGGCCGGCATGCTGGAAGAGGCGCTGCTCGACGACGCCGAGCGCGCCCACTATGCGCTCGGCCCGGGTGCCAAATCGGGCGAAATCGGCATGATCGCGGTCACCGATGGCCGTTGGCTGGGGGAGCAACTGGCCATTCTCGACCGCGCCGATCTGCCGGTGGATCGGCTCGCCCCGGTATCCTGGCCGGTCGAACCCTCGGTCGGCCATTTCACCAGCGCCGCCGCCGCCGGATCCGGCGATGCCGTCCATCTCAGCTGGGCCGACAGCAATGGCGTTGCCGTGCTCGACATCCAGGGTGGGCTGGCGCGCGCGCTGCTGCCACCAACCATGCCGGCTGAAGTCAGATTCAGCGCGACCCCAGCCGCCGCCGCAGCAGCCGAGGCCTGGCTGGGTGCACCGGTCAGCCTGCTGACCGAACACGAACGCCTGCTCCACGCAGCCACCTCGCCGTGGAATCTGCGCCAGTTCGACCGGGCCCGCCGCAACAAGGGCAGCCGCGCCTTGCGTGACGGCTGGCGCAGCTTGCTCGGCCCCGCCTGGCGACCGGCGCGCATCGGACTGGCGGTGCTGGTGCTGGTGCAACTGGTCGCACTGAACCTTTGGGCAGCCCAGCTGCGCGGGCAGGTGAGCGACAAGAAGGCCGAGATGGTGTCGGTGCTGCAGACCACGTTCCCGCAGGTCACCGGCATCCTCGATGCGCCGCTGCAGATGAGCCGCGAGGTCCAGACGCTTCGCGCGCAGGCCGGGATTCCCGGCCCGGCCGATCTCGAACCGCTGATGTTCGCGGCCGCCGCCGCGTGGCCCGCGGGCAAGCCGCCAGCCGAAGCGGTGCGCTTCGAACCGGGCCGGCTCAGCCTGCCGGCGGCCGATTGGCGGCCGGACGAAATCGAGCGATTCAATGCCCAGCTGCAGGCCGTCGGATATTCCGCCGTGGTCGCCGATGGCCGACTGCAATTGGGTCCAACGCCCAGGCGGGGGTCGTAGTGGCAGCACCGCAGCAGTCTCCTCTCGTCGCCGCCGGCACGCCATCGCGCGCACAGACCCTGCGTCTGAGCGCGGCAGCCCGCTGGAAAGCACTGGCGCCGCGCGAGCGTCAGGTCCTGCTTATCGGCGGCGCAGCGGTCGCGCTGGTCGTCGCCTGGATGGTCGGGCTGCAACCCGCGCTGCGTACGGTTCGTGAGGCGCCGCCGCAGATCGCCGCGCTGGAAGCCGAGCTGCAAAGCATGCGCGCGATGGCCGCCGAAACCGGCGGCCTGCGCGGCGCGGCACCGGTCTCGCGCACCCAGGCCGTGGCGGCGCTGGAAGCCGCCACCAGGCAACTGGGCAGCAGCGGCAAACTGGCCATCCAGGGCGACCGCGCCACCTTGACCGTCGATGCGGCCGATTCCGCGCGTCTGGCGCAATGGCTCGAACTGGCGCGCAGCGCGGCCCGTGCGAGACCGATCGAATTGCAGCTGATGCGCGGCCCCAGGGGCTATTCCGGATCGCTGGTGGTCGTCGTCGGGGGCAATCCATGAGGGGCGCACGCCGCTGGGCCCTGGTCGGAGCGATTGGCGGCGCCCTGCTCGCCCTCGCGGCATGCGCGCCGGCAACCTGGCTGGCCGAGGCGGTCAATTCGGCCAGCGACGGTCGGCTGCTGCTGGCCGAGGCGCGCGGCACGGTGTGGAACGGCAGCGCGGTGGTCGTGTTGACGGGCGGACCCGACAGCCGCGACTCAAGCGCGCTGCCCGGGCGGCTGCACTGGTTGATGCGGCCCAGCATCCACCAGGGCGCCGGCCTGGCGCTGCGCCTGGGGCAGCCCTGCTGCCTGCGCGACGATGCCACCATCTTTCTGCGACCCGGCCTGGGCCGCACCCAGCTCGAGATTCCGCCGTCGGACGATTGGCTGGTGCAGGTTCCGACCGCCTGGCTGGCCGGGCTCGGCACGCCCTGGAATACGCTCGAACTGGGCGGTCAATTGCGCCTGCGAACGTCCGGCCTCAAGCTTGAAACCGTCGAGGGCCGCTGGCGTGTGGCCGGTTCGGCGGCGATCGAGGTGCTCGAGCTCTCCTCGCGCTTGTCGACCCTGCCGACGCTGGGCAGTTACCGCATGGAACTGCGAGCCGACCCCGCCGATGCCGGCGTTGCTGGCGCAGCCTTGCTGCTGTCTACGATCGAAGGCGCCCTGCGCCTGAGCGGATCGGGTCGCTGGGACGGCACCGGCCTGCGGCTGCGCGGCGAGGCGACGGCAGCCACGCCGCAGGACGAAGCAGCGCTGGGCAACCTCCTGAACATCATCGGCCGGCGCCGCGGCGCGCGGTCAGTCATTTCGATCGGATGAACATGCACCACCACAGGCAACCCATGCAGCGCAGTCTGGCTGCCGGCCTGATTGCCGCCTTGCTGTCGACCATGCAGCCGGTATCGCTGGCTCAGACGGCTTCGAATCCTTCGCGCTTTCGTGGCGAGCCGGTCACGCTGAATTTCGTCAATGCCGAGATCGACGCGGTCAGCCGCGCCTTGTCGGCGATCCTGCGACGGCCGATCCTGGTCGACCCGCGGGTCAAGGGCCAGATCACCTTGTACAGCGAACGGGCGGTCCGGCCGGACGAGGCCTATCGCGACTATCTGGCCGCGCTGCGTGGCCTGGGGTTCACGGTGGTCGAGGTCGGCAACTTGTTGAAGGTGGTCCCGGAAGCCGACGCCAAGCTGCAGACCGGCACGGTCTCGATCGGCGACACCGTGTCCCGGCGCGGCGACCAGGTGCTGACACAGATCTTCAAGCTCGACCATGAAAATGCGAACAACCTGGTGCCGGTGCTGCGGCCGCTGATCAGCCCCAACAACACCATCAACGCGTCCGCGGGAACCAACACCCTGGTCATCACCGACTACGCGGACAACTTGCAGCGCATCGCCAAGATCATCGCCGCGATGGACACCCCCAGCGGCGGCGATGTCGAAGTGATCCCGCTGCAATATGCGGTGGCAACCGACATCGTGACCCTGGTCCAGCGCATGGGCGATACCGCGGGCACGCCGGGTGTTCCGGGCAGCCCGGGCGGCAATTTGCAAGTGATCGTCGATCCGCGCAGCAATTCGCTGCTGGTGAAAGCGCCGACACCTGCACGCCTGGCGAATGTTCGTGCGCTGGTGCGGCAGCTCGACCGGCCTCTGCCGGGCGCCGGCGCGATGGGCAATGTCTGGGTCGTGCATCTGAAAAATGCCGATGCGGTCAAGCTGGCCACGGTGTTGCGCGCGGCGTTCACGTCCGGCGCCGGCGGCTCCGGCGGCGGCGGCTCGACAAGCCCGACTCCGAGCATTGGCAACACCGGCATCAGCAATCAGGCCGGCGGCACCTCGGCCACCAGTGCGGCCGCGGCCGCACCAGTCGGTGCGTCGCCATCGCCGTCGACCGGCGGATTCGTGCAGGCCGACCCGGCCACCAACTCGCTGATCATCACCGCGCCGGAGCCCTTGTACCGTCAGGTGCGCGCGATGATCGACCAACTCGATTCGCGGCGCGCGCAGGTCTACATCGAAAGCATGATCGTCGAGGTGTCGGGCGACAACAGCGCCGATTTCGGCTTCCAATGGCAAGGCCTGATCGGCAACAGCGGAGATAAATACGGGGTCGTGGCCGGCACCAACTCGTCGATCGGCGGCCCAAGCATCATCTCGCTGGCGCAGACTATCGCCGGCGCCGGCACGACCTTGCCAGGCGAAGGCCTGAACATCGGCCTGGTGCGCAATTTTGCCGGGGCCTACAACCTGGCAGCGATCGCGCGGATTCTTCAGAGCCAGGCCAATACCAACATCATCTCGACCCCGAACATCGTCACGCTCGACAACGAGGAGGCGAAGATCATCGTCGGCAGCAACGTGCCCTTCATCACCGGCCAGTTCACCAACACCGGCACCGCCACCACCAGCCCGTTCCAGACCATCGAACGCAAGGATGTCGGCATCACCTTGCGTATTCGCCCGCAGATCGGCGAAGGCGGCACGGTGCGAATGACGCTGTTCCAGGAATCGTCGAGTCTGAGCAGCACGACCGCCCCCGGCACCAGCAATGCCGGACCGTCGACCGACAAGCGCTCGATCGAATCGACCGTGGTCGTCGACGACGGCCAGATCCTGGTGCTCGGCGGCCTGATCGAAGACCGCTTCACCGACAACACGTCGAAGGTGCCGCTGCTGGGCGATCTTCCGTATGTCGGCGCCTTGTTCCGCAGCGAGAGCCGGACCAAGAAGCGCACCAACCTGATGGTTTTCCTGCGCCCGATCGTGATGCGCGACGGCGAAACCGCCGAACGGATCTCGACCGACCGCTACGAGAACATCCGTGCGTTCCAGCAGAACAACCAACCCAAGGAAAGCCCGTTGCTGCCGATCAAGAACTCACCGGTGTTGCCGCCGTCTGTGCAGATCGAAGCCGCCCCACAGGTCGCGCCGACACGCGCCACGCCGCCACCGCCCCAGCCTCTGAACGCGCCGCCCGAGCCCAAGCCCGGCGAGCCCGTGCGGTGAGCGGCGCACGCCTGCCTCGCGCATCGACCCGCCGGCCGAGGAGCACCTGATGTCGACCCGCCATCCCTTGCCCTATGGGTTTGCGCGCGCCAATTCCCTGCTGCTCGAGGACGACGGCGATCACCTGGTGTTGTGGGCACCTGAAAACGCCAGCATGCCGGCGTTGTCTGAGGTGTTGCGCAATTACCAGATCGACCGCATCGAACACGAATCGGCCGCCACCCTCGGGCAGCGAATCGCATCGGCCTATGCCGGCAGCGAATCGAGCGCCGCCACCGTGATCGGCGAAGTCGAAAGTGCGGTCGACCTGACCCGCATGATGCAGGAGCTGCCGGCGGTCGAAGACCTCTTGGAAGCCGCCAACGATGCGCCGATCATCCGGATGCTGAATGCGCTGCTGACGCAGGCGGCGAAAGACGGCGCCAGCGACATCCACATCGAACCGTACGAGCGCAGCAGCTCGGTGCGTTTTCGGGTCGACGGCAAGCTGCGCGAGGTGGTGCAACCGAACAAGGCGCTGCATGCGGCGCTGATCTCACGGCTGAAGATCATGGCCGAACTCGACATCGCCGAGCGACGTCTGCCGCAGGACGGCCGCATCTCGCTGCGCATCGGTGGTCGAGCGGTCGATGTGCGGGTCTCGACCCTGCCGTCGGCGCACGGCGAGCGCGCGGTGCTGCGGCTGCTCGACAAGGGCGAAGCCAAGTTCACGCTTGAAAGCCTGGGCATGAGCGGTGAAGAACTGCGCCAGTTCGACCGCCTGGTTCAGCAACCGCACGGCATCGTGCTGGTAACCGGGCCGACCGGTTCGGGCAAGACGACCACGCTGTATGCCTCACTGGGCCGCATCGATACCGGGTCGATCAATGTGCTGACGGTGGAGGATCCGGTCGAATACGAGTTGCCGGGGATCGGCCAGACGCAGGTCAATCCGAAGATCGACCTGACCTTCGCGAAAGCCTTGCGCGCCATCCTGCGTCAGGATCCGGACGTCATCATGATCGGCGAGATCCGAGACTACGAGACCGCACAAATCGCAATCCAGGCCTCGCTGACCGGTCACCTGGTACTGGCGACGCTGCACACCAACGATGCGCCGAGCGCCGTCACCCGATTGACCGACATGGGCGTCGAGCCCTTCCTGCTGAGCTCGAGCCTGCTGGGTGTGCTGGCGCAGCGCCTGGTTCGCAAGCTGTGCCCAAGCTGTCGGCGCCAGGATGAACAAGGCCTGTACCACCCGGTTGGCTGTGCGGTCTGCGCGCAAAGCGGCTACAAGGGTCGCACAGGCGTGTATGAATTGATGATCGCCAACGACACCGTGCGCAGCCTGATCCACGGCCAGGCCGCGGAATCCGAGTTGATTGCGGCCGCCCGCAAAGGCGGCATGAATTCGATGCGCGAAGATGGCGAGCGGCTGGTACGCAGCGGTGTCACATCGGCCGAAGAAGTGGTCCGGGTCACGCGCGAATAAATGCCCGCCTACCGCTACGAGGCGCTCGACGCCGCCGGCAAGACTTCGACCGGACTGCTCGAAGCCGACAACGCCCGCGCCGCGCGTTCCCAGCTGCGCGCGCAATCGCTGGTGCCGATGGACGTCAAGCAGGTCGCGTCGACCGGTACATCGTCCGGCAGCGGCCTGCAGCTGACGCGGCGCGTCTTCAACACCACCGGGCTGACGGTCTGGACCCGCCAGCTGGCCGGCCTGGTGGGCAGCGGTTTGCCGCTCGAACGCGCACTCACCGCACTTGGCGACGAGGCCGAGGACAACCGCCAGCGCGAACTGGTGGCGCACCTGCGCGCCGAAGTGAACGGCGGCTCGACCTTCGCCCGTGCGTTGGCCACCGCGCCGCGCGAATTCGACGAGGTCTACCGCGGCGTGGTCGCGGCGGGTGAACAAAGCGGCGCGCTGGGGCAGGTGCTAGAGCGTCTGGCCGACGATCTCGAGGAGCGCCAGGCACTGCGCGCCAAATTGATCGGCGCCACGCTGTATCCGGCCATCGTGTCGCTGATCGCAGTCGTCATCGTGGTGTTTCTGGTCACCTATGTTGTGCCGCAGGTGGCGTCGGTCTTCACCAGCTCGAAACGCGCGCTACCGGCCTTGACCGTCGCGATGCTGGCGATCAGCGCCTTCCTGCGCGGCTACGGCTGGCTGCTGGTGCTGG
This sequence comes from Ideonella sp., assembly GCA_031398385.1. Lineage (GTDB taxonomy): Bacteria > Pseudomonadota > Gammaproteobacteria > Burkholderiales > Burkholderiaceae_C > Ideonella_A. The sequence continues at coordinate 40,983 of JANNNE010000075.1, forward strand.
GACTGATCGGCGGCACCACAACCCTGTTGCTGATGTTGCGCAATCCGGCATTCCGGCTGCGCTTCGACGCCGCCTGGCTCAGGCTGCCGCTGATCGGCCGGCTGGCGCGCGGCTACAACGCCGCCCGTTTTGCCGGCACACTCGCGATGCTGGCCGGCGCCGGTGTGCCGATCCTCAAGGCGCTGCAGGCGGCGGCAGAGACACTCTCGAACCGCGCGATGCAGGCCGACGCAATGGAGGCTTTGGTGCTGGTGCGCGAAGGCGCGCCACTGGCTTCGGCGCTGGCCGGCAAAAAACGCTTTCCGGGACTGCTGGCGATGTTTTCCCGCCTGGGCGAGCAGACCGGCCAGTTGCCGCGCATGCTCGACCGCGCGGCCACCCAGTTGTCGGCCGAAGTCCAGCGACGCGCGCTGCAGATGGCAACCATCCTCGAGCCCCTGCTGATCGTCGCGATGGGCGGTGTTGTCATGCTGATCGTGCTGGCGGTGCTGCTGCCGATCATTCAGCTCAATACCTGGGTCAAATAAGGCCCATCCCTCTTGCGTCCTGGCGTCGATTCCGTAGGAGCGGCTTCAGCCGCGCTTGCTTCGCAAACGCTCGGTGCTCACCACACCGCCGCCAACACTGGCACGCAACCTGCATCCGATGGACTGTCAACCAATCGCCCCGCTTCTCGGTTGTTCGCTAAAGCGCGATACTGGTTCAATCCAGTGTGGAGTTCGGCATTTGGAGGTTCAATGGCTGTCACGTTCCATGACCCGCTCACGGTTCTCTGGCTCCGGCTCGGGCCTTGTCGATCGTGTTTGACTGGCTCGCTGGCCGGGCGCCGCGCCGGGAGCCTGCCATGTCGATAACGCTGGCCGCCTACCACCAGATCTACGACACCTCCAACGTCGAGCGCGCACTCGGCCAGCTGCCGGAGGACTCGCGGGCACTGGCCCGGCTGTACGAAAAAATGATCGAACGCGGCGGCGACCGCTTCGTCAGCAAACCGTCGGCGGTTCCGGATGCTGCCGAATTGCGGGCCCAGTCACCCAATTTCAGCGATGTGATCGACGAGGTGCTGCGCGAGATCGCGCTGGTTGTCGACACCGACGATCCCTTGGAGCTGACGCCGATCCTGCTGGTCGGCGATCCCGGCGTCGGCAAGACCCGCTTTGCGCGGGGTCTGGCATCGATTTTGGGCACCGGCAACGTGACCATCAGCCTTGCGCAGACCACGGCGGGCTGGATCGTCGGCGGTTCGGCCTCAACCTGGCAGGGCGCGAAGCCCGGCAAGGTCTTCGAAACCCTGTTACATGGCGAAAATTCGAATCCGGTCGTCACGATCGACGAGATCGACAAGGCTTCGCGCGGCCAGTACGACCCGCTCGGCGCCTTCTACGCGCTGCTCGAACGCGACACGGCCAGCGAATTCGTCGATGAATATGTCGATCTGCCCGTCGATGCGTCGCGCATCGTCTGGATTGCCACCGCCAACGACGCACGCTCGGTGCCGGATCCGATTCTGAGCCGCATGCGCGTCATCGAGGTGCGGGCCCCAACCCGCGACGAGGCGCGGGTGATCGCCGCTGCGATGTACCGCGAACAACGAGCGGCGCACCGCTGGGGCGATCGCTTCGAGGCCGAGCCGGACGGTGCGGTGCTCGATGCACTCGAAGGCGTGTCGCCGCGCGAACTCGGGCACCTGCTGCGCTCGGCATTCGGTGCGGCCAAACTGGCCGGACGCAACCAGCTGACGGTCGACGACCTGGGCGTCCAGAAACGCGGCCGGCCCCGGATAGGCTTCTGACGCCGAGTATGGCTGCCTGAGCGGATCAACTGGTTGTCAATCTCCGCACCTTCGTTCAGACGGCCCGGAGCCGATCACGCTGCGGGTGCCACACCGCAGCTCGGTACGCCACTGCGCTCACCGGCGCGCAGCGCGCCACCGATCCAGTCGGCAAGACGAATCGTCGCACGCCGGTAGGCCTCGCCGATCGGCAAGCTGCCTTCGCCTTGCACCGGTTCGACGATACGCAGGCTGCATGCGACCGCTGCCGAGCGAGGCTGCGGCGCCAGCAGGGTCCAGCGCGCCTCGAGTTGCGCATCGACCCCCGGGCGGGCATCGAGGCGCAGGACCTCGAGAACGAGTCGCCACGACAAGCCATCGGCAGCGACCGTGCCGGAGGTCGGCAATGCCGCATCCACGACATTCCAGCGCGACCACAGCCGCGCCCGAATCGCCGCTTTCAACTCGTCGGCCAATGGTGCGGCCCATCGATCCTGCTCGAGCAACTGCAAGGTATCGTCGGCTCGACGAACCAGCCATTGCGGGCGGTCGACGGCCACCGGGATCTGGATCGGGGTGATCAAGAGCCGCATCGGAGCGGTCGCAGACGAAGACCCGGCTGCCCCCGCAAACGCCGCCTGCGAATCCATCAGGCTGTGAAACCGCAGCGGTGGCGTCGTCGTCGAACAGGCGCTGACCACGGCAGCGGCCAGCAGCGCCGCGATCCGGGAGCCGGTGGATCGGCCCGCCGCGGCGAGCCGGACAGGGGAAACGCAGGTTCGAGCGCGAGACGGCGCAACGTGCAGGTGGTGATTGGCGCTCATTTCGGTGGGCCCGATGCTGCAACGGCCGGTGGCAGTGGAATCAGCCGCGGCAGGTCGTTCGCCGGGACGGGAGACGTCGGGGCGGGATCACGTGCCGGCGCGCGACGGTCTCGGCCGGTCGCCAAGGGTTCGTCGGCGGCCTTGCCGCGAATCAGCGACTGCGGGTTGCGTTGCAGGTAGTCGGCCAGCACCCGCAAGGCCTGCGCAGCGCGCTGGATCTCGGCCAGCGTCTGCCCGGCCTGGATCTGCACCGACGAATTCTCGTCAAGCACGTTGCGGTCGAGTCGATCGATCGACGCCTGGGCCTTGGCCAGCGTGGCCTGCAGGTCGGTCACGGCCTTCACCGCCTCCGGCGTCAGCCGCGTGATCGCCTGATCGGCCTTGCCGACCGCGCTTTGCACATCCCGGCCGATGGCATCGAAAGGAATGCGGCTGAGTTTCTCGACGATCTGCGCCACCTGCGGCTGAATCTCGCTGAGTGTGCCGGCCACTGTCGGCAAGGTGATGATGCCGTTCGCCGCAGCCTGTTGGGCCGCCTGCTCGGCCAGCAGCGCGGCACGTTCTTCGCGCCGCTCTTGACGCTCGCGCCGGGTCAGCCGCTTGCCGTCGCTGGCCCTGCCGGCGTCACGGGAAGCCACCCGCGGCGCAGTCGTTGACGACGTGTCGCCGCGACTGAAGAAATCGAGTGCGACATACAACTGTCCGGTCAGCAGATTGCCGGTGCGCATCTGCGCTTTCAGGCCTTGGGCGACCAATCGCTGGATCGCGAGCACACCCTTGGTTCGCACCGGTTCCGGCGATTCGACCGCTGCCTCCACAGGATTCTGAACCTCTGCCGGCACGCCGAGCAAGGCGTCGCGCAGACTGCCCAGACGCAGCGGGTACAGGTCGACCACCACCTCGACCGGGAAGCGCCGTCGCCGCACATCACGCTGCAAGGTGATGCTGGTCACCTTGCCGATCTCGAGGCCGAGAAAATCGACCGGCGCATCGACCGCCAGGCCCCGTACCGATTGGTCGAACACCATGCGGGCCCGCACCGGTTCGCCGTCCGGCGGCGCCAGCGCCGACTTGCGATCGTTGTACAGCATGAAGCGGCTGCCATCGGCTGCCGGCGCCTGTGGCAGCGGCAGCGGGGAAGGCAGGCGATCGAATGCCACGCCACCTGCCAGCACCGACGACAAGGTCTGGGTATCGAGCGTCAAGCCATTGGCGTTCAAGGTGAGGTCGACGCCGCTGGCATTCCAGAACCGGGTCTGCGGCGTCACCAACTGGTTGTAGGGTGCGTCGACGAAGATCTTCACTGTCAACTCGTCCTGCTTTGGGTCGAGCGTATAGCCGACCACCCGACCGACCTTGGTGCGGCGGTAATAGATCGGCGATCCGAAATCGAGTGAGCCGAGATCGGACGCGGCCAATGCAAAACTGCTGCCCGGCTCACCGCGCAGGATCGAGGGTGGCGACTCCAGGCCGGCAAAACGGCTCCGTTCAACCTCCGAGACACCGGCATCGACGCCGATGTAGACCCCCGACAGCAAGGTGCCGAGCCCCGTGATGCCTGCAGTACCGATGCGCGGACGAACCACCCAGAACTGGGTATCTTCGCGCGCCATGTCGGCCGCCGACCGATCCAGCCGCACCGTCGCCACCACTCGTTTGAGGTCGTTTCGCAGCGAGACCTTCTCGACCCGACCGACCGCGACCTCCTTGAACCGGACTTCGGTCTTGCCGGCTTCCAGGCCCTCGGCGGTGTTGAATTCGATCTCGATCTCCGGTCCGGTCTGCAGATAGCTCTGGATCAGCAACGAGGCCCCGATGATGATCGCCGCCAGCGGCACCAGCCAGACCAGCGAGAAGCGGAAGCGGCTGCTACTCGTGACGCGGGGCGCGGGCAGCGCCTGGTGCGCGTCGCGCGCCGGATCGGGGACGCGACCGGTCATGCCGACGCGGGCCGGTCAGCACGCGGCAGCGGTTGCTGCTGCCGGCCGTCTGCATCCTGCCAGATCCAGCGCGGGTCGAATTGGTGGGTCGCCATCATCGTCAACACCACGACCGCGGCGAACGCGAGCAGACCGGGACCGGGTATTGCACTGGCGACATTGCCGAAACGTACCATGCCGACGAGCAGTACGACCACATAGACATCGAGCATCGACCAGTGGCCGACCGCTTCAATCAATCGATACAGCCGCGAACGCTCGAGTTGGCGCCAGCCCGGGGCATGGTCGACACTCCAGGCCAGCAGCGCCAGCGCACCGATCTTGACCAGTGGCACCACGATGCTGGCAACAAAAACCAGGATCGCCAGGCCCCAGGCACCGTCGTTCCACAATTCGACAATGCCGCCGATCAAGGTGTGCGGCGTTGCCCGCAAGGTCTTGACGGTGCTCATCATCGACATCAGATTGGCCGGGATCAGGCAAACCAGCGACGCGGCCAGCAAGGCCCAGGTGCGCTGCAGGCCGATCCGACGCGGATGCTCCAGCGCATGACCACAACGCGGGCAACGCACCGGATCGTCCAGCGCGCCGGCATCGCCGTTCCAGCCACAACACGCGCACCCCTTGATGCGCATGGCCGCCGAGTCGATCACGCCCTCACCTCCTGCTCGGGCCAGAGATGACCGAGACCGGCCGACTCGATCGCAGCCAGCAGCACCGCCAGCACGCCCAGGGCGATCAGTCCGGGGCCTGCCGATGCCTGCGCCATATCGGCCAGGCGAACCAGCGAAAGCAGCGCGCCGACGCCCAGCACCGCCACGGTGTTCCAGCGCTCGCTCTGATGCAGCAGCCGCAGATAGAAACCCATCGAAGCAGGCTGCCGTCCTTGCGCCAGACCCAGCAGCACGCGCAGACGCAGCAGGATGAAGGCCAGCGGTGCCAGCACCGCCGTCAGTGTGGCGAGGATCGCGACCAAGGGCGCACCGTCCTGCCAGGCGGCAACGATGGCCATCGGGAGCGTGGTGGAAACCTCGCCGCCGCGCAGGCGCAGCGTGATCAATTCGGCGCTGTTGGCGATGATGAATACCACCAGTGCAGCCAGCGTCAGGGCCAGCAAGGCTTCGGGCCCGAGACGATGGCCACGCGCGAGCACCGCCTCGCAACGGCTGCAGCGGGCGATTCCGGAGCGGGGCAGGTTCACCCGGCGATGCACCTGCGCGCACGCGGTACAAACCAGCAGATCCGGTCTGTGCGCCGCTTTTTGAGCAGCCACGGAGCCGGATGATTGTTCGGGAGTTGGCGCCGCGGGAGGTTCGGCTGGCGTCACGGAAGAAGGGTCAATGGCAGCGGCGGGTTTCAGCGAACGGTGGTGGATACCTGTCGGACGGTGATTGTCGCCGCAGGCAGCAGGCAATCGCGGCCACTGCCACCCTTGGATTCACAGCCTGCCACTACCCGGCTCGCCTTCGCCCAATGCGTTTGCGCGCTGGCAACGCCTTGCTGGATCACGATATAGAAGCCCGCCAGCAACACCACGGCCAACACGAAGGCACCGAAGCCGAGCAGCAACCGAAGCGACGGCTCGGAACGAAAGTCGGGAAACCAGTTCGTCCGGGTGTCGGGGGCGGTGGGTGCCTGAGTTTGCATGGGGTGCTCCAGATCGGTGACCCGGGTCTTTGACCGGTGCGTGAAGCTTATTCAATGCACCTGCAAAAAGGCTTCGGTGCACGCCGCCAGATGGCGTCGGACATCGCCTACGGTCGCGCTGATCCGGCACGCCACCGCTTCATCCACCCTGGCCGCGCTGCTGATCCTCCCTCAACTTGACGCACTGCGGATGACTGCGGAACCGCGAGGTCGCACACTGCTCATGCATGCAGAACGGGCGCGCGAGGAAACTCTTGTTCGAACACGCTTCCTGCGGGCTTGCAGCCTGCGCCGGGCTTGGTGTCGACGGTTCGATCGGTGGCGCAGCGGGCGTCGAATAGCTTGGGCTGGCGGGCGCACTCTGTTGAGCCGGCTTCGGTACCGGCCGGGGTGCCGGGGCGGGCGGAGGGCGCACCGCGGGCGTTGGCTTGGCTGGCGGCGGCGCCACCGCGGCGGGGGGCGGCGGTGGGGGTGGGGATGGCGTGAGTGCCGGCGCCGGTGTGGGCAGCGGCGTCGGTGCCGTGGGCGGTGGAGGAAACACCGGCGCGGTCATCGGCGTCGGGTCGACCGGAGCGGCCGGTGTAGCCGGGGGTGCTGCGGGCGCGGCAGGCGGCGCCTCGCTGGTCGTCGGGATCGGAAGAGTGGGTGCAGGCACGATCGCCGGCACCTCTGACGCCGGGGCAGGTGCAGCAGGCGCGGCCACCTCGGTTGCGGGCCGGGTGTCGTCGCCTTGTGTGAACCAGTAGCCGCCGCCAATCACCAGCAGCAGCAAGACGCCCAGGCCGATCCAGATCAGCTTGCTCGACGAGCCGCTACCCGCGCTATCGGCGGGCGCAGCCTCGTCGGACCCGTTGTCGAACGGTGACTCGGCGGACGATTCCATCCGTGCCGGTGCGGGCGCAGGCATGGCCGGGGCATCCACTGGCGCGTACGGGCTCGCAGGCGCAGCAGCCGGCGCCGGTTCACCCAGCAGGTCCATCAGAGACCCACTGGCAGCCGCAGCAGGCGGCGGCGCAGAATACGCAGGCGGCGGCACCGAATAGGCCGGCGGCTGAGGATGCATCGGCGGAATCGACATCGGCGAAGGCGGCGGGCGCGGCGCGGGCGGTCGCATCACGGTGCGGTCGTCGCCATCATCCTCGATCAGCGACGCGGGAGGCTGCACCGGCGCGTCGTCGCTGCGCGGGCGCAGCAGGCCGGATGCCCCTTGTGGCGGAAATGCGGTGCCGCACAGCTTGCAGACCTTCGCAGCGTCGGTATTCTCCGTTTCGCAGCGACTACAGACCTTGGTCATTCAATCCTCCAGCTGCCATCTTGATTTGCGGCCGACCACGCAGCGTCGATATGCCGCCCGATCGACGATCCGCCGCAGACGAATCAATCGTTCCAGATGCTCACTCCGGCAGCCCTGGAGCATAACCCGAGGCCGCGGCAGGGCGGACATGCAACCGCCCTGGTTCGCGCAAAAGCCGCACGGCTGCAGGGCCTGTGCTACAAGATGCCCACCACTTCCATCAGCCCGAATGCCTGTTTCACTCGATGGTCAGCTCGTCGTTGCCATCTCCTCGCGCGCCTTGTTCGATTTCGAGGAGGAGAACCTGTTGTTCGAGTCCGCCGACGATCGCGCCTACATGCAGCTGCAGCTCGAACGGCTGGACGTGGCCGCCAAGCCCGGGGTGGCGTTCTCGCTGGTCAACAAGCTGCTGGCCTTCAACTCGGAACGGCCGCGGGTCGAGGTGGTGATCCTGTCGCGCAACGACCCGGTCTCCGGCATGCGGGTGTTTCGTTCGGCTCAGCACTACGGGATGCCGATCCAGCGCGGCGTATTCACCCGCGGACAGTCGCCGTGGCGCTATCTCAGGCCGCTGAACGCCAACCTGTTTCTGTCGACCAACGAGGCCGATGTGCGTTCGGCCCTGCAATGCGCCGTTCCGGCCGCCCGCGTGTTTCCGAACAGCAGGCGGGCATCGGACGCCCACCCGGACGAGGTGCGGATCGCCTTCGACGGCGACGCGGTGCTGTTTTCCGACGAGGCGGAGCAGGTCTTCCAGTCGGGCGGCCTGGATGCGTTCCAGGCCCATGAACGCGATCGGGCCACCTACCCCCTGCCCGCCGGGCCGTTCAAGCCGGTATTGCTGGCCTTGCAGCGACTGCAACAGCATCCGGCTGGCGGCATGCGGATTCGCACCGCGCTGGTCACGGCGCGCAGTGCGCCAGCCCACGAGCGCGCGATCCGGACCCTGATGGACTGGAACATCGAGATCGACGAGGCGATGTTCCTGGGCGGCTTGTCGAAGGGCGAGTTCCTGCGCGAGTTCGAGCCCGACTTCTTTTTCGATGACCAGACCGGACACATCGAAAACGCCGCGCTGCATGTGCCATCGGGCCATGTTGCGGCCGGCATTTCGAACCCCTGAGAGCGCTGTCGGCGCTTTCAGGGATGCCGATAGCGGCGCAACGCCGGCAGATCCAGCACCCGGACGCCGCCGTATTCGATGCGGATCACACCCGCCTGCTGCATTGCCTTCAGGGCCTCGTTCACGCGCTGGCGCGACAGCCCGACCAGATAGCCCAGTTCGAGTTGCGTGATGCGCAGAACTTCGCCAACGCCCGGATACAGCACCGGATGGAACAGGGCTGCCAGACTTCGCGCCACGCGGGCGTCGGGATCGCTCATGCGATCGATTTCGCGCGCGGCGATGAACTGACCCAGGCGCTCGTTGAGCTGCTGGGTGATGAAGCGGTTGAACGGGATGCTGCGCTCGATCAGCCAGTGAAAGGTACCGACGCTGATGCCGGCCACCACGCTCTTGCGCAGGGCCTCGATGTTGTAACGAAAGACCTCGCGCTTGAGCACGGTGCCCTCGCCGAACCAGCCGCCGGGCGGAATGCCGGTGAAGGTGACGGGAATGCCCTCGCGCGAATCGTTGCTCATCTTCAGCAGTCCGTCGATCACACCGAACCAGAAGCTCGCCTGGCGACCGACCCGACACAGCAGTTCGCCGGCGTCGACCTGCACCACCTGCAGATCCTCCACCACGCGTCGGCGCTCGTCAGCCGGCAGTGACGCCAGCCAAGGAATGTTGTCGAGTTCGGCCGCGGTGGCGCGCCGGGCCCGCGTCAGCAAGGCAGGCCCGACATGGCGCTCCTGCTGATCCGAATCAACGGACAGCGGCGGAAGGATCGACGGAAGCTGGGTATTCGGCATGTCGGGAAACACCTGAGCGGACAGACCCTAGGATTGTCGTCAGAACGACAACTTGACGTCAAACCTCGCCTTACATTGGCGTCGGTTCCTCTTTTGGGGAACCCCCTGATGCTCGGCCATCAACCTTCCAGGAGTCAAACGGTGCAATCCAGTTTCCCGCGACTGTTGCTCAAGCATGCTGGCGAACGGCCGCAGGCCGCTGCCATGCGCGAGAAGGTTTACGGCATCTGGCAGACCACCAGCTGGTCGATGCTCGAAACGCTGGTGCGCGAGCTGGCTGGCGGATTGGCGGCGGCAGGGCTGAAGCGCGACGACCACATCGTCGTGGTTGGCGACAACCGGCCGCGCCTGTATGCCTCGATGCTCGCAGCGCAGACGCTCGGCGCGGTGCCCATTCCGCTGTACCAGGACGCTGCCGCCACCGAATTTGCATTTCCGATCTACAACGCCGACGTGACGATGGCGATCGTCGAGGACCAGGAGCAGGTCGACAAGCTGCTCGAATTGCGCGAGAGCTGCCCACAGCTGAACCGGCTCTGGTACGACGATCCGCGCGGTCTGCGCAACTACGACGAAACCGGCCTGGCCTCGCTCGATTCGCTGCTCGAACAGGGCCGTGCGTGGCTGGCGGCGCACCCCGGCTTCTTCGAGGCCGAAGTCGAGCGGATCAAGCCCGACGATGTGGCTGCGATGTTCTTCACATCCGGCACCACCGGCAACCCGAAAGGCGTGGTGCACACCCATGCCAGCCTGCTCGACCGGGCCAAGGCCGGGGCCGACTTCGACAAGCTGCGCAACGACGAGGAGGTGCTGGCCTACCTGCCGCCAGCCTGGATCGGGCAGAACATCTTCAGCTACGCGCAGTGGCTGGTGTGCGGCTATGTCGTCAACTGCCCGGAATCTGCCGCCACCGTGATGATCGACCTGAAGGAAATCGGGCCGACCTACTATTTCGCGCCGCCGCGGGTATTCGAAGGTCTGTTGACCAGCGTGATGATCCGCATGGAAGACGCGGCCGCGATCAAGCGTCGCCTGTTCCACCATTTCATGGCCGTGGCCCGCCGCGTCGGGCCGGCGCTGATGGACGGCAAGACGTTGGGAACGGACGGCCGGGCAATCGGTGCCCTTGACCGTCTGCAATATGCGATTGGCGGTGCACTGATTTACGGCCCGCTGCGCAACACCTTGGGCCTGAGCCGGGTTCGAGTGGCCTATACCGCGGGCGAGGCGATCGGTCCGGACCTGTTCACCTTCTACCGCTCGATCGGTGTCAACCTGAAGCAGCTCTACGGCTCGACTGAAACCGCCGTCTTCGTCTGTCTGCAGCCCGACAACGAGGCGCGCGCCGATACGGTCGGGGTGCCGATCGCCGGGGTCGAGGTGAAGGTCGACGCGAGCGGCGAAATCCTGATCAAGTCGCCCGGCCTGCTGCGCGAGTATTACAAGAATCCCGCGGCGACCGCTGAGGTGCTCAGCGCCGATGGCTGGTACCACACCGGCGACGCCGGTTTCCTCGATGCCGGCGGCCACCTGAAGATCATCGACCGCGCGAAGGATGTCGGCCGCCTGGCCGGTGGTGCCAATGACGGCGCGATGTTCGCGCCCAAATATGTCGAGAACAAGCTGAAGTTTTTCCCGCAGATCAAGGAAGTCGTGGCCTACGGCGACAAGCGCGACACGGTCTGCGTCTTCATCAACATCGACTTCGAAGCCGTTGGCAGCTGGGCCGAAAAGCGCAACCTGCCTTATGCCGGATATGCCGATCTGGCGCAGAAGCCCGAAGTCTACGAGCTGGTTCGCGAGTGCGTCGAGAAAGTCAACGCCGACCTCGCCGCCGACAAGATGCTGGCCGGCAGCCAGGTCAGCCGATTCCTGATCCTGCACAAGGAACTCGACGCCGACGACGGCGAACTGACCCGCACCCGGAAGGTTCGGCGTGGCTTCATCGGCGATCGCTACCAGGAATTGGTCGATGCGATGTACGGCGGCAAGACCGAACAGTTCATCGACACCGCGGTCAAGTTCGAGGACGGTCGCAGCGGCAGCATCTCGGCCACGCTGAAGATCCAGGACGTGAAGACCTTCGCGCCGATCGACGGGAAGGCCGCATGAACGCACCCGCCCGCCCGGTCGAGGTCAGCGCTGGCACCGCGGTCGACGCGGCGCGCGAAACGCAGTCTGTCCCCGTTAGCACCGATCGAAAGATAGGCCAGGTGATCCTCGAGGTGAAGAACATCAGCTTGCGATTCGGTGGCGTGAAGGCGCTGACCGACATCAGCTTCGATGTGCGCGAGCACGAGGTCCGCGCCATCATCGGCCCGAACGGTGCCGGCAAGAGTTCGATGCTGAACTGCATCAACGGCGTCTATTCGCCGCAGGAAGGCAGCATCACCTTCCGCGGCAAGACCTTCAGCCACATGAACAGCCGTCAGGTGGCCAAGATGGGCGTGGCGCGCACGTTCCAGAACCTGGCGCTGTTCAAGGGCATGAACGTGATCGACAACCTGATGACCGGACGCAACCTGAAGATGACGACCAACATCTTCCTGCAGGCGCTGCACATCGGCCCCGCGGCGCGCGAGGAAGCGGCGCACCGCGAATATGTCGAGCACATCATCGATTTCCTCGAGATCCAGGCCTTTCGCAAGACACCGGTCGGCCGCCTGCCCTACGGCCTGCAAAAACGCGTCGATCTTGGCCGCGCGCTGGCGATGGAGCCGCAGGTGCTGTTGCTCGACGAACCGATGGCCGGCATGAATGTCGAGGAGAAACAGGACATGTGCCGCTTCATCCTCGATGTGAACGACGAATTCGCGACCACGATCGTGCTGATCGAACACGACATGGGTGTGGTGATGGACATTTCCGACCGCGTGGTGGTGCTCGACTACGGCCGCAAGATCGGTGACGGCACGCCGGAAGAAGTCCGCAACAACGAGGACGTGATCAGCGCGTACCTCGGAACCACCCACTAGGAGCCGGCATGGGCTTTTTCATCGAGACCCTGATCGGCGGCCTGATGGCGGGCATGTTGTATTCGCTGATCGCACTCGGCTTCGTGCTGATCTTCAAGGCCAGCGGGGTGTTCAACTTCGCGCAGGGCGCGATGGTGCTGTTCGCGGCGCTGGCGATGGCGCGTTTTGCCGAATGGATTCCGGCCTGGCTGGGATTCGAGAACCAGATTCTGGCCAACGTGCTCGGTTTCATTGCCGCGATGGGCGTGATGGTCATCGCCGCGTGGCTGATCGAAAAGCTGGTGCTCGGCAAACTGGTCAATCAGGAAGGCATCACCTTGCTGATGGCCACGCTGGGCATCACCTATTTTCTCGATGGCTTCGGCCAGACGATCTTCGGCAGCGACATCTACAAGATCGACATCGGCCTGCCAAAGGAGCCGACCTTCCTGTTCGAGAACGTGTTCCAGGGCGGCATCCTGATCAGCAAGGAAGATCTCTATGCCGCGCTGATCGCCGCCTCGCTGGTCGCGCTGCTGACGCTGTTCTTCCAGAAGACCAAGACCGGGCGCGCGCTGCGTGCAGTCGCCGACGATCACCAGGCGGCGCAGTCGATCGGCATTCCGCTGTCGCGCATCTGGGTCATCGTCTGGAGCGTCGCCGGCTTCGTCGCGTTGGTGGCCGGAATGATCTGGGGCTCCAAGCTCGGGGTTCAGTTTTCGCTGTCGCTGGTGGCGCTGAAGGCCTTGCCGGTGGTGATTCTCGGCGGGCTGACGTCGGTGCCGGGCGCGATCGTTGGCGGGCTGCTGATCGGCGTCGGCGAGAAATTGTCCGAGATCTACATCGGCCCGATGCTCGGCGGTGGCATCGAGATCTGGTTTGCCTACGTGATGGCGCTGCTGTTCCTGCTGGTGCGTCCGCAAGGCTTGTTCGGGGAGAAGATCATTGACCGCGTCTGACTGCTCCCGCTTGCACGCCAGAAACCCGAAGGGCTAACCCGATGCTGTATAGAGAAAACGGCCAGTTCAAGACCAGCTACCGGACCGACCAGCAGATCTTTCCGATCCGCCAGGATCGGGTGCTCATCGGCCTGCTGATGTTCTTCGCTGCGGCGATCGTTCCGTTCATCGCCTCGGAGTATCTGTTCAAGGCGATCCTGATTCCGTTTCTGATCCTGTCGCTGGCCGCGCTGGGACTGAATATCCTGGTCGGCTATTGCGGTCAGATTTCGCTGGGTACCGGTGCGTTCATGGCGGTCGGAGCGTATGCGGCTTACAACTTTGCGGTGCGCATTCCCGGCATGCCGCTGCTGTTTTCGCTGCTGCTCGGCGGCGTCTGTGCCACGGTTGTCGGGGTCTTGTTCGGCATACCCTCGCTGCGAATCAAGGGCCTGTATCTGGCGGTGGCGACGCTGGCCGCGCAGTTCTTCGTCGACTGGGCCTTCCTGCGCATCAACTGGTTCACCAACAACTCGTCGTCCGGTTCGGTATCGGTTGCCGGGCTGGAAGTATTCGGCTGGATGATCAATACACCGGCGCGCCGCTACCTGTTGTGCCTGGGTTTCCTGGTCGTTTTCGCGACCTTGGCCAAGAACCTGGTGCGCAGTCACATCGGCCGCGAGTGGATGGCGATCCGCGACATGGACGTCGCGGCGGCGGTGATCGGCATTCGTCCGGTCTACGCCAAGCTGACGGCGTTTGCGGTCAGCTCCTTCATCGTCGGCGTGGCTGGCGCCCTGTGGGGCTTCGTGCATCTGGGATCGTGGGAGCCGGCGGCATTCTCGATCGACCGCTCGTTCCAGCTGCTGTTCATGGTGATCATCGGCGGCCTGGGCTCGATCATGGGCAGCTTCTTCGGCGCCGCCTTCATCGTCGTGTTGCCGATCTTGCTCGACAACCTGCCGTACTGGTTCGGCATCCCGATCGATACCGCGCTGGCATCCCACATGACCTTCATGGTGTTCGGCTCGCTGATCGTCTTCTTCCTGATCGTCGAGCCACACGGCCTGGCGCGTCTGTGGTCGATCGGCAAGGAAAAATTGCGGCTATGGCCCTTCCCCCATTGATCGAGCGGTCGAGCGCGAACGGCGCATCCGCATCAACCCCGACAGCCAAAGACGGCGCAGACCGTTGTTTGTGAACGTTCCACCCCACGCACTGACGAGTGCGCACATCAACTCCTGGAGACCAACATGAAACTGAAGTCCCTGATTCTGGCTGGCACGATCGTCGCGGCGGGTGTTGCCGGCCTGGCAACGCCGCCAGCGGCACACGCGGCGGGCAAGGAGCAGTTCTTTCCGGTGCTGGTCTACCGCACCGGCGCCTACGCACCGAACGGTGTGCCGTTCGCAAACGGCTATGTCGACTATCTGAAGCTGGTCAATGCCAAGGGCGGCATCAACGGTGTCAAGGTCAGCTGGGAAGAATGCGAAACCGGCTACGCGACCGACAAGGGCGTGGAGTGCTACGAACGGCTGAAGGGCAAGGAAGGCGGCGCGACGGTCTTCCAGCCGCTGTCGACAGGCATCACCTTTGCGCTGACCGAAAAGGCGCCGAACGACAAGATCCCGCTGATCACCTCGGGCTATGGCCGCAGCGAAAGCGCCGATGGCGGGATCTTCAAGTGGAACTTCCCGCTGGTCGGCACCTACTGGGTCGCCGCCGACATCCTGATCCAGTACCTTGGCAAGAAGGAAGGCGGGCTCGACAAGCTGAAGGGCAAGAAGATCGCGCTGGTCTATCACGACAGCCCCTTCGGCAAGGAGCCGATCCCGCTGCTTCAGGAACGCGTGAAGATGCACGGCTTCGAATTGCAGCTGCTGCCGGTGACACACCCCGGTGTCGAGCAGAAGGCAACCTGGCTGCAGATTCGCCAGGGTCGACCCGACTATGTGCTGCTGTGGGGCTGGGGCGTGATGAACTCGACCGCCCTGAAGGAGGCGGTTGCCACCGGCTACCCGCGCGAGAAGATGTACGGCGTGTGGTGGTCGGGTGCCGAGCCCGATGTGAGGGACGTCGGCGCGGGCGCCAAAGGCTATAACGCGCTGGCGCTGCAGCACGGTGCCGAGCCGAACGCCAAGGTCACCAAGGACATCCTGACCATGGTGCACGGCAAGGGCCAGGGAACCGGCGCGAAAGATGAAGTCGGTGAAGTGTTGTACATGCGCGGCCTGTCGGCGGCGATGCTTGCGGTCGAGGGTGTTGCGCGTGCACAGGAACGCTTCGGCAAAGGCAAGGTCATGACCGGTGAACAGGCGCGCTGGGGCTACGAGAACCTCGCACTTGACCAGAAGAAGCTCGACGGACTCGGCTTCGCGGGCGTGATGCGGCCGGTGTCGACGTCCTGTGTCGATCACATGGGCGCCTCGTGGGCCCGCATCCACACCTGGGACGGTGCGAAGTGGAACTTCACCAGCGACTGGCTGCAGGCCGACGATCAGATCCTGAAGCCGATGGTCAGGCAGGCGGCGGACAAATATGCCAGCGAGAAGAAGCTGACCCGGCGCACGCCGGAGGACTGCCAGAGCTGATCCCCCGAGGGTTGGGGCCTCGTGGTCCGTCGGACTGCGGAACCGAGGCTCCCGACCCCCCGACCCTCCCTGCCCAGGGAGGACGAAGGGCCCGATCTGGGCCCCTGATCGAAGCGCCGCAACGCGACGTTTCGATGAGTTCAACATCCAGATCATGAGCAACATTCTTCTCAACGTCAACGGCATCGAAGTCATCTATAACCACGTGATCCTGGTGTTGAAGGGGGTCTCGCTGCAGGTGCCCGAAGGCAAGGTCGTGGCCTTGCTTGGCGGCAACGGTGCGGGCAAGACGACCACTTTGCGAGCGGTCAGCAACCTGCTGGCCGGCGAACGCGGCGAAGTGACCAAGGGTTCGATCGAACTGCGCGGCGAGCGCATCGAAAAGCTGTCGACCTCCGACATGGTCAACCGGGGTGTGGTCCAGGTCATGGAAGGACGCCATTGCTTCGCCCACCTGACGATCGAAGACAACCTGATGACGGGTGCCTACACCCGCCGTGATGGCAATGCCGCGATCAAGGCCACGCTCGACAAGGTCTACACCTACTTTCCGCGCCTGAAAGAGCGTCGCACGTCGCTGGCTGCCTATACCTCGGGCGGCGAGCAGCAGATGTGCGCGATCGGGCGTGCGCTGATGGCCAATCCCAAGATGGTCTTGCTCGACGAGCCGTCGATGGGCCTGGCGCCGCAGTTGGTGGAAGAGGTGTTCGAGATCGTCAAGGACCTGAACACCAAGGAGCAGGTCACGTTTCTGCTGGCCGAACAGAATACGAATATCGCGCTGCGTTATGCCGACTACGGCTACATCCTCGAGAACGGCCGGATCGTGATGGACGGTGAGGCCAAGGCCTTGCGCGAGAACGAAGATGTGAAGGAGTTCTACCTCGGCATGGGTGGCGGCGAACGCAAGAGCTTTCGCGACGTCAAGAGCTACAAGCGGCGCAAGCGCTGGCTGGCATGAGCGACGACAGTTTCGGTTTCGCGCCACCCCCCTTCAAGCCCGACGAGGCGCTGCAGCGCCTGAAGCGCGAGTTGCGCGCCCTCGGCCTGAACGAACGCGAGGGCGCATTCGAACGCCGCGACCGGCTGATGGCGCGCGCTGTCATCGACCAGGGCACGCTGACGGCCGCGATCGCCCGGGTGCCGTCACGCTCGCCCGAATGGCGCCAACGCACCTTGGCCAGCAGCGCCGATGTGCGCGATTTCGTGGTCGAACTCAAGAAGAACATGGCCCAATGGACAGAACGTGACGATTGACCACAGCAACGCGATTGCCGCCGGTTTCTACGACGCACTCGAATGCCGCGACCCACAGGCGCGCGAACAGGATCTGATGGCGGCGCTGCCGCAGCAGATCGCGCATGCAAAGTCCGGCACCCGCGCCTTCGCGCAAAGCCTGGCCGGCTTCGACGCCGCGGCGATCACGACGCGGAAGGCTCTCGCCGGATTGCCGGTCTTGAGGAAGCAGGAGCTTCGTGAACGCCAACAAGGCCTTCGCGACACCGATGTGCTGGGCGGCTTTTCGTCCATCGGCTGGCGCGGTCTGCTGGCCATGCAGGGCGCGCGCAAGGTATTCCAGTCACCGGGCCCGATCTATGAACCCGAAGGTGAATCCGCCGACTACTGGCGCACCGCCAGGGCCTTGCACGCGGCCGGATTTCGCAGCGCAGACCTGCTGCACAACAGCTTCAGCTATCACCTGACGCCGGCCGGTTCGATGATGGAATCGGGCGCCCAGGCACTCGGCTGCACGGTCTTTCCCGGTGGCGTCGGCAACACCGAACTGCAACTGCAGGCGATGTCGGACTTGCGGCCCGACGGTTATGTCGGCACCCCGAGCTTTCTGAAAATCTTGATCGACAAGGCTGCACAAGCCGGCATCCGCTTGCCCTCGCTGCGCAAGGCGTTGGTCAGCGGCGAGGCATTCCCTGCGCCGTTGCGCGACTGGTTGAGCGAACGTGGCATCGCTGCCTATCAGTGCTACGCCACTGCAGATGTCGGATTGATCGCTTACGAAACCACGGCGCGCGAAGGCCTGGTGCTCGACGAGCGGGTGATCGTCGAGATCGTCCGCCCCGGCACTGGCGACCCGGTGCCCGAAGGCGAGGTCGGCGAACTCGTCATCACCACGCTGAACGCCGACTACCCGCTGGTCCGCTTCGGTACCGGCGACCTTTCCGCGGTGTTGCCGGGGCAGTGCCCGACCGGGCGTACCAACATGCGGATCAAGGGCTGGATGGGGCGTGCAGACCAGACCGCCAAGGTGCGCGGCATGTTCGTTCACCCGGACCAGGTGGCTGCGATCACGCGACGCCACCCCGAGATCGTCAAGAGCCGGCTCGTTGTCAGCGGCGAGATGGCCAGCGACCGGATGACCCTGCACATCGAGGTCGAACGCGCCGCCGACAACCTGACCAACGGCGTGGCCGAAACCATGCGCGAGATCACCAAGTTGCGCGGGGAGGTCGAGCTCTGCGCGCCGGGCAGCCTGCCCAACGATGGCAAGGTGATCGAGGACACCCGAAAAGTTTGAGACGCCCGGAGAGCCAGCAGCGCCAAGAGCCGCGCTGCTTCATGACCGCTCAGGCGCTGCCTCAGTCCGCGTACTGGCCGGCTGCCTTGATCACGGCGCGCCATTTCTCGATCTGTGCTTCGACGAAGCGCTTGTGGCCCTCGCTGGTCAGGCGCTCATCGTTGATGATCACCGCGCCCAGGGCTTCTTCGCGCCTGACGAATTCGGGGTCTTTGAGGGCACGCTTCAAGGCGCCATTGAGCCTGGCACGAATCGGTGCCGGCGTTCCCTTCGGCGCATACAGGCCATGCCAGATGCTGATGTTGAAGCCTTTCAGGCCGGCTTCATCGAGCGTCGGCAGCCCGGCCAGCGCCGGCGTCGTCAGCCGGGTGGCCGTCGTCACGCCGAAAACCTTGACCCGGCCGGCTTCGATCTGGCCGCTGGTGTTGGTGGTCTGATCGCATAACAGATCGACATGGCCGGCAAGCAGGTCGCTCAGCGCCGGTGCCGTTCCCTTGTACGACACCGTGTTCATGTTGATGCCGAGGCTTTGCTGCAGCAACAGACCACACAGGTGGGAAGCCGCACCGACGCCGGCATTGGCCAGGTTGATCCGGCCCTTGTTACGGGTCAGCCATTGCCGAAGCTCGGCGAAATCGGCGGCCGGCAGGGTCGGACGGCCGATCAAGGTCATCGGCACTTCCGCCAGCACGCCGAGGTATTCGAAGTCGTTCAGCGTGTCGTATTGCAGGCTGCGGTAAAGCGACGGCGCGGTCGCGATACCGACATGGGCGAGCAGCAAGGTATAGCCGTCGTTGGCCGCCTTTGCCACCCGCGTGGCAGCCAGGGTTCCGCCGGCACCGGCCACGTTCTCGATCGTGATCGGCTGCGAGCCCAGCGTCTTGCGCATCGCATCGGACAGGTCGCGCGCCAGCTTGTCGGTCGGGCCGCCGGCCGCGAACGGCACCACCAGGGTGATCGGCTGATCGGGGAAGTCGGCCACGGCGGGAATGCCAAAGGCCAGGCAACCAGCGCCGAGCAGCCAGGCCAGCGCCCGATGCAGCCTCATGCCCGATGCCCGCGTGTCGTCATCCGAGCAGCCGGCGCGTCATCGCAAGGTGACCCGCGCGAACTTGCGCTTACCGACCTGCAGAACCAGGGTACCGGCGGAAAGCTTCAGGCTCTTGTCACTGACCACACCCCCGTCGATCCGCACCCCACCGCCGTCGATCAGTCGATTGGCTTCGCTGCTGGACGGTGCCAGCGCGGCTTGCCTGAGCAGAGCAGCAATGCCCATCGGTGCGCCATCGATGGTGATCTCCGTGATGTCATCCGGGATGCCGCCGCGCGCGCGCAGCTCGAAGTCCTGTGCCGCGGCATCGGTCGCGGCCGCATCGTGAAATCGGGTTGTGATTTCCCGGGCCAGCTCGATCTTGACCTCCTTCGGATTCCGGCCGTCTTCGATCTGTCGCCGCAGACCATCGACCTCCGCGTCGCTGCGGGTGCTCAGCAATGCGAAATATCGCCACATCAAGGTGTCACTGATCGACAGCAGCTTGGCGAACATGCTGTTTGCCGCTTCGGTGATGCCGATGTAGTTGCCCTTGCTCTTGGACATCTTCTCGATCCCGTCGAGCCCCTCGAGCAGCGGCATCGTCAGGATGCACTGCGGCTCCTGGCCATATTCGACCTGCAGCGCGCGGCCGACCAGCAGATTGAATTTCTGATCGGTCCCGCCCAGCTCGAGATCGCTTTTCAGGGCCACCGAGTCATAACCCTGCATCAGCGGATAAAGCAGCTCATGGACCGAGATCGGATTGCCCGCCTTGAAGCGATCGCTGAAATCGTTGCGCTCCATCATCCGCGCCACCGTATACCGGGACGCCAGCTCGATCATGCCGCGGGCACCGAGCTGGTCGCTCCATTCGGAGTTGTAGCGGATCTCGGTGCGCGCCGGATCGAGCACCAGGCTGGCCTGGCGATAGTAGGTCTGTGCATTGGCCTCGATCTGCTCGCGCGTCAGCGGCGGACGGGTTGCGTTGCGACCGGACGGGTCACCGATCATCGACGTGAAATCGCCGATCAGGAAGATCACCTGGTGACCGAGGTCCTGCAGCTGACGCATCTTGTTCAGCACGACGGTGTGGCCGATGTGGATATCGGGTGCGGTCGGATCAAGTCCGAGCTTGATGCGCAACGGCTGCCCGGTGGCCTCGGACCGCGCCAGCTTCTGCAGCCATTCGTCTTCGGGCAGCAACTCGTCGCAATGCCGCCGCGACGCTTCCAGGGCAGCCCGGCTGCGCTCGGTGATCGGGTAGGAGAACTGGGTGTTGCCGGTCATTGTCAAGGGTGAATCCACTTGTAAAGCTGTAGGATTTTTCCTTCGCGCACGAAGGGGTGGCCGATATAATGTTCACTCATTGCAGCGCCTGCATACGCTGTTGCTGCATCTGGATCGCTTCGGCCCGCTGCAGCTCGGCCTCTGGCGATTCTAGAAGACGGCGCCCCCTGTCACTCGGCATCTTCCATCGCGATCCAGATGATGGAAGAGCCCCATTGAGCGCACTGCTCCTGCCCGAATTGATTCCGCCAGCAGATACCCTTGACCAGACCATTGCCCGGGCCCTAAAGCGCTCGGGCACGCTCACCACCTCCTTTATCGGCACCCACTCGCGCAGCATCACCGCAGCGGCGGTCGTTGCGATGGCCGGATTCGCTGCCACCGCATTCGGCATCGCGCCGATGGCTCCGGATGCCGCCGATCTGCCCACACAGATCGTCAGCGAGGCGGTTGTACCCAACGACATCGCCAGCCAGCTCGAAGCGCTGGCTGCCCACAATGTCTCGCTGTACCGCAGCGAGACCACGCGCAGCGGCGATACGGTCGACAGCCTGCTGAAACGGCTGGGCATCGTCGATGCCGATGCCGCCACATTCCTGCGCGAGGATGCAGTTGCGCGTGAGCTGTTCGTCGGCCGCGCCGGCAAGATGATTCAGGCCAGAACCGATGGCAGCGGTCGGCTCGAGCAGCTGATCGCCCGATACGCGCCCGACAATTCCGACCTGCTGGGCACCCACTTCAACCGCTTCGAAATGAACCGGGGCGCACGCGCCGATGCGAGCTTCGTCGCGTCGCTCAAGCTGGCATCACTGCAGGCCCGCCAACGCCTGGGCAGCGGAACGATTCGCCAATCGCTGTTTGCCTCCACCGACGATGCGCGTATTCCCGACGTGGTCGCCAGCCAGATCGCCGAGATCTTCTCGGCCGATATCGATTTCCGGCAGTTGCGCCGCGGCGACACCTTCTCGGTGTTGTACGAAGCGCTGCTGGCCGACGATGAACCGATCACCTGGAACCAGGGCGCGGGCAAGGTACTCGCGGCCGAGTTTATCAACGATGGCACGGTCCACAGCGCGGTCTGGTTCGTTGATCCCGCAGCCACCGGGAGCGCTTTGCGTGGCGCCTACTTCGACATGAACGGCCAGAACAAGCGGCGTTCGTTTCTGGCCAGCCCGCTCGAGTTCTCCCGTGTCACTTCGGGTTTCTCGATGCGCCTGCATCCGCTCCTGCGCACCTGGCGGCAACACAAGGGGGTCGACTACGGCGCCCCGACCGGCACCGCGGTTCGCACCGTTGGCGACGGCGTGATCGAATTCTCGGGGCGCCAGGGCGGTTACGGCAATGTCGTCAAGGTTCGCCACAGCAACGATCGCAGCACCGTCTACGCCCACCTCAGCCGCATCAATGTGCGCGACGGCCAGCGTGTCGAGCAAGGCGACGTGATCGGCGCAGTGGGGTCCACCGGCTGGGCAACCGGACCTCACCTGCACTTCGAATTCATCGTCAAGGGCGATCACATCGACCCGATGGTCGTCGCGCGTTCGTCCGAAACCAACGAGGTCACCGCCCGCTCACGCGCCGCTTTCGGCCGCCTGGCGCTCGATATCCGCAGCCAGCTCGACATGGCCCAGGCTGCGTCGAGACAGGCCGAGTACGCCGAGTGATCGCCGCCCGCCGGGCCGCCGCGTCGTCGGACCGGCTACGCTGGTCGGCTTCGGCGGCCTGACAGAGCCCTGCACCACCCGACACCGAGCAGGACCTGAGTCGATGTCCGGGCTTTATATCGGTCTGATGTCGGGCACCTCGCTCGACGGCCTGGACGGCGTGCTGGTCGACCTGGACGCCTTCGATCAAGGCCGGATCGAGGTGCTGGGCCATGCACACCGCGCCTTCGAGCCCGCCTTTGCAAGCGAACTGCTGGCGCTCAATTCATCAGGTCCCGACGAACTGCACCGCGCAGCGCTGGCAGCCAACCTTTTGGCACGCGTCGGCGCGCAAGTTGTGGCCCGACTGCTGGACTCGTCCGGGCAGTCGGCCAGCCGGATTCGTGCCATCGGCAGCCACGGGCAGACCGTGCGTCACTGCCCCGGCGAATTCGACGGCATCGGCTATACAAGCCAGTTGAACAACCCCGCGCTGCTGGCCGAATTGACCGGTATCGATGTGGTCGCCGATTTCCGATCACGCGATGTGGCGGCTGGCGGACAGGGTGCGCCGTTGGTGCCGGCCTTCCATCGCGCGATGTTCAGCTCCAACACCGGCACGGTGGCCGCGCTCAATCTCGGCGGCATGAGCAACCTGACCATTCTGCGCCGCAACGCTGAAACCATCGGCTTCGACTGCGGACCTGGCAACGCGTTGATGGACCTGTGGAGCAGCCGTCATCTCGGGCAGGCTTTCGACGTCGACGGACGGTGGGCGGCAGGCGGGCAAGTCGATGCCCAGCTATTGACCCAATTTCAAGCCGAGCCGTTCTTCGCCGCCGATCCTCCCAAGAGCACCGGCCGGGACCGGTTCAATCCGATCTGGCTCGATCGCGAAATCGGCACCCGCGGCGGCGCGATGGCGGTCGACCCGCGCGACGTGCAGGCGACGCTGGCCGAGCTGACTGCCTGGGCCTGCGCACGCGATCTGCTGCGCCATGCGCCGGAGGCCGAACGCCTGATCGTCTGCGGCGGCGGGGCGTTAAATTCGCACCTGATGCAACGGCTGTCGATGTTGCTGCCCGGTATCCCGATAGCGGCCAGCGACAGTGCCGGCCTGCCGGCCAACCAGGTCGAATCGGTGGCCTTCGCCTGGCTGGCCAGGGCCTGCATCCAGCGTCAGCCAGGCAACCTGCCTGCGGTGACCGGCGCGGCCGGTCCGAGAGTTCTCGGCAGCATCTACCCCGGGAGCTGACAAGCCCCGATGATGCCGGCATGGCCGGTGAGCAGTCATCAAAAAGCCGCCCGAGGGCGGCTCGCGATCTGGACGGGAAGATCGGTCAGACAGTGAAGCTCGAGCCGCAACCACAGGTGGTGGTTGCATTCGGATTCTTGATCACGAATTGCGCGCCCTGCAGGTCGTCCTTGTAGTCGATCTCGGCGCCGGCCAGATACTGCAGGCTCATCGCGTCGATCAACAGTGTGACGCCGTTCTTGTTCATCTGCGTATCGTCTTCGTTGACGATTTCATCGAACGTGAAACCATACTGGAATCCCGAGCAACCCCCACCCTGCACGAAAACGCGCAGCTTGAGTTCCGGGTTGCCTTCCTCGTCGACCAGTTCCTTCACTTTCGATGCCGCACTGTCGGTAAAGACCAAGGGCACCGGCGGTGCATCGGCTTCGACGCCTGGCTGAACTTGTTCTGCTACGGCACTCATGGGGCACTCCTTCGGAAACTGGTCACAACAGCAATTATCCTTGATTCGACGTGGCCAGCTTCAGGGGGGGTTTCTCTTCCTCCTGGGCGTCGCCTCGCAGCGGCCTCAACTCGCCATCGATCTCCGCGCCCTGGTGCATCTCCAGACGTTCATATTTGACATCGCCGCTGATCACAGCCTTGGGCTGCAGCTCGAGCAGTTCGGTGGAGGTCAGCGGCCCGGTCACCGAGCCGTTGACGATGACATGGCCCGCATGCACCGTGCCTTCGACCCGCGCTTTCTCGCTGATGACGAGAATGTTCCGTCCGCCGCCGATCGCCACCACGTCGCCGATCACCTGCCCGTCGATTCGCAGACCATCGCTGAAATGCAGTTCACCGCGGATCACGGTCCCTTCGCCGATCAGGGTTCGAATCGGGGCTTGCTGTTTTTTCCCGAACATGACGGGCCTCCTCTTGGTGAGTGGGCGCGAGCCGGCGGTCATGCTGCTTGGGCAATTGCGACTCAGAGCGCTGCAGACTGGGAGGCCTTCAGCGCTCCCGCGTGATCAGTCAGTTTGACCTGAACTGTTTTTACCACGGCATCCGGAGGCAGATCGATATTGCCCTCGATGCGTGCATATTGTTTCAACTGGAAGGCCTGGGGCCCGCCAGGTACCGGGTAGACCCAGGGTTTGCCATCCCGGCTGCCCATCAGGGTGAATGCATATTTACCGTTGAAGTCGGGGCGCCCCTTGGCGCCGGTCTGCATCACCAGCAGCTGGAAACGCAGCTGACCGTTGTCCTGCATCTGAACCTGCAATCCCCGGATACTGGGGCCGTCTTCCAGTCCTGCCGGCAACAGGCGCTCGAAAAAGCCGAGATCGGCTTTGAGTGCCAGGTTTTCGGCTTCGATCTGCCGCACCTGCTGCGCCAGGCGATCAAGCGCCGATTTTTCCGCGGTCAGCAGGCTTTCGGCCGTATTCGCCACCGATACCGCCTGTTCACGATCGGCCTTCAGCTGCTCGACTTCGCCGCGCAGGCGGCTGAGCTCCAGCTTGGCGTCACGATCCAGGCCGGCAATGCTCTTGCCGAACTCGAAGGCCCACAACGCCAGCGCCGCAGAAAATCCGAATACCAGCGCCGCCAGCACCCAGCGCAAGGGCCACGGCATGTGGCTTCGCACGATCATCCGAGGTGAACTGATCGACAAGCGCCGACGGAGCAGTTTCAGTCGCATGGCCAGGCTCCGCCTAGGTAAGGCCTCCGAAGCGGCTTCGGCTGTGACGCGGGCACGGCGGTCGCCGCCGGCATGGCTCTTCGCCATCTGTCAAATCCCCGACCCGCAGGCATCCGCGCAGCCAACACGATGCGCGAGCGGACCGGCAGGGCCGGCACCGCCTCAGCACCGTGATCGGTCGTTTTCAGATTGTGTGGTCGCAAAAGAGGACATCAAACGAAAAAAGCCGCACAAAGGCGGCTTCGGAGCTGAGGCAGTCGGTCGATTCCGATCTGCGATCCAGCGGCGTTGCAGCGGCCGCAAGGGCCGCCGCAATGGCCGATCAGCGCTTGCTGAACTGCTTTCTGCGACGTGCGCCGTGCAGGCCCACCTTCTTGCGCTCGACCTCGCGGGCGTCGCGCGTGACAAAACCGGCGCGGCTCAGATCCGGCTTCAAGGCCGCATCGTAATCGATCAGCGCACGGGTGATGCCATGACGCACCGCGCCGGCCTGGCCGGACTCGCCGCCGCCGTGCACGTTGACCTTGATATCGAAGGCCGCATCATTGGCGGTCAGTACCAGCGGTTGGCGAACCACCATGATCGACGTCTGCCGACCAAAATATTCGTCGACCGCACGGCCGTTGACCACGATCTGGCCAGAGCCCTTCTTGATGAACACGCGGGCCACAGACGATTTGCGGCGGCCGGTGCCGTAATTCCAGTTTCCGATCATCAACGTTCCTCAGATCTCGAGCATCTTGGGTTGCTGGGCGGTGTGCGGATGGTCGGCACCTGCATACACCTTCAGCTTTTTCACCATCGCGTAGCCCAGCGGGCCCTTCGGCAACATGCCTTTGACGGCCTTCTCGAGCGCTCGCCCGGGATGTTTGGCCTGCATGTCCTTGAAGTTCGTAGCCCGAATCCCGCCCGGGTAACCGGTGTGGCGGTAATAGATCTTGTCGGTGGCCTTGTTGCCGGTGACACGGATCTTTTCGGCGTTGACGACGACGATGAAATCGCCGGTATCGACGTGAGGCGTGTAGATGGCTTTGTGTTTTCCGCGCAAACGGAGGGCGACTTCACTGGCCACCCTGCCGAGAACCTTGTCGGTCGCGTCGATCACAAACCACTCATGCACCACTTCGGCCGGTTTGGCGCTGAAGGTTTTCATTTGAGTGTATATCCGAGGTAAATGCTCTGTCGACCGGGCACCCGACCCCGCCCACTGAACGACCCTCGGAACCGCTTCGGAAGACTGGCGGCCTCTCGAGTCGTGGGCGGTAATCCGACGCTTTTCAGTTCAACCGATACGACCAGTTGTCAGGCAAACATGCGGATCCGGGTGACCAGACTTCGGCGCAAGGCGCCGTTTCCTGATAGAGCTGAGTTCAAGAAAGCCTGCGATCGTATCACGCCGGCCAACTTTGGTCCAGTTCGTGACGGGCGCTAAGGACACGCGTCTATTTGCGGGCCTGTTTCGGCAAGCAAAAGGCATCATATTCAACGATACTAGGGTTTACCCGAGAAAAGGAGCGATCCATGTCCACTCTCGACATACAAGACGTCACGCCGACACCGGTTGGCAACGACTCTGATTCAACCCAAACGACGCCGCCCGGCCAACTGCGGGCCTCCAGCACGACGCCCGGCCCTACTGCTCCGGATGCGAAGCCCGTGCGCGGGTCGACGGCCTGGGTACCGGTCCGGTCGATGACACCGCGGCATCGGCCGCGCATTTTGAAGCACCTGCTGGCACTCGATCAGGCCGACCGTTACCTGCGTTTCGGCTATCCGGCGACTGACGCGCAGATCGCGAAGTATGTCGACACGCTCGATTTCGATCGGGACGAACTGTTCGGCATCTTCAATCGCAAGCTCGAGCTGCTGGCACTGGCTCATCTGGCCTATTCGCCACTGCCTCAGGTCGATGACCGGCCGCCGATGGCCGAATTCGGGGTGTCGGTGATGCCGAAGGCCAGACGCCGTCGGTTCGGCGCGCGATTGTTCGAGAACGCGATCCTGCATGCCCGCAACCGCGGTTTCGAAACCCTGTTCATCCATGCGCTGAGCGAAAACACGCCGATGCTGAAAATCGCGCGCAATGCCGGCGCGCAGGTGGTCCGGGACGGGTCGGAATCGGAGGCCTGGCTGAAGCTGCCACCCGAGACGGTGGCGAGTCGCCTGGACGAAGTGGTTGAACATCGCGCCGCCGAAATCGACTACCAGTGGAAACTGGGCGCGAAACGGTTTCAGCAAGCGTTGGATGTGCTGGCGCCGCCGTTCTGCAGCGAAGACAAGCCAGGCGGCGAGTGACCGGCCGGCCGGTCTGATCGATTGCATCGGGCCGCGTTACGATGACGCGTGAACCCATCCGAATCAGCCGCTCCGTCTCACCTTTCACCGGCAGCCAGTGCCCCGCCGCCCTTCACCGGACTGACACCCGACACGGTTCTGGACGCCCTCGACAGCGTCGGGCTGCGCGGTGATGGTCGGCTGATCCAGCTCAATTCCTACGAAAACCGGGTGTTCCAGGTTTTTCTGGAGGACAGCCGGGTCGTGGTGGCGAAGTTCTATCGCCCTGCCCGCTGGAGCGACCAGCAGATTCTGGAAGAGCATGCCTTTGCCGCCGATTTGATGGCAGACGAATGCCCGGTGGTGGCGCCGTGGTCCTTGCAACTCCAGCCCGATGCCCCACTGCAGGGCCGAGTGTGCGGCGACTCGACGACCCTCGAAGGCGGCAGCACGCTGGTCGAGGTGGTCACAGCCGGCGGACCGTACCGATTCGCCGTCGTGGAACGCCGCGCCGGGCGTGCACCCGAACTCGAGTCATCGGCCAATCTGGCGTGGATCGGCCGGCTGCTCGGCCGCATCCACCGGGTGGGCGCGCGGCGGCCGTTCGTCGAGCGAACCAGCTTGAGTGTCGATTTGATGGGCCGCGCTTCGCGCGACTGGCTCGAGCAATCGGGCATGGTGCCGCCGGACGCGTTGCCCGGCTGGTTGTCCGCCGTCGATCAGGTCCTCGACCTTGCTCGACAGGCGTTCGACCACGCTTCGCCGCTCGTGACGCTGCGGCTGCACGGCGACTGTCATGCCGGCAATATCCTGTGGACCGACGCCGGCCCGCATTTCGTCGATCTCGACGATTGCCTGACCGGCCCGGCGATTCAGGATTTGTGGATGCTGCTGTCTGGTGAACCCCAGGCGGCGCGGCGCGAGCTGAACGCCATGCTCTCCGGCTACGAGCAGTTCATGGAATTCGACGACCGCGAACTGGCCCTGATCGAACCGCTCCGCAGCCTGCGCATGGTGCACCACAGCGCCTGGCTGGCCAGACGCTGGGACGACCCGGCCTTCAAGGCCGGATTTCCATGGTTCGAGCAGTCGAGCTACTGGGCTCAGCGGACCATCGAATTGCGCGAACAGGCTGAATTGATGGGCCGCCCCGGCGCCTGCTGAACGCGCCCCGGCTGGGCGCCTGTTTGCGCCCGAGCGGCTGCAGCCGCGATTCACAAATGCCTCCTCAGCTGCGATCTGCTAGGGGCAGCTTTGGCCACACCTCGGTAGGAACGGCTTCAGCCGCGATTCCTCGCCACCCATTGCGCACCGCCTCTTCCGGCGGATCTGATCGCACCGTCGCATCAAGCCATCAACAAGGCATTCACGCGCTTGACGTAAGCCGCGGGATCTTCGAGCTGACCGCCTTCCGCGAGCAGGGCCTGGTCGAACAGGATGTTGGCGAGGTCATCGAAATGCTCGCTTCCCTCCAGCCGCTTGACGAGCGCGTGTTCGGCGTTGACCTCCAGGATCGGCTGCGATTTCGGCGCCGACTGGCCGGCCTGCTTCAACATGCGCGCCAGGTGCCCGCTCATGTCGCCTTCCTCGACCACCAGGCAGGCTGGAGAATCGACCAGCCGAGTCGTCACGCGAACGTCTTTCGCGCGATCCTTCAACGCCTCTTTCAGGCGGTCGAGCATCGGCTTGAACGCGCTGGCGGCCTCTTCAGCCTGCTTCTTCTCGTCCTCGTCCTGCAGCTTGCCCAG
This sequence comes from Ideonella sp., assembly GCA_031398385.1. Classification (GTDB taxonomy): domain Bacteria; phylum Pseudomonadota; class Gammaproteobacteria; order Burkholderiales; family Burkholderiaceae_C; genus Ideonella_A. Next base: position 70,313 of record JANNNE010000075.1, read on the forward strand.
ATCGACCGCACCTTTGGCGACGCTTTGCAGCGGCTTGCCGTCGAATTCGTACAGGTGGCTCAGCATCCACTCGTCGACCCGGTCGATCAACAGCAGCACCTCGATGCCCTTCTTGCGGAAGATCTCGATCTGCGGGCTGTTTCTCGCCGCTGCAAGGCTGTCCGCGGTGACGACATAGATCGCCTCCTGGCCTTCCTTCATGCGCTTGACGTAGTCGGCCAGCGAGACACCGTCGTCGGCCTGTGTCGACGCGAAGCGGAACAGCTTGACCAGGCGCTCCTGGTTGGTGAAATCCTCGCCGACGCCTTCTTTCAGCACGCTGCCGAAATCCTTCCAGAATGCGGCGTATTTCGCGCGTTCGGCTTCGTCTTCGCTGTCGGCCAGCGACTCCAGCATGCCGAGCACGCGTTTGGTCGAGCCCTCGCGGATCGCCTTCACGTCCCGGCTTTCCTGCAGCAGTTCGCGGCTGACGTTGAGCGGCAGATCGGCACTGTCGATCACGCCCTTGACGAAGCGCAGATACACCGGCATCAGCGCCTCGGCGTCGTCCATGATGAAGACGCGCTTGACGTACAGCTTGACGCCGCCGCGCTTGTCGCGGTTCCACAGGTCGAACGGCGCCTTCGACGGGATGTACAGCAGCTGCGTGTATTCGGTGCGGCCTTCGACCCGGTTATGGGTATACGCCAGCGGCGCTTCGGTGTCGTAGCTCAGCTGCTTGTAGAACTCGTCGTATTGCTCGGACGTGATGTCGCTCTTGCTGCGCGACCACAACGCGGCAGCCTTGTTGATCGGCGCCCATTCGTCGCGCGTAACCTGCTTCTTCTCCTCGGCGTCCCACTCCTCCTTCTGCATCAGGATCGGCAGCGAGATGTGGTCGGAATATTTGCCGATCACCGACTTGAGCTTCCAGTGGCTCAGATACTCTTCTTCTCCGTCACGCAGGTGCAGCGTGACACTGGTGCCACGCGCCTCGCGCGTGATCGGCTCGATTTCAAACTCGCCGGTACCCTCGGAGCTCCAGCGCATGCCCTGACCCTTGGGCAGGCCGGCGCGCCGAGATTCGACCGAGATCTTGTCGGCGACGATGAAACCGCTGTAGAAGCCGACACCGAACTGACCAATCAGCTGGGCATCCTTCTTCTGGTCGCCTTCGAGCGCGGCCATGAATTCACGCGTGCCGCTCTTGGCAATCGTGCCCAGATTGGCCACCGCTTCTTCGGCCGACAGGCCGATGCCGTTGTCGGTGATGGTGATGGTCTTGGCGTCAGCATCGAAACTGACTCGCACTTCCAGGTTCGGCGAATCCTCGAACAGCGCGGAATCGTTCAAGGCCTCGAAGCGCAGCTTGTCGCAGGCGTCCGAAGCGTTGGAGATCAGTTCACGCAGAAAAATCTCCTTGTTCGAATACAAGGAATGGGTGACGAGATGCAGGATCTGCTTGACTTCGGCCTGGAATGAAAGTGTTTGCTTTTCCATGGTGTTTCGGAGTGATCGGGAGAAGGGGTGCCAAGGCGGCAACCTCGAATTGTCTTCGCAGGCGTGGACATGCGGTCGAAGCGACCGTTTTCAAGGCCTGACAAGCCGAAGCCGCGGCGCCGGGAAGTTCGCAATGTGCAACTTCCCGGGCCCGCCCTTCACTCCGGATGGCTCGCCGCCAGTGGATGGCGGCGAATCATCGATCAGCCATCAGCGGCCGGCCGAACCCTGCACCGAGACACCGCCTTGAGCCGATGCGCCCCCGTTGCTCACGCTGCCGCTGCCTTGTGCGCCCGCGCCAGCTTCGGCGTTGTTGCCACGGGCCGCGGCGCCGGCTGCGCCTTCGGTCGTCACCTGGCCTTGTGCCGGGCTGGGCCGACCAACCGTCGACGGCATGCTGCGCACGCCGGTCGAATCGACCGCACCGTTGACCCCACCTTGCGTGGCCGCTGCGGCACCACCGGTCTGATCGATCAGGCGACCCCGCTCGCGGCCGCGTTCGATCGCACTGCCGGCCTGACCGCTGGCGCTGCCGGCGGCATCGACGCCGCGCTGGATGCGGCTGCCGCCGATCGCACCACCGGCCATGCCGGCTGCGCCGCCGCTGAGGGCGCCGCCAGCCATGCCACCGCTCATCGGGCTGCCAAGGGCGCCACCGACGGCTCCCCCCAACCCGCCGGTGGCACCACCGCCGAGCAGTGCTGCCTGGGCCGGTAAGGCAATGAAGCAAGCCGTTGCCACTGCGGCGGCAATTGCGGGGCTGGAGAACACGCGAGCGGTCAAATTTCGAATGGTCAACATGATGGTTCCTTGGTGTGGTTGATGGGCCCGGCACATCCGGGCCACTCAACTCGACAACGAAACCCCGCGACGATCCCTTCCGCCCACTTACACCTGGTTGCCATCTCGTTCGGATCAGGGCGCGCGTCGCGCCAACGCCTGCAACGGCCGAGGCTCGACGCGCCAGCGTTCGCCGAGTAGACCAAAGCCATAGACCGCGTCGCGCCCCGATGCGCCGAGATCAATCGCCTGCTGCTGCAACAGCCGCAAGGCTTCGCGCGCAGTCACACGATCAGCGACCGGCAAGGCCATCGACAGCAGCCCGGCCACGAACGGGGCTGCAAAAGAGGTGCCGCGCGCCGATACATATCGGGTGGCAGCCAAGTCGGCGACCGCCAGATCGGCACCCGGCGCCGCGAACACCACCTGAGCGCCCTGCGCAGCTTCCGGCAATACGCGGCGGTCCGGGCTGACGCCGGTGACACCGACCACATCCGGGTAGGCCGCGGGATACAAGGCCGGTGCACTCGGCCCGTCGTTGCCGACCGCAGCAACGATCAGATGGCCCCGATCGACCAAGGCCGCGACGCTTCTCTCGAGCAACTTGTTCGGCGGGCCGACCAGACTGACATTGACCACCGCCACGCCTTCGCTGGCCATCCAGGCCAGTGCGCGCACCACCACTTCGACCGATCCCCCACCTGGCCGGCCGCAATAGACATCCGCCGAATACAACGTGGCGGCAGGTGCAACGCCGGCAAACCCGGATGCGCGGCCGACCAGCAGCGATGCCACCGCCGTACCGTGCGGGTTCGGCACCGGGTTGCCGTCGCAGCCCCAGAGTCGACGGTCGACGCCTTGAAATGCCGGATGCTGCAGATCGACCCCGCCATCGATCAGCCCGACCCGACCACCCGCGCGCTTGCCGCTGACGACGCCGTTGCTGTTGCTGCTGTTGACCGTACGCGCCGCGGGCAATGACCCGGCAGCAGCCGCGTCAACGACACCACTGCGGGTATAGACATGGTTGAAATCGGCGTCGAGCGTCCGGTCGATGGCGCGCAGGCGGGCCAGAGCGTCGATGGTCGCGATCCCGGGTGGCGCCTGCATGACCACCGTCGGCAAATCCAGCGGGTCCAGGGCGCTGCGGCGCAACAGCCGGAAACCCTGTACCTGTGCGGCATCCAGCACCGCTGCAGACGGCGAGATCAGCAGCAGTTCGCCTCGCAACATCGGCTCCCCGGCAGGGTCGACCTCGATCGCCTCGCCGTGCAGGCGCAGCAACTGGTCGATCGTCTGGCGGCGGATCTCGTGCAGAGGCAACACGCCGGCGATCGGCTCGACCACGCGGCGAACGCGCCCCGAGGCATCGATCCGATCCCTGACGATTGCGCCGGGATCCAGCCGGCCGATGCCTGGCAGGCCCCCGATCGCGCCAACGCCAGGCACGCGCAATTGCGCCTGTGCCGGCCGGACCGTCACCACGACAGCGAACAACAACAGGGGCAGCAGGCGCATGCGGTGGGCTTTACAAGGACAACAGATGAACCGCCGATCGACCTTGATCGGACGGAATCGACACGGTCAGGAGCATAACGATCGAGGGCTGGAAGAAAATCCCGCCGGCAAACGTTGTACCCCATATGACATGACCATCGACCCCTCCGAACCACTGCGGCGCGACCTGGTTGCCCTGCTGCCGCGATTGCGCCGCTTCGGCCGCAGTCTGACCGGTCATCGGGAGGATGCCGACGACCTGGTGCAGCGGGCGATCGAGCGTGCATTGATCAAATCCGCACAGTGGCAGCCGGGAACACGACTGGACAGCTGGATGTTTCGAATCATGCAAAACGGCTGGATCGACGAAGTGCGAGCGCGCAGACGCCATGCACAGACCTTTCTTCCGGAAGAGGCCGGAGAACATGTCGGCGCATTCGACAGCGGCTCGCATGACGATGCGATCGCGGTGCAGCAGGCGATGCGGCAGCTGAGCGATGAGCATCGTGCCGTGGTGGCCCTGGTACTGGTAGAAGGGCTGCCATACAAGGAGGCGGCGCAGGTGCTCGAGATCCCGATCGGCACCCTGACCAGCCGGCTCGCACGCGCCCGCGACCAGCTGCAACGCCTGCTCGGCGCCAGAAAGGACACTCAATGACCCCCGTCGACCCGCAATTGCTGGCTGCCTTTGCAGACGGCGAACTGGACGCCGCAACGGCTGATGCCTTGCGCGCCGCCATCGTGGCCGACCCGATGCTTGCGGCACAGGTGAATCAGCATCGGCAGCTGCGCGAGCGGGTCCAGACTGCCAGCCGAGGGGTTCTCGACGAGCCGGTACCGGCGCGCCTGCTGCAGGCGCTCGGCGCCCGACCGGTGGCTGCGACACCGATCAACATCGACGGCGCGCGCACGCGTCGGTCGACGCGCCAGGCTGCGCCAGACCGCCCATCGGCTTCGACCTGGGCCCGTTGGGGGGGCATGGCTGCCAGCCTGGTGGTGGGCTTGTCGATCGGCCTGATGTTGTCGTTTGACCAGGAGGCCTCGCCGTTCGAGACCTCGGAGATGGGGCTGCTCGCGCGTGGCGCTGTGGCAGACGCCTTGTCGAATCAACTGTCGAGCGAACCGCTTGAGGATTCGACCGTCAGGCTGCAGATCAGCTTTGTGGATCAGGAAGGCCGCCATTGCCGCAGCTTCACGACGGCGTTGCTGGCCGGACTGGCCTGCCGCGAAGGCACCAATTGGGCGGTCCAGGCGCTGTTGCGGGCCGAGCAGGCGGGCGATCGGTCAGCGCTGCGTCAGGCCGCCACGCCCTTGCCGGTCGAACTGCTGGACATCGTCGACCAACGCATGCGTGGCGACGCACTCGACGCCAGTGCCGAACGAGCGGCGCGGCAACGGAACTGGCAACGCTGATCGTGCCCGTTGGACCTTCTGGCGCCGCCTCGACGATCGCTGCTGTTGAACACTGCCGATGCCAGCGGCCCGCTGGTGCGCGACGCGCCGCCTCGAGCTCAACGTGGGTCCGATGATGCCGTGTTGCCCGCCAAACCGCCGACGTACGCCGCCCGCAGCTCGCGTTTCAGAACCTTGCCGATCGCACTGCGTGGCAATTCCGGCAGTTGTTTCAGCGCGGCCAGACGCTGCGTCTTGCCGACCTGGCGGTTGAACCAGGCGAGCAACTCGGCCTCGCTCTGTGCCGCACCGGGCTTCAATACGACAAAGGCGACCGGCGTCTCGCCCCACTGCTCGGACGGCACACCGACCACCGCAACCTCGGCGATCGCCGGATGCGCTCGAAACTGCGCCTCGAGATCACTCGGGTAGATGTTGAATCCGCCGGAGATGATCATGTCTTTCTTGCGGTCGAACAGGATCAGGAAGCCGTCTTCATCGAAGCGCCCGATGTCGCCGGTGCGGATGAACCGCTTGCCGTCCGGCGCGAACCATTCGGCCTCGCGGGTCTTCTCGGGCTGGCCGTGGTAGCCGCTCATCATGCCGCCCGAGTGACCGACGACTTCGCCCGCCATCCCCGCCTCGGCCTCGCGGCCCGCGTCGTCGATCAGACGGATATCGTGACCTTCCCCGGGCAGGCCGACCGTATGCAGCTTGTCCGGGTGGCGATGTGCCTCGAGAATGCAGGTGCCCCCGCCTTCGGTCATGCCGTAGAACTCGATCAGCCCCCCCGGCCAGCGCCGCAGCACATCGGCTTTGAGGGCCGCCCCGAACGGTGCGCTGGTACTGAATTTGATCTGGAAGCTGGTCAGGTCGTGCCGATCGAAATCGGGACGGGCCATCAGCCGCTGGTACTGCACCGGAACCAGCATGGTGTGCGTGACACGCCAATGCTCAGCCAGTTTCAGGTAGCCCGCAGCATCGAATTTCGGCATCAGCACGACGCTGCCGCCAAAAGCCAGCGTCGGAAAAAACACCACCAGCGTGGTGTTCGAATAAAGCGGCGTGGCCAGCAATGTGATCGTCTGCGGGCTGTAGGCGTAGTTGCGGGCGCGCCGCACATGCGACCAGCGCATGCTGTGCGGCTGCACGATGCCCTTGGGCTCGCCAGTCGTGCCGGACGAATAGATGATGTTGAACGGAGCAGCCGCGTCGATCTCGACCCGGTCGGGCCGGGCGCCTTCGGCTGCCAGCCATTCGCTGTAGCGCGTGGTCTGCACGCTCGCGGTCGTCCGATCGTCCAGGCTGATGAACCGTGGCTCTCGCGTCGATTTGCCCGTGGTTGCTGCCGCTGCGGCGAATTCGTCCGCGGTGGTGTCGTCGACGAAAACCAGCCGGGCATCGGCATCGGACACCATGCGCGCCAGACTGGTGGCGGTCGAACCCGGCGCGAGCGGAGCCACCGCGACTCCGGCCCGCAATGCGCCGAGAAACACATTCGCGTAATGGATGGATGACAGTGCGCAGACCGCGATGCTGTCACCTGCACGAAGTCCGTCACGCTGCAGCGTCGCTGCGACCCGGTCGATCGCACGGTCGAATTCGGCGTAAGTCTGGCAATTCGAGCCACAAATCAAGGCCAGCCGCTGCGGAGCCCTGGCGGCGTGTTCGCGGATCAGATCGCTGATCAGTCCGAATTCGGGAAGTTCGTCGTCCGGCATGGTTGAACCAATTCCTAGTCAAGTCCTAGTCAAGTGCAGCGTAGACCAGCGTCTTGTACTGCGCCCAGAAGCGCTCCCGCTGCTCGGACCGCTGCATCATCCAGATTGCGATCAGGTCTTCGGCCGGATCGACCCAGAAATAGGTGCCCGCGAGACCGCTCCAGTGGTAATCGCCCGGGCTGCCCGGCACTGCGGCCTCGCCGGCAGCCAAGCGCACCGCGAAACCCAGGCCGAAGCCGTAACCCGGTCCGGGCAGATAGCCATTGTTGGCTCCGGGCACACGGCTGGCGCGAATCAGATCGGCGCCGAGTTGGTCCGTCGTCATCCACTCGACCGTCTTGCGAGACAACAGCCGCCGGCCTTTCAGCGCGCCGCCACCGAGCATCATCCGGGCAAACCGCAGGTAGTCGGATGCGGTCGAGAACAGACCGCCGCCGGCCGATTCGAACACCGGTGAATGGTTGCCGTCGATCAGGCGGATCGGCTCGCTGGTGGTCGGATCGACGGCGAACGGTTCGGCCAGGCGGTGTCGCTTGTCGGGTGGCACATCGAAGCCGGTGTCGCTCATGTTCAGCGGCTCGAAGATGCGCTCGCGCAACACTTCGCCCAGGGTCTGACCGGTGATGCGTTCGATCAGCGCGCCGATCAGATCGGTGGCGCGGCTGTACTCCCAGATCGTGCCGGGTGCATATGCCAGCGGCAAGCCGGCCAGGCGGCGCGAAAACTCGGTGTTGTCGAAGCGGCCCGACTCGACGCCGGCCTGCAGGTACAGGCTCTTGACCGCCGAGCTTCCGAAAGAACCGTAAGTCAGGCCGGCGGTATGGCGCAGCAGGTCGTGGACCAGCGGGACGGTTGGCGTGGCCGGCGTCGTCGGCGGCAAGGCAACCCGACGCAGGTGTTCGCGCCCCTGCTTGTCGCGATCGCTCACACCCAGTTCCAGCTTGGAAAATTCTTCCAGATGCCAGGCCACCGGATCGCGCAGCGTCAACCGCCCCTCCTCGACCAGCATCATCAGCACAACCGAGGCGATCGGCTTGGTCATCGAATAGATGCGGAAGATCGCATCGTCGCGCATCGCGGTGCGTTGCTGCGGGTCAAGCCGGCCGAGCGCAGCCCGGTAAACCACATGCCCGCGGTGCCGGATCAACATCACCACGCCCGGAATCGTCCCGCGGTCGATCTCGCGGGCGACAGCGGCGCCGAGTCGCTTCAGGGCCTGGGCAAGCATAACGAGCCGCCCCGATCAGACCGCATAACCCGGATTGTGCCGATCCAGCCGGCGCAGCAGGCCCGGCCACATCAGCCGCGAGCCCATGCCTTTGCTGACCTCCAGCGACTGGGCCATGATGCCGTCGAAGATGGGCTGCGGCACGGTGGTCAGTCGACCACCGGCCTGGGCCGCGATCTGCACCTCACACGCGCGCTGCAGGCGGTACATCGCAAGGACGGCATCGGCCACCGAGCGTCCGCAGCTCAACAGACCGTGGTTGCGCAGGATCAGGTGGTTGGCGGTTCCGAGGTCGTCGACCAGCCGCCGTTTTTCGGCGTCGAGCAGCGCCAGGCCTTCGTAGCCGTGGTAGGCGATGCTGGCCAGCGGGAAGCAGGCCTGCTGCGAGATCGGCAGCAGTCCGTCCTCCTGCGCCGACACCGCGACGCCGGCCACGGTGTGGGTGTGCATCACACACACCACGTCATGGCGCGCCTCGTGAACCGCGCTGTGGATCACGAAGCCGGCCGGGTTGACCGGAAACGGCGAATCCATCAGCGCCTTGCCGTCGGCATCGACCTTGATCAGACTCGACGCGGTGATTTCCTCGAAATACAGGCCATAGGGATTGATCAGGAAGGCATGTTCGCCATTGCGTCCTTCGCCGGGCACCCGTGCCGAGACATGGGTGAATACCAGGTCGTCCCAGCCAAACATCGCCACCAGCCGATAGGCCGCGGCCAGATCGACGCGGACCTGCCACTCTTCGGGCGACACCTGCTCGCGCACGCT
>JANNNE010000120.1:0-4873 GCA_031398385.1 Ideonella sp.
CGATACCCGGACGGTCGGCTTGCTGCACAGCCAGCTCGGGACGCTGCGGGTACATCTGGTCAACAACAACGATTCGTCGACGAAGGACAAGGCATGAGCGAAGTTTCCACATTGAACGATCCGGACGGTACGGACGGCCGGATCGACCCGGCGTTGCTGCGCGGCAACCGGCAGCATCTGGCCGACTACCCGGCCACCCATTTCAAGTGGCAGGTCGACGGCGGCGTTGCGACCCTGACGCTGAACCGGCCCGAACGCAAAAACCCGCTGACCTTCGACTCGTATGCGGAACTGCGTGACCTGTTCGATCGGCTCAAGCACGCCGACGATGTCCACGTGGTCGTGATCCACGGCGCGGGCGACAACTTCTGTTCGGGTGGCGACGTGCACGAGATCATCGGTCCGCTGGTCAGGCTGCGCGCGCCCGAGTTGTTGATGTTCACCCGCATGACCGGTGACCTGGTGAAGGCCATGCGCATCTGCCCGCAGCCGATCGTCGCCGCGATCGATGGCGTGTGCGCCGGTGCCGGCGCGATCATCGCGATGGCGTCTGACCTGCGACTCGGCACGATACGCAGCAAGACCGCCTTCCTGTTCAACCGGGTCGGCCTCGCCGGCTGCGACATGGGTGCCTGCGCGATCCTGCCGCGCATCATCGGCCAGGGGCGCGCCAGCGAACTGCTCTACACCGGGCGGTCGATGAGCGGCGAGGAGGGCGAGCGCTGGGGCTTCTTCAATCGGCTGACTGCCCCCGAAGCGCTGCTGGACGAGGCGCAAGCCCTGGGCAAGGACCTGGCCGCCGGCCCGACCTTCGCCAACGGCATTACCAAGACCATGCTGCATCAGGAGTGGGCGATGACGGTCGAACAGGCGATCGAGGCCGAGGCGCAGGCGCAGGCGATCTGCATGTTGACCGGCGATTTCACCCGCGCCTATGAAGCCTTCGTCGCGAAGGCGAAGCCGGTCTTCCAGGGCAATTGAGGCTGCTTGCGATGAGTGATTTCTCCTATCTGCAGTGGCCATTTTTCGACGATCAGCATCGCGCGCTGGCGAATGAGCTCGATGCGTGGGCCGGGCAGGCGATTGACCAGGCCCATCATGCCGATGTCGATGCGCGGTGCAAGGCCCTGGTGGCGCTGCTCGGCCAAGCTGGCTGGCTCAAGCATGCAGTGGCCGGCATTGAGCATGGCGGGCACAACGACGTCATCGATACCCGGGCGATCTGCGTGATCCGCGAGACGCTGGCGCGCCATTCGGGCCTCGCCGATTTCGCCTTCGCGATGCAGGGGCTGGGGTCGGGTGCGATCAGCATCGCGGGAACATCTGAACAGAGGCAGCGCTATTTGGGCCGCGTGGCGAGGGGTGAGGCGATCGCGGCCTTCGCGTTGTCGGAGCCGGATGCCGGATCAGACGTTGCCGCCATGAGTTGCGCCGCACACATCGACGGCGACCACGCGGTGCTGAACGGCGAGAAGACCTGGATCTCGAATGGCGGCATCGCCGATTTCTATGTCGTGTTCGTGCGCAGCGGCGAAGCACCGGGTTCGCGCGGGATCTCGGCCTTCATCGTCGACGCCGATACGCCGGGCTTCGAGATCGCCGAGCGAATCGATGTGATGGCGCCGCATCCGCTGGCTACTCTCCGTTTCACCGATTGCCGGGTGCCGCTGAGCCGGCGCATCGGTGCAGGCGGCGAAGGATTCAAGGTCGCGATGCGAACGCTCGACATCTTTCGCACCTCGGTGGCTGCCGCCGCGTTGGGATTTGCGAGGCGCGCGCTCGACGAGGCGCTGCGGCGTGCGACCACGCGCAAGATGTTCAGCGGTGTGCTCGCCGATTTCCAGTTGACCCAGGCCAAGCTGGCGCAGATGGCCACCACCATCGACAGCGCAGCCTTGTTGACCTACCGCGCCGCCTGGCAGCGCGATCAGGGCCGCAACGTGACCCGAGAAGCGGCGATGGCCAAGCTGACCGCGACCGAAGGGGCCCAGCAGGTGATCGATGCGGCGGTGCAGATGTTCGGCGGTCTCGGCGTCGTCAGCGAACAACCGGTCGAGCGGCTCTACCGCGAAATCCGCTCGCTGCGGATCTACGAAGGCGCCAGCGAGGTGCAGCAACTGATCATCGCGCGTGAGTTGCTGAAGGACGTGACGGACGCGGAGGGAGGCGCCCGATGAGCACGTCATTCGTTCGCCCGCGCCTGATCCGCTTTTCCGATTGCGATGCGGCCGGCATCGTGTTCTATCCGCAGTATTTCGTGATGCTGAACGGTCTGATCGAGGACTGGGTCAACGAGCAGCTCGGGCTCGACTACGCCGGGCTGGTCGTCGCGCGCCGCATCGGCCTGCCGACGGTGCGGCTCGAGGTCGATTTCAAGGCGGTCAGCCGGCTCGGCGATCGGGTCGAGCTTGCGCTCCAGGTCGAACGCCTGGGCGGAGCGTCGCTGACGCTGGCATTGCGATGCATCGGTGCCAATGATGAGCTGCGGATGCAGATGCGGCAGGTGATCGTCACCACGTCGCTCGACAGCCATGCGGCCGTGCCGATTCCAGTCGATCTGCGCACGGCGATCGAACGCTGGAGCCATCCGCAGGCCCGCGCAACCTGAATGCTTGTCGGATGCGCCTCGAACCAATCTGAAAGGACCAAACCATGCACGTGTTGCTTCCCCCCGGCTGGCCGCGACCCAAGGGTTACGCGAACGGCGTCACCGCGGTCGGCCGGCAGGTCTTCATTGCCGGCATGATCGGCTGGGACGCCCAGGGCGAATTCCACAGCGACGACTTTGCCGCGCAGACCCGGCAGGCGCTGCAGAACATCGTCGCGGTGCTTGGCGAGGCCGGAGGCAAGCCCGAACACATCGTGCGCATGACCTGGTACGTGACCGACAAGCGCGAGTACCTGGCCGCCGGTCGCGAGGTCGGGCAGGCATTCCGCGAAATCATCGGCTCATTCAATGCCGCAATGACGGCGGTCGAAGTGCGGGCGCTGATCGAAGACCGCGCCAAGGTCGAGATCGAGGCCACCGCGGTGATTCCGGACTAGGCCATGCCGACGAAGTCCGCCCATGTCGATACCTTCGCACGCGACAGGCTGCCGCCGCCGGAGCTGCAGCCTGAGTTCCTCTTCGAGTTGCCGGAACTGCAGTTTCCCGAACGACTGAACTGCGCCACCGAACTGCTGGACCGCCATGTGCGCGAAGGGCGCGGCGATCGGGTCTGTGTGCGGGTGCCGGGCGGTGCGGCGTGGACCTATGCAGAGTTGCAGGACAAGGCCGATCGCATCGCCCACGTGCTGGTGCGGGACATGGGCCTCGTGCCCGGCAACCGGGTGCTGCTGCGTTCGTTCAACAAGCCGATGATGGTGGCGTGCTGGTTTGCCGTGATGAAGGGGGGTGGCATCGCGGTCGCAACGATGCCGCTGCTGCGTGCAAAGGAACTCGGCCAGATCCTGGCCAAGGGACAGGTCAGCCATGCCTTGTGTGACCAGTCCTTGCGCGGCGAGCTCGAGACCGCGATCGGCCAGCAGGCCGATGCGGTGCAGCTGAGCTGCTTCGGCGATCCGTCCGCGCAAGGCCTCGACGCCCGGATGGCGCAGCAGGCGGACGCCTTTGCCAACGTCGATACCGCGGCCGACGACTGCTGCCTGTTCGGCTTCACGTCGGGCACCACCGGCCAGCCGAAGGCGACCATGCATTTCCACCGCGACGTGATGGCGGCCTGCCTGTGCTTTCCACCGCATGTGCTGCGGGCCACGCCGGACGACGTCTTCATCGGCAGCCCGCCGCTGGCGTTCACCTTCGGTCTCGGCGGGCTGACCTTGTTTCCGATGCACATCGGTGCATCGACGGTGCTGATCGAGAAGGCGTCGCCCGATGCGCTGCTCGATGCGATCGTCGCCGAACGGGCGACGGTGTTGTTCACCGCACCGACCTCTTACCGCGCGATGGCTGACCGTGCCCGAGAGCGAAAGGTCTCGGCGCCGCTGGGCGGCAGCCTGCGCAAATGTGTCTCGGCCGGCGAGGCCCTGCCGGCCGCTACCCGCAGCTTGTGGCGCGAGGCGACCGGCATCGAGCTGATCGACGGCATCGGCTCGACCGAGTTGCTGCACATCTTCGTCTCGGCCGACGAGGAACATTCGCGTGCCGGCGCAACCGGTCGCGCAATCCCGGGCTATCGCGCCGTCGTGATGGATGATCAGGGCCGACCCGCCGAGCCGGGCCAGATCGGCAAGCTGGCGATCAAGGGCCCGACCGGTTGCCGCTACCTCGACGACCAGCGACAGGCCCAGTACGTGAAAGACGGCTGGAACTACACCGGTGACGCCTATCTGGTCGACGACGACGGCTACTTCCACTACCAGTCGCGCACCGACGACATGATCGTGTCATCGGGCTACAACATCGGGGCGCCCGAGGTCGAAGAAGCCTTGATGCTGCACCCGGCGGTCGCCGATTGCGCGGTGATCGGTGTGCCCGACGAGCAGCGCGGCCAGATCGTCAAGGCCTTCGTCGTGCTGAAGGCCGGCCAGGCCAGTGACGAGGTGATGGTGCGCAGCCTCCAGGAGCATGTGAAAAACAGCGTGGCACCGTACAAATACCCGCGCCAGATCGAGTTTCGCGAGGCCATGCCGCGCACCGAAACCGGCAAGTTGCAGCGCTTCAGGTTGCGGGCGGCGAGTTGACCGGCGTCCGCGAGGAAGCTGCGTTATCGGCTCGTATCGGACTGTCGTTCCCCCTGCGGTGTGCTGGAGCGGGCTCGGGGTGGCGGGGTGCTGGGTGACCTTCATGTCCCCCGGGCCGGTTCACGCTCGAGCGTTCCGACGCGATTCGATCCGGCCCTCCTCCTTTACTTACGGTCACCCAGCACCCCAC
>JANNNE010000206.1:0-26854 GCA_031398385.1 Ideonella sp.
AGGCCGGCAAGGCGATCGCGGCGAAGCTCAGCTCGGTCATGATGCCGGCGGCACTGACCGCGATGCGGTGGCGGCGCCGCTCGAAACCGGTCGCCGCCGAGGCATCGACATACGGCACCGGCATCAGCATCATCAGCGTGATGCCGGCCTCGCGCACCTGGCCGCCCCAGCGGCGCACCGCCAGGCCGTGAGCGATCTCGTGCAGCAGCTTGATCGGCACATACAGCAGCAGCGCCAGCAGCGCGAAACGCGGCGTCGCCATCCACTGGCCGGCATGGGCCCACAGCGTCGGGGCGTGCTGCACGCTCAGCACCAGCAACATCAACATCGCCAGCGACCAGACGATCAACGCGGTGCGCGTGAACAGGATCCGGCCCAGCCATTCGATCCGGTCGAGCAGGCGTGACGGGTTGGCCAGCGGAATGCGCCAGGCAATCAGCGTCTTCTGCCCTTTCGGCCGCGCAACCTTGTCGAGATGGGGCAGCAGCAGCTCGAAATCAGCACTGCGATCGAACTGCAGCAGGCCGGCCTCGCGCAGCTGTGCCAGCAGGTCGAGCACCTCGTCCTGCGTCGCGACATCGTCGTCACGCTGCAGTGCGGCGTCCCAGATCGCCTGCACGCTGCGCTGCCCGTCGAAGCGGCCGACCATCGAATAGGCAGCGGCATTCAGCCGCACGCTGCGCCCGCTGATCTGGTCGTCGAGCACGACCCAGCGTTCACCACGAATCTGCTGGCGGCGGATGCGCAGATGCGGCGTGAGCCGCGGCTTCAGCAAGGCCACCCGGTGCCAGCGCGAACTGTGTACCGAAGCCACTTAGCCGATCCAGTTCCACCACGCCAGGCGCGTGCGATCGATCGCATGGCCGAGCCAGACCCACAGCGGCGGACGCCGCCCCACCACCACCTCGGCGCGGCCCAGCAGGCCAGGCCGCAATTCGGCCGGCGGCTCGAGCAGCCGCGCTTCGACCTCGAACACATTGCGCCCGTCGACCGCACGCGCCAGCGGTGCGATCCGCTCGATCACGATCGGGTGCTGGTCCCAGGGCAGCGACGACAACGCGAGCTGCCCGCCCTGCCCGAGTTGCACCCGGCCGATGTCGACCTCGTCGATCTCGGCGATCACGCGATAGCTGTCGGTGGTGGCCAGCGTGATCAGCTTGTCGCCCTGGCGAACCGGCGCACCGATCGACTGGCTGAGGTCGCCCTCGACCACCATCGCATCGAACGGCGCGGTGATCCGGCCGCGGCTCAGTTGTTCACCGATCAGCGCCAGTTGCGCCTGCGCCTCGGCGACCCGCGCCATGCTGGTCGATGCGCCGACCCGATCCGAGCGGGCCATCGCCGCCGCATAGGCATTTTCATGCTGCGCCAGCTGGCTGCTCCAGCGCTCGCGTTCCAGGCGCAGGTCTTCCTCGAGCAGATCGATCAGCGGGGCGCCGGCCTTCACACTGTCACCGGGGCGAACGTGGGCGATCTTGACAAAGCCGTCGGTCGGCGCCGACAACACGCGTTGTTCCGCACCCTCGACCCGGGCCCGCCCGCTGACCGCAAACTGCAGCGGTGCGGCGGCCAAGAACAGCAGCAGCAGCGCGCCGGCGACGAGCAGGCGGCGCGTGGTTCGTTTGCTCGGCTGGCGCAGGGCTTGCGCGCCGAGCGCCAGATCGCGCCGGATGCGCTGATGCCAGCGCTGCGCGGCCTGCTGCATCCAGCGCAGTGCCGGTGCGGCGAGCACCATGATGTTCTCGATCTTCGCCAGCGCGTCGGCATCGAACGGCGCATCGCCGTCGCGCTCCAGGCACAGGGCCGCATAGGCATCGCCATCGCTGCCGAGCGGAATGGTTGCCACCGCGCCGCCGACCAGCCGCTGCAGGGCCCGCTGCTCGGTCAGGATCAGGTCGTCAGTGGCACCGGTCACGGGGTCCGGCACTGGAGGGAACGACAAGGTGACCGCTTGTTCGATGGCTTCGTCGATGGCCCCGATCAGGCGCTGCGGCAGTTCGGCCAGCGGGTTCGACAAATCGAGGTTGCTGCTGGCCAGCAGGCGCGTTCGGCCCGCTTCGTGCCAGGCCAGCGAGGCGCGCCGCACACCGTGCTCGGCCACCAGCGAGGCGACCAGCGCATGCGCCGCTGCTTCCGGCGAACGCGCCGCCAGCAGCTTGGCGTAGATGGCCAGCGCGGCAGATGCGGTCGGATCGATCGGGATGGCCGGCGTGCCCGCCGGCGTGAGCGGATTCAGCGTGATGCCATTCGGCAACGCCACCCCGCCGATCGCATCGGCCCACGCCTGCGGCCAGCGCTCACCCATGGCGCTGGTGATCGCCGCCGAGCAGCGGGCGACGACGGCTTCGATTCGGACGACGGGACATCGACATCGTGAGGGGCCGGACGATCCGGCGTTGCGCCAACCCTGCCGGCAAAGGGACTCCCTGCCTGACGGACTTGCGCGGTGACGTGATCTTCAGCCGAAGTGCCGGACCGCAATCAAGCGAGGAAGGCGTCGAATCGACGGCTTTTCGGGACTGGCCGCGAAATCGCCCGGCGCAAACCGGGACGTCGCAATCGACGAGTTTCGTGCCGGCCAAATGAATTGAACGACTGCTCCAGCTATCGTGCTCATCGAACGCCTTCCGAGGTAGGCCATAGTCTCCAAGCATTGATGCTTGATGCTTGATGTATGATGCGACGCATCAAGGAGGCTTCATGCGCACCACGGTGGCCATAGACGACGACATCCTGATCGCCGCCCGGCATCTGGCCGAGCGCGACCGGAAAAGCCTTGGCGAGGTGATTTCGACGCTGGCGCGGCAGGGGCTTGCCCGGGCAGCGCCTGCTGCACCGGGCCTGCGAAACGGGGTGGCGCTGCTGCCGAGCCGCGGCGAGGTGGTTCCCGTCACGCCGGAGTTGGTGAACCAGTTGCGTGACGAACTTCCGTGAGCGTCTATCTGCTGGATGTCAATGTGCTGATTGCCCTTGTCGATCCGATGCACATCCAGCACGATCGAGCCCACGCGTGGTTCGGGCGGGTCGGCCAGCACGGCTTTGCAACCTGCCCGCTCACCGAAAACGGTCTGGTCCGGATCATCGGGCACCCCCGCTACCCCAATTCGCCGGGGCCGCCCCAGGTCGCGATTCAGTCCTTGAATACGATTCGCGGGCTGGCCGGGCACCACTTCTGGCCGGACGACATCAGCATCGCGGAACCACGATTCTTCGCAAGCGAACTGCTCTCGAGCCATTCGCGGGTGACCGACAGTTACCTGCTCGCGCTCGCTCACGCGAACGGCGGGCGTCTCGCCAGCATGGATCAGAAACTGGCCACCGAGGTCGTGCGTGGTGGGGGCGACGCGCTTGAGATCATCCAATCGAGTTGATGCTTCATGGCCAAACCTGTACCCCGATTGACTGCGGCAGAAATCGCCAGCGTGATTGCCATCGCCTGGGACGACCGCCCGCCGTTTCGTGCGGTGCTGCTGGCGCATGGTCTGAGTGAGGGCCAAGTGGTGCAGTTGCTCAAGCGCGAACTGACACCAAACGCATACAAGCTCTGGAAAGCACGCAGCGGGTCGAGTGGAGTCGCAGCCAACCCCCGCAGGCCCCGACGTTGATTTTCCCCTGTCCTGTCCCTTCTCTTATGTGGGAGCGCCTTCAGGCGCGATCGCTGGTTTCGCCAATCCCAATCGCGCCTGAAGGCGTTCCCACAGAATACCGATCCAGCGTCTTTTGCAGCGCGTGACGACTCGCCAGCCAGGCACGTCGTCTCAATGGCAACACCGCCGCCATTTGGCCCGCTCGTAGCAATCTGGCAGACTGCAGCTACTGCAACTGTTCCGGAGTAATGAATATGCATCGGTCGATTCGTTGGACCCTGATGGCTGGCGCCGCGGTAAGTGTGCTCGCCGGTTGCGCCCAGATGGGCATGAGCCAGAAGCCGAAGATGGGATTTTTCATCACCAGCAGCAACCCCGGCAGCGGTGCGAACTTCGGCGGCCTGCAGGGCGCCGATCGGCATTGCCAGGCGCTGGCCGGCGCAGCCGGAGCCGGCAGCCGCACCTGGCGCGCCTACCTGAGCCAGCAGGCGGTACCCGGCCAGCCCGGCATCAATGCCCGCGACCGGATCGGCAAGGGGCCCTGGATGAATGCCAACGGCGTGGTGATTGCCAACGACGTGGCGCAGCTGCACAGCAGCAACAACATCTCCAAGGCGACGGCGCTGACCGAATCCGGCGCGATGGTCAGCGGGCGCGGCGACACACCGAACCGGCATGATGTGCTGACCGGCTCGCAGCCCGACGGCAGTTTCATCGCCGGCGCTGTCAACACAACTTGCGGCAACTGGACCCAAAGCGATGCCAATGGCTCGGCGATGGTCGGTCACCATGATCGAATGGGCCTGGACGACAGTGTTCCCGCCAAATCATGGAATTCGTCGCACCAGTCGCGTGGCTGCGGCATTGCGCAACTGAAATCGACCGGCGGCGACGGCTTGTTGTATTGCTTCGCAGCCGATTGATCGGCCGGCGCCGAGAGCGGTCAGGTCGCATCCCATGATCACCGTCCATCACCTGAACGATTCACGCTCGCAGCGGGTCTTGTGGCTGCTCGAAGAACTGGGGCTCGACTACGAGATCCGGTCCTATCAGCGCGACGCCACGACGCGTCTGGCACCGGCGGAATTGAAGACGGTCCATCCGCTGGGCAAATCGCCGGTGCTGGAAATCGACGGGCTGCGACTGATCGAATCGGGCGCGATCGTCGACCACCTGATCCGCCGCCACGGCGGCGCCGACCTGCAGCCGGCCATCGATTCAGCCGACTACGACGTTTATCAGCAGTGGCTTCACTACGCCGAGGGTTCGGCGATGTTGCCGTTGATGCTGAACTTGTATGTATCGCGGCTGGGCGATGCCGGCGCGCCGTTGAAGCCGCGCATCGACAGCGAACTGGCCAATCACCTGGGATTTGTCGACCAGTCGCTGAGCGATCGGCCCTGGCTGCTCGGCGATCGCTTCAGCGGTGCCGACGTGCAGATGAGTTTTGTCGGCGAGGCGGCGCGTGGGCTGCGCCGCGCCTATCCACATCTCGACGCCTGGGTGCGGCGCTTCCAGCAGCGGCCGGCCTACCAACGCGCGATCGAACGCGGCGGGGCCTATTCGCTGGCGACCTGAGCGGGAGTAAGCCCGAATGAGCGAATCAGCTGCCGAGCCACCATTGCTTCCTGGTGTGCTTCGAACCCCGGACGAGCGCTTCGCCGACTTGCCCGATTTCGACTTCGAGCCGCATTACTCGTCGGCGCTGAAAGGCCTCGAGGGCTTGCGCGTGCACTGGATCGACGAGGGTCCGGCCGATGCAGCAACGACGGTGCTGTGCCTGCACGGCCAGCCGACCTGGAGCTACCTGTACCGCAAGATGCTGCCGGTATTCGTCGCCGCCGGACAGCGCGTGGTGATGCCCGATCTGTTCGGCTTCGGGCGTTCCGACAAACCCGAGGACGAGGCTTTCTATACCTTCAGCCGCCATCGCGAGATGCTGGTCGAATTCATCCGATCGCTGTCGCTGAGTAACGTCACCCTGGTGGTGCAGGACTGGGGCGGGCTGCTCGGCCTGACACTGCCGCTGGCATTGCCCGGGGTCATACAGCGTCTGATCGTGATGAATACCGCGTTCGGCACCGGAGATGTGCCGCTGGGCAAGGGCTTCACCGAGTGGCGCGCCTATTCAAACTCGCGGCCGGATCTGGACATCGCCGCCTTGATGTCACGCTCGATTTCCGACCTGATTGTTGAAGAGGCGCGCGCCTACGCGGCGCCCTTTCCCGACGCGCGCTACAAGGCCGGTGTGCGCCGATTTCCGAACCTGGTGCCGGATCACCCGGACGCCGACGGCGCCGCACTGTCGCGCCAGGCGCGCGACTGGTGGAGCACGCAGTGGGATGGCATCGCCTTCATGGCAGTGGGCATGCTGGACCCGGTGCTCGGACCCGCGCCGATGCGGATGTTGCGCAAGCAGATTCGCAATTGCCCGGAGGCCTTCGAGTTGCCCGATACCGGCCATTTCGTGCAGGAGGGCGGCGAGGCGGTCGCGATCGAGGCGCTGGCCTGGTTCGACCGCAGCGCCTGAAACGCGCCGCGCGCGCTGGTGCCGGTCGCCCGGGCGCGGGTCAGCGCCGGGCTTCGAGCGGATAAGCCGGATCGGTAAAACCCGGGGTCGACGGATGCCCCGGCGCGACCAGCGAATCGACCAATGCCTCGTCGGCCGGGTCGATGCTGCATTCGAGCGCACCGAAATAGTCCTGCCATTGGGCCAGCGTGCGCGGTCCGGCGATGACGGCACTGACCGCCCGATTCGCCAGCACCCACGCGGTTGCGAAATGGGCCAGGCTTCGGCCACTCTTGTCGCAATGGGCCTTCAGGGTCTGCGCGATCTGCAGCGATTCTTCCCGAAATTCGGTCTGCATGATGCGCTTGTCGCCGCGGCCGGCGCGGCTGCCTTCCTGCGGCTTGGCACCCGGCGCATATTTGCCCGCCAGCACGCCGCGCGCGATCGGGCTGTACGGCACCACACCGAGCCCGAAATGGGCACAGGCTGCCAGCACCTCGACCTCGGGCTGGCGGTTCAGCAGGTTGTAGTAGGGCTGGCACACCACCGGCCCCGGCATGTTGAGCTGGCGCGCCAGCATCACCACCTCGGCAATCCGCCAGCCGCGGAAATTCGACAGCCCCCAGTAGCGGATCTTGCCCTCGCGCAGCAACACGTCGATGGCGCGCAGCGGCTCTTCGAGGTTCATGCCGTTGTAATCGCGGTGCAGGTAGTAGATGTCGATGTGATCGGTGGCCAGGCGCTGCAGACTCGCTTCGCAGGCGCGCATCACCCAGCTGCGTGAATAGTGCGATTCGTTCGGGCGCTGCGACATCCGGTTGCCGAGCTTGGTGGCGAGGATCCAGTCGTTGCGTGACTCACCGAGCAGCTCACCGACCATCGTCTCCGACTGGCCGGTCGTATAGACATCGGCGGTATCGATGAAGTTGACGCCCTTGTCATGGGCATCGGCGACGATGCTGCGCGCCTCGCCAATCTCGGTCTGGTCGCCGAACATCATGGTGCCCAGACACAGCGGTGAAACCCTGAGCTGGCTGGTGCCGAGTTGACGGTATTCCATGGTGGTCCCGGTGTCAGACGATGCAGCAATGTTATCGGTTGCCGGCGCGGCGGGCCGGGATGTCGGACACGTCCGACCCGCTTGCACTGCTGACCCCCACAGGATTTGGTCCTGCGCACCTGCTTGGGCGAGGCGGCGCAGCGGCGAACATCTGTTTACGCAAACGGCGTGCATTTTGAAGTTCTCGAAAAGCGCCGCAGGCCCCGGCAATCGTGGTGCTCCGGCACCTGAACATACAAAGGAACCAGCATCATGTTGCACTACGCCATCGTCTTTCTCGTCATCGCCCTGATCGCCGCCCTGTTCGGCTTCGGCGGCATCGCCGCTGGCGCCGCCGGCATCGCGAAGATCCTGTTCGTCGTCTTTCTGATCCTCGCACTGGCAACCTTCATCTTCGGTCGCAGCAAAGGCTGACGACCCTGTCGGCTTACGCCGACAGAATCATCTCGAAGCGGACGGGCCGGATCGACATCCGGCCCGTTTTGTTTTCCACAGGAATCGCGCCTGAAGCGCTCGCACAGAAAACCGAAGCGCGCGAATTCAGCCCAGCAGTGCCTGAGCAAACTCCCGTGCCTTGAAGGTCTGCAGATCTTCCAGCTGCTCGCCGATGCCGATGAAATAAACCGGCAACTGGCCAATACCCGGCTTCGATGCGGCGCGCTCACGCGCCCACAGGGCAATGGCCGCCAGGACCCCGCCCTTGGCCGTACCGTCGAGCTTGGTGATGATCAGCCCGGTCAGCTGCAAGGCCTCGTCGAAAGCCTTGACCTGGTTCAGCGCGTTCTGGCCGGTGTTGCCGTCGATCACCAGCAGGATCTCGTGCGGCGCGTCCGGCTGCGCCTTGGTGATCACGCGCTTGATCTTCTTCAACTCTTCCATCAGGTGCAGCTGGGTCGGCAGGCGACCCGCGGTGTCGGCGATCACCACATCGCTGCCACGTGCACGGCCGGCGACGACAGCATCGAAACTGACCGAAGCCGGATCGCCGCCAGCCTGGCTGACAAACTCGACGGCCGCTGGCGCCAGCGTGCCGCTCGACAGCGCACCCTTGGCGGAATGGGCGTCCGAGCGTTCGGCCCAGACCGCGAGTTGCTCGCGCGCCGCCGCGCGGAAGGTATCCGCCGCGGCGAGCAGCACCTTTTGCTGATGGTCGGCCAGATAACGCGTCAGCTTGCCGATGCTGGTGGTCTTGCCGGCGCCGTTGACGCCGACCACCATCATCACGGTCGGCGTGTGCCGGCCGACGACCAGCGACTGTTCGAGCGGCAGCAGCAGGTCGGTGATGGCATCGGCCAACAGACCCTTCACCCGCGCCGGATCCGTCGCCTTGGCGTCCTTGACCCGGCGGCGCAAATCGTTCAGCAGGAACTGCGTCGCCTTGACGCCGCTGTCGGCCATCAGCAGGGCGGCCTCGAGCTCCTCGTACAAGTCCTCGTCGATGCGTGTGCCGGTGAATACCGTCGTGATGGCCGAGCCGGTTCGGCGCAGACCACCGCGCAGGCGCTCGCGCCAACCCTGGCGTTCGACGGCCTCAGCAGAGACGGCAGCCGCCTCGGGCGCCGGGGTCGGAACAGCGGTCGATTGCGCTATCGGCGCTGGCGGCCAGGCAGGCGAAGCAGCGTTCTTCTGCGGCTGGGGCACAGGCAAAACGGGCGGCTTTTGCGCATGGAATGAAGGCGCAGAGGCAGGCTTCTGCCCATGAGGCGAAGGCGCAGCGGTGGGCTTCGGCGCAATGGCCGCAGGCGAAGCTGCGGACTTGTGCGGCTGGGGCGCCGGCGAAGCGCCCGACTTTTGCGGCTGGAAGACCGGCGCGGCGGTGGGCATCTGCGGCGGTGGCTTCGGCTGCGGCGCTGGCGGACGGACCGGCAACGCAGTCGGCTGCCCCACCGGGCTGGGTGCAGGCGGCAAGACCGGGGGCATCGGTGCGGGCGAAGGCGCAGTCTCAAGCAGGTCCGAAGGCAGCGCGCTCGGCGCATCCACGGGCCGCTGCTGCTGCGGCGGCGGCACGGCGGCTTCAGGCGCCTGCGTGGCCGGCGCCAGCAGAATCGCCAGCAGCGCGGATTGCTCGTCCGATGACTCGGCAGCAGCGAGCCGCGCCACCACGGGTTCGGGCGGCGCCTCGGCAGGCTGGGATTTACGCTTGAAGAAACTGAACATCAGGGGGGTATCAGAAGGGGTTGAGCGATCGACCGGGCAGCAGATCGCACCGGCACCGGCCGGCCAACCCGACCGTTTAGCCACGCTATAATCTTGGGCTTGAGGCGCTTTAGCTCAGTCGGTTAGAGCGACGGAATCATAATCCGCAGGTCCGGGGTTCGAATCCCTGAAGCGCCACCAGATCCAGAGGCTCCGCGAACCGCCACCAGGGCATTGTTCGCGGGGCCTTTTTCCATTGTGCCCTCCCGCGACGCCCATGACCGCGGATGACGCACGCTCGCGTAGCAGGAGACCGGTTGGCGCGAATTCGGCTGCAGTCACATTGGCGACGCTGCGGCAGCAGGCAAAATGCTTGAATGCGGGGGGCGTTTGCCTTCCGCTCGATCACCAGGAGACATCCCATGTTCAACGAACCTTCGGCCAAGACCCGTGACCTGCTGGACCGGCTGGGCGCATTTTTCGAGCGTCACATCTATCCGAACGAGGCCCGCTACTACCAGGAACTGGACGCATTCCGGCGCGCCGGCAATCCGTGGCAGGTGTTGTCGCTGGTCGAGGAGTTGAAGGTCAAGGCGCGCGAGGTCGGCCTGTGGAACATGTTTCTACCGCATGCCTACAAGGGCCAGGGCGGCATCTCGAACCTCGACTACGCGCCGCTGTGCGAGGTGATGGGCCGGGTCCACTGGTCGGGCGAAGTCTTCAACTGCTCGGCACCCGATACCGGCAACATGGAGACGCTGGAGCGCTACGCCACCGAGGAGCAGAAACAGCGCTGGCTCGAGCCGCTGCTCGACGGCAAGATCCGCTCCGCCTTCCTGATGACCGAGCCGGCCGTGGCGTCGTCGGACGCGACCAATATCCAGTGCAGCATCCGGCGCGACGGCGACGACTACGTCATCAACGGCCGCAAGTGGTTCAGTTCGGGCGCCGGCAGTCCGCACTGCGAGATCTACATCCTGATGGGCAAGACCGATTTCGATGCGCCGCGCCATTCGCAGCAGTCGATGGTGCTGGTGCCGCGCGACACCAAGGGCGTGACGGTGCTGCGGCCGATCAGCGTATTCGGTTACGACGATGCGCCGCATGGCCACATGGAGATCTTGCTGGAGAACGTGCGTGTGCCGGCCGCCAACATCCTGCTCGGCGAGGGTCGTGGTTTCGAGATTGCACAGGGCCGCCTTGGCCCGGGGCGCATCCACCATTGCATGCGTTCGATCGGCGCGGCCGAGCGGGCACTCGAGATGATGGTCGATCGCCTGCAGCAGCGTGTGGCCTTCGGCAAGCCGCTGTCCGAACAATCGATCTGGCACGAGCGCATCGCCGAGTCGCGCTGCATGATCGACCAGGCGCGGTTGTTGACGCTGAACGCCGCGCACCGGATGGACGTGGCCGGCAACAAGGCGGCACGCGCTGAAATCGCGATGATCAAGGTGGTGGCGCCGAACATGTCGTGCAAGGTGGTCGACTGGGCGATCCAGGCGCATGGCGGCGGCGGGGTCAGCCAGGACTTCTGGCTGGCAGAGGCCTATGCCCATCAGCGCACGGTGCGCATCGTCGACGGACCGGACGAGGTGCATCGCAATGCGATCGCGAAAATCGAACTCGGCAAGCGGGCGGCGGCAAGAACGGCGGGCTGACAGCCGGATGCCGAGGCAGCCGACGCCGACGCCGACGCCGACGCTGTTTAGCTCAGGGACATGGTTGGCGGCGCGGCTCCCCGTCGCGCGATCTGACGGCCCGGGGAGCGGTTGGTCCCTTGATTCCTGGTTCCGCGAGCGCGGCCCGCGGGTCCGTGCCCGCCGAAGGTCCGTAGTCCGCTGGGCCTTGGCGCCTGGCCCCGCGGCCCGCGATCGACCGCCCCTGGCGTGTTGTCTGACACAGCAGGTCTGCCACGACTGACATACCCGTCGTCTCCGTACCTTTACAACTGCTGACACGAATCCTTAGCAGTCAGGACAAGGCGATGAGTCCAGTCGGTACAGCAGTTCGGCGCTCACCCCGTCCGACCCCAGCAGCAGCTCCAGCAGTACCTCGCGGTCGGGTCAAGCTCCGAATCGAGCCGCTCGCCGTTCGGGAACCGGCAGTTGCGTCGCGTCAGGTCGCTTCGAGATCCGGTGTGGGCGATGAATGCGACCAGTTGCTGCAAGCCACTGCCACCGGAGACCGAGCCGCATTCAAGCGCCTCTACCAGTTGACCAGCGCCCGTCTGTTCAGCGCCGTGCGTCGTTCCATCTGGGTCCAGAGCGAGGCCGAGGAGGTGCTGCAGGAGGTCTACCTCAAAATCTGGAATGGCGCGTCTGCCTACGACCCGCAGCAGGCCCAATCGATGACCTGGATGCTGCGGGTGACCCGGAACCATTCGATCGATCACCTGCGCCGCTGCGCCACGCGCCGGGCACATGAATTCGCCATTGACAGCGAGCGCAACCAACACGACGACGCCTCACACGTCGAGTTGTCGCCCATCGATGATGCACCCCGGCCCGACGAATGGCTGGAAATGCAGCAGGATCAGCGACGTTTCGATCAATTGATGGCCAGCCTCGGCGCGGTGCAGCGACAGGTCCTGGTGATGGCGTTTCGCGACGGATGCACACAGGCCGACATCGCCGAACGCCTGGACGCGCCACTCGGTTCGGTCAAGAGCTGGATGCGGCGCGCCTTGCAGCGCCTGAAGTCGTCGATCGAAGCACAAGCGGCTTGCGACGACTGATCAAGTCGTCACAAGCCGCCGTTTCCGAGATCTGAATTCCCGCCCGAAAGCGGGTCGCGCTGTTAGCGCTGCCTTACTTCTGGACCGGAACCAGCACGATCGGCGGTCCGATGGTGGTGGTCACGGTTTCCTTGATGACGCCACCGCCCTTGACGCTGCCGGACTCGCTGCCTTTGCCCAATGCGAGCCGCTCGCAGGCCGCCTTGTCTGAAGCGGGCACATTTTCGCAACGCGCCAGCGCGTTGCTGCGCAATTCGGCGGAATTGGCAGTCGGCGACGGGTTCTTTCGGGCTTCCGCCAAGGCATTGGTCGCCTCCTTGAGGCAGGTTTCGCGATCCTGGTGCGAGCGGCCATCCAGGCAGGCGGCGCGTTCCTGCTTGTAGCGCTGTTCGGCAGAAGGTACGCCGCCGGTATCCGCTGCAGCGTATGCAGCGGAGATCGAGAAGGCAGCTGCGACCATGCCGAGGGCCAATCGCGCGCCTGTTTTCAACGGTGAATTGTTCATCTTGCTCTCCTGTATGACCGGACCTGCCGGTGGGTTCGCGACCATCGCCCTGACGTCAACCGGCCAGGCACACGAATCGTCTGAATGCAGGCACAGCTTCGTCGCGGGCACTCCCGGCCGCAATCAGCACGCTGCGCCTTGGTGGGTAGGACGCTCCCTACGCCGCCCGCCCCGTTCATCGAACGGAGCGCCCACGTCTTCCGGGACTCGCGTACCGGCAAAGTCGGCACAATCGTTGACCCGATTTGCTGCGGACAGGGCAGGCGAGTGGTCTCGTCCTACAGCGCACACCGAAGCGCTCCGATGTCGGACGGTCGATGGACTCAATAAGCTGATTTGACCGATCACGAGATCGGCCATCTCGCCGAACCGTTCGCGGTCCGGTGCGGCTGCAACCATTTACAAAGGAAGAGACACCATGAACTGGGATCGAATCGAAGGCAACTGGAAACAGATCAAGGGCAAGGCCAAGGTCCAGTGGGGCAAACTCACCGACGATGATCTGGACGTCGTGGCAGGCAACCGCCAGCAACTCGCCGGGCGTGTGCAAGAGCGTTACGGCATCAGCAAGGATGAAGCCGAAAAACAGGTCGACAGCTGGGGCAAGTCCGCTGACGACAAATGGTTCTCCTGATCAGTCATCACTGATCGAGACTCCCTCAGGCACAGCAGCCGCCCGGCCCTGTGCCATTTTTTTGTCAACCGAATGCACACGGCGCCAGGTCAATTGACGTCGGCAGCCGCCAGTAGCGCGAGAAAGCGCTCCAGCAACCGCGACGGGTCGGCGCTCGAGTCGAACAACTGGGCGCGATAGGTGTCGAGCGCCTGAGAGTCGACATAGCCGTTGCTCCAGACGAGGCAGCTTCGCGCCGTCGCAACACCCAGCATGTCGAAGACCGGCGTGAAGTCCACATGGCGGGGATCGGCCCGGATCAAGGCGACCATCGCCTGCACTTGCTCAACGGGGCCCTCGAGCAGTTGCACGAACGATTCGCCGTCGAACAACAACGCCCCGGTAAGACCACGCTGCGAGTTATTCTCGCGCGAGCGCCTCATGATCTGGCGTAGTCCGGCGTCACCGACGCTGCCAGACAGCCTGCTCAAATAAATATACTGTCGAAGTTCCATCCAGGTGCACTCCACCAACCGTCGATCGCGTCCCAACAGAACGTTGAACGGCGCGGGAGTGTCGCTGAGCAGCCAGGGATCGTCTATGTCTTTTGACAAGCCAGGCCATGCGGTTGAGGGGCGCCCGATCACGGGTTCAAGCCGGGCATCGGCAGAGCGCGAAACGCAATGTCGGAACTGTCCGCTGCGCGCACAGCCCTTGTTCCAGTCCGTCACCCCGGTGCAATTGTCATTGATCCAGGAGCTCAAGCGCGGCGAGATCGAACGCGGGCCCGGTCAATTGCTGATCACCGAGGGCGAAACCGACAGCCCGCTGCTGACGCTGCTGTCCGGCTGGGCGTTCCGCTTCAAGACGCTGCGCGACGGCCGCAGGCAGATTCTCAATTTCCTGCTCCCCGGCGATTTCATCGGCCTGCAGCAGAAGATGACCGATGTTGCCTCGCACGGTGTCGAGGCGTTGACCACCGTGCGCCTGTGCGTCTTCCAGCGCGATTCGGTGTGGAAGTTGCACACCGAATGTCCGTCGCTGGGTTTTGATGTCACCTGGCTGGCCGCGCAGGAAGAGTCGCTGGTCGACAATAACCTGCTCAGTGTCGGACGCCACAACGCGCTGGAGCGGGTGGCAGCGGTGCTGCTTTCACTGCACGGGCGAGCCAGCCTGTACGATGGCAACGCGCCGACCCTTGGCATCCATTTTCCGATCACCCAGCAGCATCTGGCCGATGCGCTGGGGCTCTCGCTGGTGCACACCAACAAGACCTTGCGCAAGCTGGTCTCGGCCGGGCTTTGTGAGTGGACCCCCGCCCGCCAGCGCCTGCGTCTGCCCGACCGCGAAGCGCTGACCCGGCTGGCCGATCTGGATACCCTGAGCGAGCCGGCGACACGCCCGTTGATCTAGACGGGCGCAGCGCCCGCCCGGGTCCGCTTCCGCGACCGTCATCGGCATCGGCGTCGGCGTCGTCCGACAGCCCATCACGCGCCCTGCCGATAGCTGCGCCGGGGTCGGCCCGGTAGTCTTGCCCCCAACTTCATCGCCTGCCGATGGATCCATGGTGTGCGAATGCACATCTTGTAGCAACCTTCAACGCAAGAATGCCAACCATGACCACCGTCACCTCCAAACTCCTGAAGACCAGCCTGATCGCGGGCGCCGCAGCCACCGCCTTGATGCTCGGCGCGTGCAGCAAGACCGACGATCAACGCAGCGTCGGCCAGCAGGTCGATTCCGCGATCACATCGGCCGAGCGCCAAGGCGAAGTCGCCAAGACCGAAATCAAGGAATCGATTGCCGAAGCGCGCGAGGCCACCGGCTCCGCCACGACCGATCTGAAAGCACGGGCCGCCAACGCGGCTGACGCCGTGACGGACAAGGTCCAGGACGCCGCGATTACCGCTTCGGTCAACGCCGAACTGGCAAAGGATCCGGACCTGAGCGCACTGAAGATCAATGTCGATACCGTCAACGGACGGGTTTCGCTGCAAGGCGCCGCGCCGGACGCCAAAGCCCGTGAACGTGCCACCCGCCTGGCATCGGCTGTAAAGGGTGTGATCAAGGTGCAAAATCAGCTTGAAGTCCGCAGCTGATCGACGATTCGATCCCGCCACCATGACCCCATTTCATTGCAGCCACTGCGCCCAGACCGTTTTTTTCGAGAACAGCGAGTGTGGCGCCTGCAATTCCCTGCTCGGCTACGTGCCGGGCGAACGGAACATGGTGGCCTTCGAACTGCCGGCGCCGCCCGAGCCGGGCGCTGCCGATGATGGCGTGCCCCCCGGCGCCTGGTTCAGGCGCGGCAGCAATGGCACCTGGCTTCAGCCCTGCGCCAACCGGATCAACCACAACGTTTGCAATTGGATGCTCGATGTCGGTGACGGGCATACGCTGTGCATCAGTTGCCGGCTGACCAATGTCATTCCGTCGCTCGAGGATCCGAACAACCTGCAGCACTGGGCGCTGATCGAGCGCGCCAAGCGGCGGCTGGTCTTCAGCCTGATGGACATTGGCCTGACACCACAGCCGAAAACCGGGCCCGAAGACAGACAGGGCCTGAGTTTTCACCTGCTCGAAAACCAGCCCGGCGGCATGCCGGTGATGACCGGTCACGGTGACGGCCTGATCACGCTGAACATCGCCGAGGCTGACGATGTGTTCCGCGAGTCGGCCAGAGTATCGATGCATGAGCCGGTGCGAACGCTGCTGGGCCACCTGCGGCACGAGGTCAGCCACTACCTGCAACAGCGCTACGTCACCGGCACGCCTGGCGAACAGCGATGCAAGGATTTGTTCGGCGATCACGACGCGGATTACGCCGCGGCCCTGCAGGCCCATTATTCGAACGGCTCGCCGGCCGACTGGTCAACCCGATTCATCAGCGCCTACGCCAGTGCGCATCCCTGGGAAGACTGGGCCGAGACCTGTGCACACTACCTGCTGGTGATCGACGCGGTCCAGACCGCTGCCGCCTGGGGCTTGCGCCTGGATGGGCCGACCAAGGCCAGCACGGATGACCAGGAACCCCAAAGCATGCCGGTGGAGAACCTGATCATCGAACAGTGGTTGCCGGTGGCGCAGTTCCTCAATGCGATGCACCGCAGCCTCGGCCTGCCGGACAGCTACCCGTTT
Organism: Ideonella sp.; assembly: GCA_031398385.1. Classification (GTDB taxonomy): domain Bacteria; phylum Pseudomonadota; class Gammaproteobacteria; order Burkholderiales; family Burkholderiaceae_C; genus Ideonella_A. Next base: position 16,283 of record JANNNE010000206.1, read on the forward strand.
CTGCTGCCGCCGCAAGTGCTTGAAAAGATGAAGTTGGTGCAGGACCTGCTCGCCAACGCAGTCAATTCCACCGAACCGTCCGCAGCGTCGCCGGGCCAGCAACACGATGCGGGAGCTGTGCCGATGGCGCCGTCCAATACGGCGGCCACGGCCTGACTGGCGGTCCCCGCATCCACGTGCGGGCGCCGGTGTGGTGCCGCACAATCGTGCGATGTGGATCCGGGTACCGTTGCAGATCGTCAGGCGAAGTGGCCGCATGGGCCGCTTGGCGTTCGTGTCCGCACTGGCCGTCTGCTGTGCGCTCAGCGCCGCCCAGGGGGTATTGATCGGCCGGGTCACGCGAATTCACGATGGCGACAGCCTGAGCTTGCAACAGCATGAGCGAAGCATCGTGGTTCGTCTGGCCAGCATCGATGCGCCGGAACTCGGGCAGCCGTTCGGCCGTGAGTCGCGCGAATTCCTGCGCACCTGCAGCTTCGGACGGATCGTGGTGGTCGAGACGCGCGGCACCGATCGGCACGGCCGGGTGCTCGGCACACTCGACGCCGGCGGCGTGGACTGCGGTCTGCAACTGTTGCAGGCCGGCCTGGCTTGGCACTACCGCAATTTCGCCGACGAGCAGACGATCGAGCAGCGTCATCAATACGGCACGGCGGAGCGCCAGGCGCGGCGCAATGGCCTCGGGCTGTGGGCGCAGCCCGATCCGACGCCGCCCTGGACCTTCAGGCAATCCAACCCGAGGCAGTCGTCGAGCCCCGCCCGATGACCGCCGCGGCACAACGTAGACGTAGATTCGGATACGCAGGCGCGGGCGCGGGCGCAGCTGAAGGCGGACGCGGATTCTCCCCTTCTCGGCCATCGATTCGCCACGCGCGCCGCCCTGAGCCCGCCCTGCAAAGGGTCTCGGCACAGCACCGGCGAGCCGACTTGTTCAAGGTCTGATACCTTCCGCTCCGAGAAGAACGACGAGGAGCGAGCGCTTGACCCTGTTGAACCAAGGCCTGCAGGCCCTGACCGATGCAAAGCTGAAGGGGATCCGACGCGGCATCGAGAAGGAAAGCCTGCGCGTGCTGCCGGGCGGCGCATTGGCCGATACCCCCCACCCGGCGGCGCTCGGATCGGCCCTCACCCATCCGCGCATCACCACCGATTTCAGCGAATCGCAGCTCGAGCTGGTCACCGCAGCCCACGAGGACGCGCAAGCCTGCATCGACGAACTGACCGAGATTCATCAATTCGTCTACCGGGTGCTCGGCGCAGCCGGCAATGAACGCCTGTGGGTATCGAGCATGCCCTGCAAGCTGCCGTCCGACGACGCGATTCCGATCGGGCGTTACGGCAACTCGAATGTCGGCCAGGCCAAAAGCGTATACCGGACCGGCCTGGGTTTTCGCTATGGCCGGCGCATGCAGACGATCTCGGGCATCCACTACAACTGGTCGATGCCGGGGGTGTCGAGTGCTGACTATTTTGCGTTGATCCGCAATTTCCGTCGGCGCTCGTTCATGCTGCTGTATCTGTTCGGGGCGTCGCCGGCGGTCTGCCCCGATTTCGTGCACGGCCAGCCGCACGGGCTGATTCCGCTCGGCGACCAGACCTTGCACCTGCCGCACGCAACCTCGCTGCGAATGGGGCGACTCGGCTACCAGAGCGATGCCCAATCGGCGCTGGCCGTCAGCTACAACGACCTCGAAGGCTACGGTGCCTCGTTGCACGATGCGCTGACCCGAAGCTATCCACCGTACGAGGCCATCGGCATCACCGGGCCGGATGGCGAATACCGCCAGCTCGCCACCAGCCTGCTGCAGATCGAAAACGAGTTCTACGGCACGATTCGTCCGAAGCGGGTGATCTTTCCCGGCGAACGGCCGTTGCACGCATTGCGCGAGCGTGGGGTCGAATATGTCGAGGTTCGCTGCATGGATCTCGACCCTTTCGAGCCGGTCGGGATCTCGGTTCAGACGGCCCGCTTTCTGGACATCTTTCTGCTGCACTGCCTGCTCGACGAGAGCCCGCCCGATACGCCGGACGAAATCGCCGCGCTGGCGCGCAACCAGCACCAGACCGCCACCAACGGCCGCGAGCCCGGGCTTCGGCTGGAGCGCAACAACCGCCAGCAGACACTCGACGACTGGGCGGCTGAATTGCTCTCCGAATTCCAGCCGATTGCCAAGGCGCTGGATGCGGCCGATGGGGCTGAACACTATCAGCTGGCGTTGCAGGCCGCCAGGAATACGCTGCGCGAGCCCGCCAGTCTGCCGTCGGCGCGGGTGATTGCAGCCATCCAGGCGGCGCCCGGTGGTGGCAGCCACAACAGATTTACCGACGAACGCTCGGCCGCGACGCGCGAGCTCCTGACCGCCTTGCCGTGGACAGAACAGACCGAACAGCGGCACCGCGATCTGGCGGCACGGTCGCAGGCGGATCGGCAGCATCTGGAAGCGATGGACAGCATGCCATTCGAAATCTATCGACAGGAGTACCTCTCGCCGTACCGCCTCAATGTTCCCAGTGAGCCCGGTGCAGACTGAGGCCGCGCGGATGCCGAAGCTAGCGGCGTCCGCGGTACATGGTGGTCGAGTCGGAATCCTCGATCGGCGAAGCGTGTGACGAACTGAGCAGGTTCAAGCTCAGCACATCGGCAATGCGGATTCGCGACCCGGCGCGCACCACGGCCTGCTCACCCTTGGCGATCATCACGCCATCGACCTCGGTGCCGTTGTCCGACAGCGCCTTCAGCTGAAGCCCGTCGGCCAAGCGACGCAATTCGCAGTGCCAGCGGCTGATCTGGCGCGCCGCTTCGGGATCGGGGTGGCTCAGCACCACGTCGTTGGCGCGCTGACCATCGTGTTCGGCCAGACGCCCGAAGGCCACGATATCCTGCTGCGGCAGATCGATCACCTCGTTGGTCTCGTCGATGCGCAGCCGGCGCGGAAACAGCGCCTGGTCGCGCCAATCCAGCACCAGCAGGTCGACCGGTGCGGCCACACCCTTCAGCCCGACCGTGCCCAGGGCCCGACATTCCAGGCGATGCATTCGCCCGAGTTCGAGAAACGCCTCGCGGGTCAGGCGGATCTCGCCGGGTTCGGCCGATGCGGCGACGCGGGCACACCGGTTGACCGCGTCGCCGCTGACCACCGAGCCATCGGTCAACACCGAGCCCCAATGCAGGCCAACCCGAATCTGCAATTGATGCTGTCGGCCGCGACCCGAGTTGCTGCGGGCGATCTGTTGCTGCAGTTCGATCAGCGCACCGATCGCCGTCTCCGGGTTGATGAACGCACAGAACGCCCCGTCGCCGGCGGTATCGACGATGCGACCACCGGCGGCGCTGACACTGCTGCCGAGCAGATCGAAATGAAGCTGCTGCAACTGGCGCCCCGCGGCATCACCAAAGCGGGCGAAATAAGGCGTCGACCCGACGATGTCCGAGAACACCAGCGCCACCTGGCGCGCGAAGCGCCGAGTCAGTTCATCCTGCAGCTGATTCTGCAACCGGATGATTTCCGTCATCGTCAAGGCACTCAGATCGGGCATGTCAGCGCACATTCAGCGGGCGATGTGCGGCATTGTGCACCGCGCGTCGGCCGCCGCCGATCGGGCCGGGGCTACCGATGCCCGGTCCGCCCTCGGCATTCAGGTTCGACTGATCAGCTCAAGCGCCGCCGATGACACCACAGGCCACTCGTCCGCCACCGCCGCCGAGTGGCGCCGGATGATCGGAGTGGTTGTCACCGCCGGCGTGGATCATCAAGGCGAGATTGCGGACGTCGGCCATCTTCAGGCGCGGCGCGAGCACCGGATTGGTCGCCTCGCCATTGGCCGCAACGAACAAGGCCGGCAGATCGCCCAGGTGGCCGTCGCCCCACGGCAGATCGTGCTTCTTGGTCCCTTTCGGATCGAGGTGCCCGCCCGCGCCGCCCGCCGGCACCGGGGTGCCGTTGTTGTCGCCCGGCGCGCACGATCCCTTTTCATGCACGTGAAAACCGTGAAGGCCGGGCTCCAGTCCTTTCAGCGACGGATAAAACGCCAGTCCATGGGCCGTCTCGACGATACGCACATTGCCGAGCGCCGCGCCGGGGCCGGTCTTCTCGGCCACCGCGAGCGATACCGTCAGCGTTTCGGCGGCGTGGACCGACGCCGCCAGCCCGCATGCCGCGACCAGAAGGGAAAGCTTGTTGAGCATCGTTGACTCCTGTTGGTACATCACCCGGCCGGCAACGGCCATCGTCTCGACGGACGAACGGCCATATTCGCCGTTCTTCCGCATGGGTCACACCCTGCCTTTTACAGGTCGTCAACCAGCCACGTCGGCGGGCGGGCCTTTCAATTCGACCATGTTGCCCTCGGGATCGTTCAGATAGACCGACGGGCCGACACCGAGCGCGCCATTGCGCATCTCGACCGGACCCACATCGACGCCCTGCGCCATGAGCTCATGGCGCAGCTGGTCGCCATCGAAGGGCTCGATGCGCAGGCAGAAATGATCCAGGTTGCGAGCCTCGTCACCGGGGGCCCGGCCACCGGCGCGCCCCAGCTTGCCGTCGACCGGAACCAGGTCGATCAGCGATCGGCCGGCGCGCAGTTGCACCAGACCGATCGCATCATCCCGACGCTCGAGCGTGCAGCCGAGCACACCTTGATAGAAGCCCAGCATGCGGTCGAGGTCGACGACACGCAACACCAGGTGATCGATATCGAGGAGCTTGAACATCGGCGGACACCTTTCTTTCAACTTTCGGCCCGACCCCGGATCAGGGACCAGCACCAGCGGATTGCGAAGTAGGAAGCAGCAAATGGCAGCAGGCCCGCAGCGCCGCCCATCACCAATGCCAGCGGCACGATCGCCAGCCAGAGTCGACAGCACCCCGCCGACCCACCACCCGCAGCGGCTGCGCAGCCGGGTTCGACAAGCCAGGCCGCGCACGGCCGGCCTCGCCCGCATCGACCGCTGCGTCAGCCATGTCTGATCGATCGCGGCGGATACCGGATCCAGCTCGCCACCACCACCAGAAAGAAGATCGAATAGATGGCAATGAATACCCAGCCCGGCGCCTGATAGAACAGGATCGCCTGGATCCAGTGTTCGATGAAGCTGCTCTGATAGCCGTCGTGCCCGGCCTGCTGCCGCAGCCAGTTCTCCAGAATCGTCAGCGGACAGGTCGCTCCGAGCCAGGCCTGCAGCACAACGAAGCCGATCGCCGCCAGATGGACCAAGCGGAACGCCAGCCGATTGACCCAGCGCCAGCCGCGCAGGTTGCCCACGATGATGGCCAGAAGACCGCCGATGACGAAGCCCACCACCGCGAAATGCAGCACCAGCACCGCATCGGCGAGCCATTGATAAGGCATCTGCTCAGGCATCGATCATTCCGGCAACTGTCGCAGTGGCATCTACCTTACCGCGACAGCAAACCCCTGCCCAGCATGTAGATTCCCAAGCCGACCAGGCCGATGAAGAACCAGCGTCTGAACGCCGCCGCGGAAATCCGGCCACGCAGGCGCTGACCCAGCCACATGCCCACCAGGGCCGGCAACACCGCCAGCATCGACGCCCTCGCGTCCGAGAACTGGAATTTGCCGGCCATTACGAGCCCGACCGCCAACCCGACGGTCGATACCGTGAAGGCCAGCCCCAGCGCCTGAATCAATTCGTCCTTGTCGAATCCCAGCGAATTGAGGTAGGGGATCACCGGCATCACGAAGACGCCGGTCGCACCGGTGATCAGTCCAGTCAGCATGCCCATCAGCGGCGACAACCAGACCTCGGCGCGACGCGGTACATCGAAGCGCCGACCGGAAATGCCGACCGCCCCGTAGACGATCAAAACCGCGCCCAGCGCCGCATTGGCCAGACCGGCCGACGAGCCGGTCAATACGCTGATGGTCAGCAGAATGCCGACGACGATGGTTGCCAGCAGGCTCCACAAGCGGCTGAGCAACAGCATGAAGTGCGCACCGGCGGTGGCCTGCCAGATATTGGTCGCCAGTGAAGGCGCGATCAACATCGCCGCGGCCGCGGCCGGCGGCATGGCCAGACTCAGCAGACCGATGGCGACGGTCGGCAATCCCAGACCGACCACGCCCTTGACCAGCCCGGCGGCGACAAAGGTGAACCCGATGAACAGCGCACTGACGACGAAGCCGCTCATCAACGCAGAATTCAGGCGCGCGTCAACGCGAACAGCACCAGTCCGAGCGCCAGGCCCGCCAACACCGCGGCGAACGCAGCCAGGCGGGTCAGCCACAGGGTGCGAACGCGGTTGCTCTCGACCCGCTCGACCAATTGCGCATTCTGCTCGGCCAGTGCATTGATCAGCTCGGACGACGCCAGCATCTGCTGCTCGAGCCGGTCGACCGACTGGCTCAGTTCGCCCAGACGTGCGTCGAGCGGCGCCTGGTTGGCCGCAGGCGGCGTCGCCTGCTGATCGGTGGCACTGGCGGCTTCGGCGTCGCTTTCGTGCGACGCGCGTTTGTTGGCCACCGTCTTCCACAACTTGCGCGCGCCATCGGCCACCACCGGGGCATTGCTGATCACCGTCGTCCAGGGGACATTTTTCAAGACCGTGAACCAGCCAATCGCCATTCCTGCTACTCCAATCTGTTCAACGGCCGCCGGGCGGCCGGCTGTGTTTGCGCCAATACGTGAATTCGTCTTCGTGAATCTCGATATCGACCTCGGCGACCCGCACCTGCAGCCGCTCCTGCACATCGGCCACCGCCTGGTTGTAGATGACCGGTCCGATCTCTTCGAGAAAAAAAGACAGCAGCCCGGCAGCGGCCACGTTGCCGATGCGTTCGTCCATGTTTTCGAAGAAGTAGCGCTCGATCGACGCCACTGCTTCCTTCCTCACGTCCTTCGACAACTCAATGGTCATGGCATCCTCGCGCAGATGGCGCGGTGATCGATTCCGGGCGCCGGATCACCGCTTCCAGATGAAGGGCAACAGTGCCAGCGCGCAACCGATGGCCAGAAGCGTCAGCGCATTGCCGATGAAATACGGCACGATCAACAGCAGCAGCCCGCAGACGATCGGGACCACTGCCCGCTGCCTGCGACCATACACGAGGTAGCCAAAGCCCACCGAGCCGAACATCACCGCGAGGAACAAGGTCCCGGGGGTCATCGAATCTGCGCGCAGGCAAGTGTGCGCGCGGGTGCCGGCAGCGGCCTGGGCCACACGCCGCGCGAGAACGGCATTGGCCCCAGGCGGTGGATGCGCCGCAGCGGCACCGTATCGGCCAGGCTCACGTCTTTGGTGGCCGGTGCTCACGCAGCACCGGGGCGATGCGTGGATGATTTTCCAGCTGCAGCAGGGTCTGCAGAAACGGCGGCCGGGTGCTTGCCAGGTGCTTGCGCGCGCCGTCCCACCCGGACACCACCGTGGCGAGAAACGCCAGCGCGCCCGGCTTGGCGGCGGCCAGCACCGCGTCGTCGGCGAAGGTGTCGGCAAAGATCTCCCAGTTGCGCCACAGCTGCTGGCGGGCCGCATCGCGCACCCGCGCCTGGGCCGGTTTGGAGACCGCGGTGGTCCAGCGCTCGGGATAGTCGATCACCGAGACCGCCGAATAGCAGTTGGCGGCGATGAAGACCAGGCCGCGAATCGCCTGGGCGCGCGCCCGCGTCGACCGGCAGCAGCTCGGCATCCGGACAAGTCAGCGCGAGGTGGATCAGGATGGCGGCACTTTCGGTGAGCACCGCGCCGTCGGCCAGCACCAGCGCCGGAATCTGGCCGAGCGGATTGACGCGCTGCAGCGCCTCGCGATCGGAATCGGGCTCCCAGGTGGACGCCCGCACGATCCGGTAGTCGATGGCGGCCGCTCGCAAGGCCATCTCGATTGCGGCCGAGCCCGATCCGTAGGAACCGAACAGCGTGAGCCGACGGTTCGGATCAAGTTGCTTGTTCATCGCATGATCCCTTGGCATCCATGTTCTGCCGGATTCACCCCGTCACGGCATGGCGCTGACTGACTTCACCGCCCGTCATTTCGCTTCTGGGTGCCGGTCGCCATCGCGCGTCGCCTGCGTTCATACGACTCGACTTCGCGAAACGAGACGACGCTGCGGCCGCGGTAGCGAGCGTAATCGCTCAGGAATGTCCGGGTATCGGGATACGGGCCGGCCACGTGGCCGGGTCGCTTCGAATCGGCAAAAAAATACAACTGACCATCGCGTTCGAATGCCGCGACCCAGTGCCGACGCAGGGTGTTGCCGGCGATGCTGACCGGATCGAATTCAATCATCAGGTAGCGCGGCCGGCTGTTCGGGTCGACCTGCCGCAAGGTCTCGACCGCGAAGCGCGCGAGATCCACGCAAACCCCGCTGGGATCTTCGAAGAACGCTTGCGGGGTGTGGATCGGCATGCGGCCCTGGGTTTCGCGCTGGGTTTCCGACAAGCGGATCGCGCGTGCCCGGTCGTATTCGAAGCGGGCGCCGATCCAGTCGTTGATGTCGTCGGCATCTCGCCAGAGCTGCAGCGACTGCGCGTAGCTGGCGGCTTGCCGGTAGGACTGGCTGCGAGTCACACTGGCGTCCGGGGCATCGGAATCGGCGCCTGGGACAGCCGGCAGCGAGCCGCAACCGGTCAGCGCCCAGGCCAGGGCGAGAGCGCCTACAGGAACGACCGGTTTGACATCCGCACAGCGCAGGCGAATCGCGAGTCGCCTGCAGATGCCGATCGACGGAATCGAAACCATCACCGGTTCTGGCCGATCGCCTGCGGCACCAGGTCCAGCGACATGAAAACGCTGTGGGGATCTGCCCGATAGGAACCGAACGGGCCGCAAAACTGGAAACCATGGCTCGCATACAGCTGCTGCGCGACCTCGAAGGCGCTCATCGAGCCGGTTTCCAGGCTCAGCCGCTGGTAGCCCCTGGCCCGGGCTTCGTCGATGATGTGGACCAGAACTGCCCGCCCGGCGCCGCGGCGGCGCAGTGCCGTCGGCGTGCGCATCGCCTTCAATTCACCATGCCCGGCGTCGAGCTGCTTCAGCGCGCCACAGCCGAGCAAGCTGTCGTCGTCCCAGACGGTCCAGAAGGTGATGTCAGGGCTGCGCAATCCGGCCAGATCCAGCGCATGGACACTTTCCGGCGGTGACAAGGCATGCATGTTGTCCAGGTGCTCGCGAAGCAGCGCATGGACCACCGGACGAGAGAGATCATCGACTTCGATTCGCATACGACAAAGGGGGGCGAACGCAGAGCCTCCAGTATCGCGCGTGGCCGCTCAGAGATCCAGTTTCCAGAACTGCCCGACCAGGTCGTGCCCGAAGCCACCAACACGCACCCCATCCGTTCGCGCGGTCTGCGCTATCGTGTGGCTGACCCTGAACGCAGGCACCCAAGCGGCCAACCATGCTCTTCGAGACGCACCAGCTGTTGCTTTTCACGTCGGCCGCGCTGGCGCTCAATCTGACGCCCGGGGCAGACATGTTGTTCTGTCTCGCCCAGGGCGCGAAGTCGGGGCCACGGGTCGGCATCGCTGCCAGCATCGGCATTTCCACCGGTGCCCTGGTTCACACGCTGCTGGCCGCGCTCGGTCTGGCCGCCTTGCTGGCGGCCCATCCGGTGGCCTTCGAACTGCTGCGCTGGGGCGGTGTTGCCTACCTGGTCTGGCTCGCGGTCCGTTCCTTTCGAAGCGGGCCGATCGAATGGTCCGGTCCGGACGGTGCGTCGTCGGCCGGAATGGTTCAGGCTTGGCGCGAAGGCACGCTGGTGAATCTGCTGAACCCCAAGGTCGCGATCTTCATCCTTGCGTTCGTCCCGCAATTCGTCGATCCGGCGCGTGGCTCCAGCCTGTTGCAGTTTCTGGTCCTGGGCGGCATCCTGATCGCCGGGGGAACGGTGGTCAACGGGCTGGTGGGGATCTGCGCGTCCAAGGTCGGCCGTCTGCTCGACGAGAACCAGCGGGCCGGAACGATTTTCAGACGCTCGACCGGAGTCATTTTTCTCGGACTGGCAGCCAAACTCGCACTCGATCGCCGCTGAGACGTCCTGACGCTCCAACCGCAGTGTGGGTCAGGGGCTCACCTCAGGCGCCGATCCCACAACTTCATATTCAAGCGCCCAGTAATACGGCCACTCGTGGACTCGCGGATGGCTCGCCAGCGGCGCAACGGCCTGCAACAGGGCTCCGCGGGATGGGAAATTCTTCAGGATGCGGTGTGTCGATCCATCGGCCAGCGGGCGGATCTGATACGTATTGCCGTCCGGATCAGGCTCGGTCAGCGGCGTGCTGCTGCCTTCGACATAGCGGTTGTCGAGGAACACCACGATGGCGCCGGGCTCCAGCGCAGCGTGCAGACCGTGCAGAAACGCCGGGATGCGCGGCAGCGGAATGTGCGACCACCAGAAGCCGGCGAATGCTGCATCGAAGCGCGGCGTCTGGATCGGCAGATCGTAGGCATCGCCGATCTGGAAGCTGACCTGGCCGGACGACATGCGCGAGCGCGCGATGTCGAGCGTCTCCCTTGCCGAGTCAAGCGCGAGCACACGCCGGGCGCGGGGCGCGAAAAACCGGGTCCAGTAGCCGGTTCCACAAGCGATCTCCAGCACCGAACGCCCGGCCAGCA
>JANNNE010000247.1:0-8550 GCA_031398385.1 Ideonella sp.
GGCAACCCTGAACAAGTCCCTCGCGGCGTGCGCATCCTCGATTCGGGCGCCCTGCAGCGTTACAAATCCTCGCCATAGCTGGGGCTATGGCTTCGGTTTGCGCCTCGCATGGCATCCCGACTCGAGGCGCGCGCGCTCGCCGGGACTTGTTCAGCGTCGCCTTAGGCAGCGAATCGCGCGATCCTGAAATGCTCGGGCGCGGCAGGTCATCGGGCCGATCCGGTGGCCGCTTCAAGTCAGATACCGGAAAGCAGCCTCGTGCAGTGGATGGCCGGTCAGACGAGAGGTGGTTCGGGTATCGCCAGTCGGGCCGAACCCGCACGACTCGTAGAGCGCCACAGCCTGCTCGTTGCCAACCAGACACCACAGCTCCAGGCGTTCGAAGCGCTGCGTCCGGGCAGAGGCGATGGCCTCTTCCACCAGACGTCGACCAGCGCCCCGCCGCCATTGGCTCGGCGCGACGTTCAGCGCCCACAGCTCGAGCGTGCCCGACTCGCTCGCATACCTCGGGTTTCCCACCACCGCCCACGCGACGACCCGTCCTTCTATTTCAGCGACCTTTACCGAAAACGGCCAGACTTGAGCTCGAAGCGTTTGCTGCAGGTCGACAACTTTCGAACCTGGGTCGAGGGAATCGAGGAATGCAGCAGGCATGTGGCTTCGGAACGCCATCCGCCACGCGGCAACCCGGATTTCCTCAATTGCCACCGCATCGTCGGGTGATGCTGCGCGAATCAACATCAGCGCCCTCGCATTCGGTTGGGTCTCAGCGCGACGAGTGACTGATCCAGCGGCATTTTCTTGTTCGTGCAGCCGCAGGATTTCATGCTCGACCGTCTTGCCGCCGCGGATCGTCCGGCCCGGCCGGAGCATCCGGGCCCGTTGTCGAGGATCGATCGAGTGCCGGGACGATCAACGAACCCGAGCCGAGCGTGAGCCACATGTGGACCTTGGCCTTGTAGCCGGTTGGCGTGAGGATGGCCATGGGTTCGATGCCGAATACGTCGAAGCCTGCCGCGCGGTAGAGACCAATCGCGGACTCATTGCCTTCGGTGACCGTGAGGGTGAGCAGGCGGATGCCCTCTCTGGCACGGGCGTCCGCCAGAGCCGCCGCGACCAGCGCATGACCAGCGCCTCTGCCTCTGGCCGGCTGCGTCACATACATGCCGATCAGATGGGCCTTGTGCCTTGTCTTGGGCCTCGCCGAAAATTCGAGCGCGACCGTCCCGATCAAGGTGCCACCGTCGAATGCCCCGAAGGCCGCGGTCGTTCCGGTCGGATCGTCAATGCGTTTGATCCAGAAAGCCGGCGGTTCGGCCGTCCGCTCTTCGGCCGTGGATGTGAAGGCATCCGCCGCCAGTTCGTAGCCTTCGAGCATGAGCGCTCGGTACTGCTGCGCATCCGAGGGCTGTAGCCGGGCAACGTGCATGGGCTACCCGATTCCAGGAAGCGAAAGGGCCAGCATGCCGTTGAGTCGATATTTCAGCCCGTGCATCGGATGGTTCCTTGTCGCGCCAGGTCTTCTGCGCAAACGGCACATGCCGCACGCGGCTGCGGAATCAGCGCCTATTTGACCAGCTGGTTCAGCCGCTCGGCATCGAAACATTCGGTCGTCTGCGCGTCGGCCGGTACACAGTCCTGACCGGGCAGTTCCCGCGAGCGGGCCGACAACTTCTCGATCGCATGCCACAACATCATGATCTGATGTTCATGGCCTGAGGCATTGTCGATCAGCCCCTTCATGGCCTGCGCCACCGGATCGTCGCCCTGGGTCACGCCATAGGCAGAGAAGCCCATTCGGGCCGCGGTCTCCTCGCGCACCGCCTCGCCCTCGGCGTGCAACACCCGTGCCGGATTGCCGACCGCAGTTGCTCCCGGCGGCACCGGCTTGACGACCACCGCGCTCGATCCGACACGCGCGCCATCCCCGACGAGAAAGCCCCCAAGGACCTGCGCATTGGCGCCGATGATCACGCCTTTGCCCAGCGTGGGATGGCGCTTGGCGCCTTTCGACAACGAGGTGCCACCCAGCGTCACGCCCTGGTAGATCGTGCAGTCGTCGCCGATCTCGGCGGTTTCGCCCACCACCACGCCCATGCCGTGGTCGATGAAGACACGGCGCCCGATGGTCGCACCGGGATGAATCTCGATGCCGGTCAGAAAGCGTGCGACATGCGAGGTAAAACGTCCCAGCCAATAAAAGCCGTGACGCCAGAACCGGTTCGCCCAGCGGTGCATCAACAGCGCATGCAGCCCGGGATAACAGGTCAGCACTTCCCACGCCGACCGGGCGGCCGGATCGCGCTCGGCGATGCAGGCGATGTCTTCTCGGATTCGTTGGAACATGATCTCGGGCGCGGTTCAGGCAACACGCGTCGTTGTTTTCGGCGGCCAGTGTATGCCGCAGCCCGCATTCGTGCAGGGCGGGCCGACTTTGCGAATGCTGCAGGTGGGGTCGGTCAGCCGGGACCCAAACCCGTCATCCGGGTTTTTTCGACGCCTCGGCAATGGCCCGCGCAATGCCGCGCAGGATGTGCACCTCTTCGCTGCGAAGCTCGGCGCGATTGAGCAACTGGTTCAATCGGGGCATCAATTTGCGTGGTGCGGAGGGATCCAGAAAGCCGATCTGCTGCAGCGTCTGCTGCCAATGATCGAGCAAGCCCTGCACCGCGGCTGCGTCCGCAAATTGCGGCTGCACGGTGCGCGGCTCGACGCGAAAGGCGCCCAGCGCACAACGCCAGTCGTAGGCAATCAACTGCACCGCCTGCGCCAGATTGAGTGACCCGTACCCTGGCGGCGTGGGAATGCTCAGCACCACATGGCATTGGTAGACATGCTGATTGCCCAGACCGAAACGTTCGGAGCCGAAGACGAAGCCGACCCGGTGGCCGCTGCGCGCAATGTCGGGCAGGTGTTCGCGCGGCGCATGGACGGCAGGACCGAAATCGCGCGGTGTCATCGCGGTTGCACACAGGTAGTCGATGCCATCGAGGGCTTCGGCCAGCGTCTGGACCACCCGCGCCTGTTGCAACACGTCGGTCGCGCCGCTGGCCATCGCCACCGCATCGGCGGCTTGCGCCATCAACCGGTCGCGCGGCGCAACCAGCACCAGATCGTCGAAACCCATCACTTTCATCGCGCGCGCCGCCGCACCGACGTTGCCGGGATGGCTGGTCTCGACCAGGATGAAGCGGGTCGCCGCATGCGGTGGCATCACCGCAGCCCGCTGCGAGGGGTTCTCAGGCGTCATAAAATGGCGATTATCCGCAGCGCCTGCAATTTTCCTCGGGCGCTGCCGCTCTTTTCCTCTGCCAGGCTCGTCCCCATCCCAGGTTGCCCCATGTCGCAAGCGCTTCATCCCATGCTCAATATCGCCATCAAGGCGGCACGCGCAGCGGGAGCACTGATCAACCGGGCCTCGCTCGACCTCGACCTGTTGAAGGTCACGACCAAGTCGAGCAACGATTTCGTCACCGAAGTCGATCAGGCCGCGGAGCGGATCATCATCGAGACGCTGCTCACCGCCTACCCTGGCCATGGCATCCTGGCCGAAGAATCAGGGCGCGCCCACGGCGCCCGGGACAGCGACTACCTCTGGATCATCGACCCGCTCGATGGCACCACCAATTTCATCCACGGTCTGCCGGTCTTCGCGGTCTCGATCGCACTGTCGTACAAGGGCCAGGTCCAGCAGGCGGTGGTGTACGACCCGTCGCGCAACGACCTGTTCTACAGCTCGAAGGGCCGCGGCGCATTCCTGAATGACAAGCGCATCCGCGTCTCCAAGCGCACGCGTCTGGCCGAGTCATTGATCGGGACCGGCTTTCCGTTTCGTCGGGGCGACAACTTCCAGCGTTATCTGGCGATGTTCGAGGCGGTGATGCAGAGTTGCGCCGGCGTCAGGCGTCCGGGCGCCGCCGCCCTCGATCTGTGCTATGTGGCCGCCGGCTGGTACGACGGCTTCTTCGAGACCGGGCTGCATCCTTGGGACATCGCCGCGGGCTCGCTGATGATCACCGAGGCGGGCGGCCTGATCGGCAATTTCACCGGCGAGGCCGACTACCTGTTCCAGCGCGAAGTGGTGGCCGGCAACCCCAAGATCTACGGCCAGTTGATCCCGATGCTGGCGCCGCATACCGCCGTCATCAAGGAGACCGCGTCCACGGAGGCCAAGGTCACGCCAACGGGCAACTCGCCGGCTGCAGCAACGACGCCTGAGGACGCGCTGGCCGCATCGCTCGCGGCTGCAGGCGAGCCAACCGCCGACGCGGCACCGCCGACCCGTGCCGTGCGCATTCGCAAATCCGAGCTCACGGCACCGAGCGCCGACAAGCGCGGCGGCCGCTGAAGAACGGCAGCGCCGATCCGGGTGCCGGCGATGGAACAATTGCTGCCTCCATGGCCCTTGTTCTCGGCCTTCCTGCTGGCGAGCCTGGTGCTGGCGGTGAGTCCGGGCCCCGGCGTCTTGTATGTCGTCACCCGCAGCGTCGTGCAAGGACGCTCATCCGGGCTGGTCTCGGTGGCCGGCGTCGCGCTGGGCAACCTGGGCAATGCACTGGCCGCCGCCCTCGGGCTCGCCGCCTTATTCGCGGCATCTGCGCAGGCGTTCACGATCCTCAAGTACGCGGGCGCGCTCTATCTGATCTACCTCGGCGTGAAAATGCTGCGCGACCGGCAGGGTGCACCGGCGGCATCGACCCTGCAGCAGGCCTCGCTGTCGCGAATCTTCCGCGACGGACTGGTGGTCGCGCTGCTGAACCCGAAGACGATGATCTTCTTTGCTGCTTTCCTGCCCCAGTTCCTGACGCCGGCGGGTGCCCATCCGATCTGGCAGGCGTGCCTGCTCGGCCTCATCTTTGTCGCCGTCGCCGCGCTCACCGATTGCGCATACGCCTGCGCCGCCGGTCTGATCGCGCCCGCTCTGGGCCGGGCCACCGGCGCGCGCCGCGCCGGTCGATATCTCGGCGGCGCGACCTTCATCGGTCTGGGCATCTTCACGGCGCTGGCCGGATCTCGCGGACGCAGCGGCTGAGCACCGACGTTTACCCGCGGCTGCCTGCGTCGGCCGGATAGAGCCCACGCAACCGGGCCGAGATTCGCGTCAGGCCGAGGATGGCATCGATATTCGGTGTCGCGACACCGAGCCGCTGCGCCATCTCGTGCACCGCGGTGACGATCGGGTCGAGTTCGATGCAGCGGCCGGCCTCGACATCCTGCAGCATCGATGGCTTGAAATCGCCGAGCTTGGCGGTGATGGCATGCCGATCTTCCGGACGCTGATCGATCGCACAGCCGACGCGCGCACCGACCGCAGACGCCTCCAGCATCGCCGCTGAAACGAATTCCCGCACCAGCGGATCGCTCAGGATCGGGCCGGTCGACGCCCCGGTCAGCGCACACAACGGATTGATCGTCAGGTTGCCCCATAGCTTGTACCAGAGCGCCTGCCGGATATCGGTCGAGCGGGTCATGTCGAAACCGGCCGCCTCGAGCAGCGCACCGACCCGCGAGACACGTGGCGACTCGCCGCCAGCCGGCTCGCCGATGATCAGACCGTTTCCCATCTTGAGCAGCACCAGACCGGGCTCCGGGGTCGACGCGCTGGCATGCACGACACAGCCCACGACCATGTCGATCGGGATCGCCGCGGCGATTTGGCCGCCGGGATCGACGCTGCTCAGTGCCGCCCCGCCCAGTCCGTCGACGACTTGCGAGAACCACCACGGCACACCGTTGAGCGCCGGAATCACGATGGTGTCGGATTTCAGCAGCGGCGCAATTCGACTCGCCACTTCCGGCAGCGCCTGGCCCTTGACCGCAATCACGACCAGGTCCTGGGCGCCGAGTTCGCGGGGATCCGCCGTGGCGCGCGCCGCCGCCTGGAACAGCCGCTCGCCCTGGCGCAGCCGCCAGCCCTGTTGTTGCAACGCGGCCAATGTGGCACCGCGCGCCACCGCGCTGACTTCGCAATCGCCGGCGACCGCGAGCCGGGTACCGATCAATCCGCCGATTGCACCGGCACCGTAGATGCAGATCTTCATCACCGATGGCCCTCCCGGATCGCCCGGTCGTCTGTCATTTCAGTGCGATGTCGCCGTCGAACTTGACCTCGAGATTGACGGCCGCGATCTGCAGCGTCATCGTCGCCTTCAGGGTTTCGTTGCCGCTGATCAAACCATCGGCGATCGCCTTCGTGACGGCCTGCTCGATTTCCCGCTGCGAGCTGACACCGACCACCTTGAGAAATTTGCGGATGCTGATGTTGAAGGTTTCATCGTCCATCACAGACTCCTGTTGTTGGGTACGGCTCGAATCTACTCCAGGTCGCTGGCGGGCTTCGGCGCACGGTGTCAGCGGCCCGCCATCCGGTCCTCGCCCGGCCATCGCTGGCCGGATCATGGCTGGGCGGCGATGTGGCATGCTTCAAGCACCCAACCCATGCCATGAACATCGCCATCTGGCTCGATCGCAGTGCGCGGCTCCATCCGCAACGACCGGCCATTGCCGCCGGCGATGCGCTCTGGGCGACGTATGAAGGTTTCGCCGAACAGGCGGCGCGCACCGCGGGCTGGCTGCAGGCGCGCGGATTCGCGGCCGGCGACCGGATCGCGCTGTTCATGCCGAATCAGCCGGTTTACCTGCCGTTGTTGTGGGGCATCTGGTGGATGGGCGGCGTCGCGGTACCGATCAATGCCAAGCTGCACGAACGCGAGACGGCGTGGATCGCCGGCCATTGCCGCTGCCGGCTGGTGCTGACCGACGAATCGCGCAGCAGCGCATTGGTTGCTGCCTTGCACGAAGCCGGCACGCCGGCTGCGGTGGTGAGCGATTTCAGCTTCATCGATGACGCGACGATACCCCGCCCCGCCATCGCCGACCGTGCGGAAGACGACCCGGCGTGGCTGTTCTACACCAGCGGCACGACCGGGCGCCCGAAAGGCGTCAGCCTGGGCGCTCGACAGTTGCGCTGGTGCGCCATGGCCTACCTGGCATCGGTGCAACCGGTGCTACCTGGCGCCGCCATGTTGCATCCCGCGCCACTGTCACACGGCGGCGGCCTGTACCACCTGCCGTATGTGCTGAATGGCGGGATCAACGTGATACCGACATCGGGCGGTTTCGACTCGGCCGAGTGCCTGGACCTCGCCGCCCATTGGCGCAACGCCTCGTTTTTTGCCGCGCCGACGATGGTGCGCCGCGTCGTCGACGCGGCAAGATCCCGCGGCGGCCAACCGCCAGGCCTTGCGACCATCTGTTACGGCGGCGGGCCGATGTACCTGGCCGATATCGAGGAAGCGCTTGCCGTCGTCGGGCCGCATTTTGCGCAGATCTACGGACAGGGCGAATGCCCGATGACGATCACGGTGCTGCCGAAGAACGTGATCAACGATCACACGCAAGCCCGCTACCGCGAACGTCTGGCATCGGTCGGTGTCGCGCAGTCGATGGTCGAAGTGTCGATTCGCGATTCCGACGGCAGACCGTGCCCGGCCGGCAGCAGCGGCGAGGTGTGCGTGCGCGGGGAGGTTGTGATGCTCGGCTACTGGCAGGACGATGCGGCCACCGCCGCAGCGCTTCGCGACGGCTGGCTCTGGACCGGCGACATCGGCCGTCTCGACGAAGACGGCTTCCTGACGCTGCTCGACCGCAGCAAGGATCTGGTCGTCAGCGGCGGCAGCAACATCTATCCGCGCGAGGTCGAAGAGGCTTTGCTCAATCACCCGCTGGTGGCCGAGGTATCGGTGATCGGCCGACCCGATGCGCAATGGGGCGAGGTCGTGGTCGCCTATGTGGTGGCCAGCGCCGACGTCGACGCTGCCACGCTCGACGCCTTCTGCCTCGAACACATCGCGCGTTTCAAGCGGCCCAAACACTACCGGTTCGTTGACGACCTGCCGAAGAACAACTATGGCAAGGTGCTGAAAACCGCGCTTCGCGAACTCGAAGCCAGGCGCTTGAAGGAGCTTGAATGAGCAGAGCGATGATGGTCGTTCGACGCGGTGATCTGCGCGAAGTCGATTGGATGGAACAACCGCTTGCACCGGTCGGCGAAGGTCAAGTATCGATGCGCATCGACCGCTTCGCATTGACCTCGAACAACATCACCTACGCGGCGTTCGGCGTGGCGATGCGTTACTGGGATTTCTTCCCGACCGGCGACCCGACGACCGGCTGCATTCCGGTCTGGGGCTTCGGCGTCGTGGTCGACTCGGCTTGCGAGGGCATCGAGCCCGGCGAGCGCTTCTACGGCTACTGGCCAATCGCCGATACGGTGCTGCTCGAACCGGTGCGTGTCACGCAGACCGGATTCGTCGATGGTGGCGTGCATCGGCGCGAACTGCATCCGGTCTACAACCACTACCTTCGCACCAGCGCGGATCCGGCCCACGATCCCGCACTCGAAGCTCAACAGGCGCTGCTGCGTCCGCTGTTCACGACCTCGTTCCTGATCGACGACTTTCTGGCCAGCGAGAACTTCTTCGGCGCATCGGTGGTGCTGATGTCCAGCGCGTCGAGCAAGACCGCCTACGGTGCGGCGTTCTGCCTGGC
>JANNNE010000280.1:0-3781 GCA_031398385.1 Ideonella sp.
GTAGAGGTCGGTTAGAGCGTCGCCGCCGAAGCATGGCATGGTTGGCGCGCGGCAGGGCAGCAGCAGGCGCTCGATCAGATGGCCCGCGGCCGAGAAGCGGTTCAGACAGCCCGCCGAGACACCAGCGGACCAGTAATCGCCATGTACGTCGATCGCCGCGCCGTCGGGCCGGCCGGCGGCCTCGTCGGGGCTGCACAAGAGCCCGGGCGAACCCATCGTGCCGCCCTCCTCCATCCACGGCGCCTGCCACGCTACGCTTCCGGCAGCGGGACGTGGTTGATGCCACCCAATCTAAAAGTCTATCGTCGGATCGGGTCATGGCGCACCGTGGGTGTCGCGAAACTCGTGCCTGAATCGCGGACTTGAGGAAGGCTGGCGCCGTTTCCTGATTCCCCTTCGCAGAGAAGTGCGAAAGAAAGGCCCGAGCGTGGCACCCGCACAACGAAGGTTCACAATCGGCGCCTGACGCGATACAGACAGGAGACGAACATGAACTTCCGAACGTCCACCATCTTGTTCTCGGCGCTGCTCGCTGTGGCCGGTGGTGTGTCGGCCGCGGGTGTGGTCGATGTCAAGTTCATCGAGTCGGTGCGCTACACCGATGCCGGCCCGTCCCCGTGGGAAAGAGAGGCCAATCTCAAGGTACTCGACACCACCCTGCAACAGCTGGGTCAGCGTTATCTGCGCAACGGCGACGTGTTGAAGATCGACGTGCTTGACATCGACCTGGCCGGAAATGTGAAGCCGTTTCCGCGCGGTGCGGAAGACAAGCGAATCATCCGCGGCAATGCCGATTGGCCCCGCATCCAGCTGCGCTACACACTGCAGCGCGATGGCAAACCGCTGTTCAGCCGAACCGAACTGGTGTCCGACCTCGACTACACCGGCGGGCTGTCTCGGATTCGCAGCCCGGAATCGCTTGAATACGAGAAGAAGATGCTTGAGAAATGGTTCAAGAGCAGCTTCTCCGAAGGCCGATCGGCCGGCTGACGGCGGCCAGCCAGGCGCATCTGGACACCTCAGGCGAGCCCGAGGTCGATCAAGTGCCACCCACTTTCGGCAACAACACCAGTGAGAACCACGGAACGAAGGCCGTCAGGCCCCAGGCAACCAGCAAGCCACCGAGGTAGATATCGCGGGTCGCACCAGTTTCGAGTACGGGATGCCGGTGACCCCGCTGGCGACGAACAGATTCAGGCCGAACGGCGGCGTGATGAAGCTGATCGCTGCGCCCACCAGGAAAATCACGCTGAAGTGGATCGGATCGACACCGTGAGCCACCGCGATCGGGGCCAGGATGGGCGCGAAGATCACCGTCACCGGCAGACTTTCCAGGATGCAGTCGCTGCGCTTCTCCAGTTCCTGGGCGAACCAGAGCTGGCCCGATTCCTGGGTCTTCAGGTTTTCTTAGTTGAAACCGGCGGCGCCGAATTTCAAGGTCTTCACGGGCGTCGCGCTGCGGGCAGCGGCGCTCTGGGCCGCCGCAGTTGCCACACCCTCGAGGGTCAAGGGACCGACCAGTCCGGCCGCGGCAAAAGCGGTCGAGCTGATGCCGTAGGTGCCGGCAATCTTCATCAATCCGGGACGATCCAGCAGTGTCTTCTGAGCCATCAATGTCTCCTTCGATGAGGTGTGGAACGGGTTGCGGGATTCGGGAGCAATCTGCCTGGTGCACCTTCTCGACTCCAATCGGTGCGGCATCGGAAATCCGGGTCAGCGGTGGCGGGCATCCTCGCGAATCATGTCGACCGCCTTCTCGGCCATCATCACGGCCGGTGCATTGGTATTGCCCGACACCAGCGTCGGCATCACGGAACAATCGATCACGCGCAGCCTCTGCATCCCGAACACGCGCAGCCTGGCGTCGACCACCGCACCGGCAGCCGGATCCGGGCCCATCGCGCAGGTGCCGCTGGGGTGAAAAATCGTCGCGCCGTTGTTGCGGCAATATTCGAGCAGCGCGGCATCGTCGGCGGCGTCCGGCCCCGGCTTGACCTCGCGCTTGATCAAGCCCTTCATTGCCGGCGAAGCGGCAATCGCCCGCGCCGCCTTCACGGCCGCCACATTGGTGCGCCGATCCAGGTCGGTGGCCAGGTAGTTCGGCTGCATTTCCGGCGGCTCGAACGGGTCGATGGAGCGGATCCGGATGTGTCCGCGAGATTCGGGCCGCAACTGGCATACCGACAGCGTCATGCCGGAAAACGGGTGCACCTTGCCGCCGGCCATGTCGGCCGACAAGGTGGCCACGTGAAACTGGATGTCCGGCGTCTTCGCCTCGTCGGGCAAGGCGCGCATGAAACAGCCGCCCTGGTTGATTCCCACCGCAAGCGGACCGCTGCGATGCAGCAGCCATTGCAGGCCCATGCGGGCCTGTCCGACCAGCGAATTGAGCTGGTCATTGGTG
This sequence comes from Ideonella sp., assembly GCA_031398385.1. Classification (GTDB taxonomy): domain Bacteria; phylum Pseudomonadota; class Gammaproteobacteria; order Burkholderiales; family Burkholderiaceae_C; genus Ideonella_A. Next base: position 2,405 of record JANNNE010000280.1, read on the forward strand.
GTCGGCTGGGTGCATTCGAAGGTCAGCCGGATCTGCAGATGATCCTGCAGGTTTTCGCCGACGCCGGGCAGATCGTGGACCACCGCAATACCGTGCTTGCGCAGCAGCTCGGCAGGCCCGATGCCCGACAACTGCAGCAGTTGCGGCGACTGGATGGCACCGGCGCTCAGCAGCACCTCGCCGCGGCAGCGTGCGACCTTGTCCTGGCCGGCCTGGCGGTAGCGGACTCCGACCGCGCGTTTGCCGTCCAGCAGCAATCCGGTCGCGTGGGCGTTGCACTCGACGACCAGGTTGCTGCGCTGGCGGGCCGGCTTCAGATACCCCTTGGCCGTGCTCCAGCGCCAGCCTCTCCAGGTGGTCAACTGGTAATAGCCGGCGCCTTCCTGGCGCTCGCCGTTGAAATCGTCAGTGCGCGGCACACCGATCTGTTGCGCACCACCAATGAAGGCCTCGATCAGCGGATTCTGCGAGCCGATGTCGGAAACCCGCAGCGGGCCAGAGCCACCGTGGTAGGCATTCGAGCCTCTCTGGTTGGTTTCGGACTTGATGAAATACGGCAGGATGTCCCGGTAGCCCCAGCCTTCGTTGCCGAGCGATGCCCAGTGGTCGTAGTCTTCGGCCTGGCCGCGGATATAGATCAGCCCATTGATCGAGCTCGACCCACCGAGCGTCTTGCCGCGCGGCCAGTAGATGCGCCGGCCGCTCATGTTCGGGTCGGGGTCGGTGTGGAAACACCAGTTGTACTTCTTGCTCCACATCGTCTTGCCGTAGCCGATCGGCAGATGGATCCAGAACGAGCGGTCGGCCGGGCCGGCTTCGAGCAACAGCACCCGGATCTTCGGGTCCTCGCTCAATCGCGCGGCCAGCACGGCACCTGCCGAACCGGCGCCCACCACGATGTAGTCAAAATCCTCGGCCATGTAAACAGCTTGTCCTTTCGCTTGCGCAGCACCGATGACTATTTAAAAACTTCCGGTGCCGATAGAGTGGAACGGATGGTTCTGTTTAGGTGCATGATAGTCACATCTTTTCGGAATGTTTCGTTCCATTTATAAGAGATTACCCTGTGGCAGGCAAGAAATCCGACCCGGACAACCCCAATACCGGCTCCTCCGCAGAGCGCAGCCTGCGCCTGCTGGCCAAACTGGCTGACGAAGGACGCGCGTTGTCGCTGGCCGATCTGGCGAGCTACTTGTCGTTGCCGAAAGCCACCGCGCATCGGCTGTGCATGCAACTGCTCGATTCCGGATTTGTGGCGCGCACCGAGAACGAGCGCGAATACATGGTGGGACCCGCTCTGCGCAAGCTGGCATTCGATACCCTGAACCATGGCACCGTCAGTGGCCTGCGCCATGCGGTGATCGCCGATTTGGTGGC
>JANNNE010000284.1:0-5269 GCA_031398385.1 Ideonella sp.
TCAAACACAGCCGGCGCACTGATCGGACGTGGGCAATTGCGGGCACGGTTAGAATGCCGGTTTTCGGGGCGTAGCGCAGCCTGGTAGCGCAACTGGTTTGGGACCAGTAGGTCGCGAGTTCGAATCCCGCCGCCCCGACCAATACACCAACGAGTCAGCAGTTCGCGTCCATCCCGCCCGAGTTGCGGGTCACGCCAGGGCATGCGCGCGACGTTGTTCGGACGTTTCCCAGCCCGTAGCTCAACTGGATAGAGCACCGACCTTCTAAGTCGGATGTCGGGGGTTCGAGTCCCTCCGGGCTGGCCAACTGGCCGGCTTGACGTCCAGTCAAGCAGATCGGTCTGGCGATCGACCGAACCCGTTGATCACCATCGGCGTCTGGCCGGCCGCCCAGGTGGGCAGCTTCATCATGACGCCGGTGAACGCCGGATTGGCAAACCAGCCCTGCAGCCAGCGCCGGGTACGGACCCAGCGCGAATGTTCGAACCATTCCGGTTCGACCGCGGCGAACTGACGCACGAACGGAAAGATCGCGACATCGACCCAGCAGACCTTCGCGCCACCGATGAACGATCGCTTGTGCAACTGCAGTTCGAGGCCGTCGAGCAATTCCGCCTCCGCCAGCTGTCTGTAGATCTCGCGGCTCTGCTCGGGATGACGCTCGGCGTATTTGTAGCGGTCGAGTGCCGGCTTGAAGCGGCCCTCGTTGATTGCCAGCAGCGCGCTGGCTTCGGTTGAATCGGCGCCATCGAGCCAGTTGTCGGGATCTGCGTGTTGCAGCGCCCAACGCATGATGTCCAGGCTCTCATCGATCACCCGGCCGTCCGCGCATTCCAGCACCGGCACGGTCGCCTTCGGCGAAATGGCGATCAGCTCGGCCGGCTTGTCTCGCAACGCGACCTCGCGCAACTCGAACGCTACGCCAGCCTGGTGCAAGGCCATGCGGGCCCGGATGGCGTAGGGGCAGCGGCGAAACGAATACAAGACCGGGTATCTGCTCGCAGCAGCCTCGGCATTCATGCTGTCAGGCCAGGTGCAATGCCACACCGCAGCTGCCATCGAGCGGCTCGCTCAATGCGAGGGCGGCATAGCCGACCACCCGGCGCCGATCCCCGGAGGTATCGCCCGAGTTGCGCAGATCGATCAATTCGGCCCGCATCCCGTGGCGGCGCGCGGCGATCATGGCACCGTTCAGAGCGCGTGCACCGCAGGCCTCGAAGGGATCGAAATCGGTCGCCAGATCGAGCATGCGCGCGGCCGTCATGCGGTCGGTGCAGCACGCGCCGGCGTAGGGCAGGTGGTGCGACAGGTCGGTGCTGACGACAAACAGCGTCTCGTCACCGCCCCACAGGCGCTCCAATACCTCGGCCACTTGCTCCGAGCCGACCTCGCCGACGGCCAGCGGCAACAGCTTGAAGGTGTTGCCGAGTACGGCCTGCAGGAACGGCAGTTGCACCTCCAGCGAGTGTTCGCGGGCATGAGCACGGTCGTCGCGCACCACCTGAACCAGATCGGCCAGCGCGGCGCGAGCCGTTTCATCGATCGGCACACGACCCAGCGGGGTATCGAAGGCATCGACCGTCGGAACCGCCAGGCCACGTACGCCAGCCCGATGCGCCGGACCGATCAGCACGACGCGTCGTATCGGCGCCGAGCGGGCCAGCAGGCGGGCGTAGGCACGTCCGGCGATCGGACCGGAGTCGGCATAGGCGGCGTGCGGCACGATCAGCAGCTTGGGTGTGTTGCCGGATTGTTGGTACGGCCGGCTCGTCAGGCAATGGTCGAGCTGTGCCAGCAGGCCGCTGCGATCGGCCGGATAAAGCATGCCGGCCACGGCGGCCGGTCGAACTGCTGGCATGAGTCGAAACCTCCTTCCAGTGCAGAGCAATCGGTGTGCAGCACTGGAACACTGCACCAGGCCTCCACATGGGTCCGGCTGCCGCTTTATCAAGGCGGTTCGCCGCTGCACTCAGCAGGGCGACGATCGCATCCGAAGGCTCTCTTAGCCTGTCGGTCTCCTGCAGACCAGGCTCAATGTCGCTTGTATTGCTGCTCGCCGAACAGCGCTTCACGCGCCCGGTCATCCATCAACGGCTTGCGCCGGTCGGCCAGCACCTCGACGCCGCGCTTGACGGCCGGGCGGCCGGCGATCTCGTCGAACCAGCCCTTCAGGCTGGGATGATCGTTCCAGTCGATGCCCTGGTTCTTCCATGAGCGCAGCCACGGAAAGACCGCGATGTCGGCGATCGAATAGTCGGCACCCGACAGGTAGCCGTGGCGCGCCACCTGCTTGTCCATCACGCCGTACAGGCGCCTGGCCTCGTTGCTGTAGCGTTCGATCGCGTAATCGATTTTCTGGGGCGCATAGACGCGAAAGTGGTGTGCCTGCCCGAGCATCGGCCCGACCCCGCCCATCTGGAACATCAGCCACTGCAGGACGTCGTAGCGCCCGCGAACCGGTTCGGGCAGAAAGCGCCCGGACTTGGCGGCCAGATACAGCAGGATCGCACCCGATTCGAACAGCGAGATCGGTGCGCCGTCCGGGCCGTCTGGATCGACGATGGCGGGAATCTTGTTGTTCGGGCTGATGGCCAGAAACTCGGGATCGAACTGCTCGCCGGCACCGATGTCGACCGCGTGCACGCGGTAGGGCAGACCGCATTCTTCCAGCATGATGTGGACCTTGTGGCCATTCGGCGTGGCCCACGAATACACTTCGATCATTTCGGGTCTCCAGGCGAACGCTTGTGCCCGTCGACTCTAGTTCATTCCGCATCCAGCATGCTCGACGCGATCAGGCGAATCTTCTCCAGCAAACCGGCCGGCCCGGATTGGCGTGCCGAGTCGGGCTGGGCCAAGTCGCAGGGCTTCGCATTCAAGCAGGTGCCCGAGTCGGCCGGCTTTGCGATCGACGGCCAATTCGGCGATCAGGCGTGGCGCCTCGAGTGGGGTCCGCCGCAGCGCCGCTATGTCGCAACCCGCGAGCTTCGCATGCGCATGGAGCTGAGCCTGCATCAGGATCCATCGATGATGGTGCTCAGCCGCAGCCTGCTCGATCTGCTCGAGCAGGAAACCTTCGACGATTTCACGCAGGGCACACAAACCTACGTCGGCAGCTCGGTTCCGGAGGAGATGCGCTGGCTGGCGATGTGGCCGCGCGCCAGCCTGAGCGGGCAACGCGAGGTGCGCCAGCATTTCGCGGCGCTGGGCGTGGTGCCGGAGGTGGCCGGCTCCTGGCTGGAGGGCCCGCTGGCGGCGCAGTTGCTGGCGGCCTTGCCCGGGCTGCTGCGCGCCGGCCCGCCATTCATGCTGATGTGCCACCGTGGGCGCCTGTATCTGCGCATGGAACTCGCCGAGCCTGCAGCGGCCGATCTGGCCGATGCCGTGGCCCTGTTTGCGGTGGCAGGGCAGCAGCTGCTGCGCCTCGAAGGGCGCGGGTCGGAAGCGGCTGACTGGGCGACCACCGCGCTGGCGTCGAGGCGCGCCGTCAGCGGCTCCGATTGAGGCGCGTCGAGGCCACCCTCGCCCTGGCGTGATCAGGCGCCGCGCTGCGCCACCTGCCAGCCCATCTCGGCCAAGGGCCGCGCACCGGCCGCTGCCTGTCTGGCCTGGCTGCTTGACGCGGTGCCGTCGACCACCCGTTTCGCAATGCCTTGCAGGATGCCCGCCATGCGGAACAGGTTGTAGGCCATGTAGAAGGTCCAGTCGGCCAGCACCGCGTCGATGTCATTGCCGGGCTGGGTGCGGCCGGTCCGTTCGCAATAGCGGCGGATGTAGCTGGTCTCGTCGGGAATCCCCAGGGCGGCCAGGTCGAGGCCGCCGATGCCCCGGAAGGCGCTGGCGGGGATGTGCCACGACATGCAGTGGTAGCTGAAATCCGCGAGCGGGTGTCCGATCGTCGACAACTCCCAGTCGAGCACCGCGATCACGCGGGGTTCGGTCGGATGAAAAACCAGGTTGTCGAGCCGGAAGTCACCATGCACGATGCTGGCCTGGCTTTCGTCGCGGGCGCTGGCCGGTATGTTGGCCGGCAGCCATTGCATCAGCTGGTCCATGGCCGGAATCGGTTCGGTGACCGACGCGAGGTACTGCTTGCTCCAGCGCCCGATCTGGCGTTCGAAATAGTTGCCCGGCTTGCCGAAGCCATCCAGCCCGCATGCGCTGAAATCGACTCGATGCAGCGCGGCGATCACCCGGTTCATCGCGTCGTAGGTGGCCGCACGGCCGGCCGGGTCGAGGTCGGGCAGCGATTGGTCCCACAGTACCCGCCCCTCGACGAATTCCATCAGGTAGAAGGCGCGACCGATCACGGCTTCGTCTTCGCACAGCAGCAGCATGCGCGGCACCGGCACCTCGCTGCCACCGAGCGCCTGCATGACCCGGAACTCGCGCTCGATCGCATGCGCGGAGGGCAGCAGCTTGGCGGACGGGCCGGGCTTGCTGCGCATCACGTAGGTCTGGTTCGCCGTGCGTAACAGGTAGGTCGGATTCGACTGGCCACCCTTGAACTGCTCGATCTGCAACGGTCCGGCGAAACCGTCCAGGTGTCGATCGAGGTAGGCCGTCAGCGCATCGATGTCGATCACGCTTTGGTCGACAAGTGGCTTGGTTCCGGTCTGGGCTTCCATGGGCTGGGCTCTCCTTCGGTGATGGGTTCGGCCACCACATTCGGTGACCTGACCCGGTTCAGCATTCATCCGGTTTGATGTTCGGCGATCGCCATCAGTTTGTCCTTCGACAACACGACCAGCCGCGTCGACTCGATGCGCAGCGCGCCGTCGCGCTCGAAACCCTTGAGTTCCTGGTTGACCCGCTGGCGCGAGGCGCCGAGCAGGTGCGCGATGTCTTCCTGCGCCAGTGCCAGCCCGATGCGGGTCTCCTCGCCGTGCTGCGTGCCGTAGCTGCGCGCGAGAAACAGCAGCTGCTTGGCCAGACGGGACGCGAGCGGCTTGGTGTTCAGGTCTTCGATGGCATCGAACATCATCCGCAGGCGGCGGCAATTCAGCCGCAGCAAGGCGTCGTACAGCTCGACATGATTGGCCAGCAGATGATGGAAATCGGCCTTGCGAACCGCCAGCAGCGTGGTGTCGCCATGGGCATTCGAATCGTGGGTGCGTGGCAGGCCGTCGAACAAGGCGATATCGCCAAACCAGATGCCCGGTTCGACATAGGTCAACGCGATCTGTTTGCCCGACAGCGAGACCGAACTGACGCGCACCGCACCCTTGGCCACCCCGCACCAGTCGGTTGCCACGCCGCCCCGGGTCGA
>JANNNE010000326.1:0-4507 GCA_031398385.1 Ideonella sp.
GTGCCAACCAGCGACTCGCGGCGTTTGCCCTTGTAGTTCAACACGTCCTGGCTGACCGTGATGCTGCCGCCCATCATCGGCTTGTCGCCGCCGGAATTTTCATACTGGGTCAGGAAGTTGACCGCGTCTGCGCCGCCCAGCACCACCAGCAGCGCGTCGACGTCTTTCGGGATCTTCGCGATCACCGACGAATAGTCCTTGCCGCCCAGCGGCACCCAGGCCTTCTCGGGAACCTTGCCGCCGAGCTTGCAATATTCGGCCATGAAGCCCTGCACCTGGCTGTACGGGAAGGCGTAATCCTCGGCGATGATCATCGTGCGCTTGTAGCCCTTGTCGATCGCCGCCTTGCCGAGACCGACCATCCACTGCGCGCCCTCGGTGTTGAAGCGGAAGAAATTGGGGCTCGGATTGACCAGCGTCGTGGCCTGTGCGCCGGAGCCGCCGTTGATGAAGGTCACCTGCGGCTGCGAGCGTGAATAATCCTTCACCGCAATGCCTTCGCCGCCCGACAGCGGACCAACCATGATGTCGACCTTGTCCTGCTCGACCAGCTTGCGGGTCGCGTTGACCGCGACATCTGGCTTGGCGTCGGAGCTGGCCTTGATGATCTCGATCTTGCGTCCGGCAACCACGCCACCGCGTTGCTTGACGGCCAGCTCGGCGCCTCGCATGCCGTCGGCACCGCCGGCTGCAAACGGCCCCTCCAGGGTGGCCAACAGCCCGATCTTCACCGGTGTGCCCTGAGAGAAGGCGGTACCACTGACGGCTGCGACGGCAGCCGCGCACAACATCGAACGGATCCAGATACGCTTGTTCACGGTAGTCTCCTGGTGGTGGTAGTCATGACCTGGTTTGGGCCGAAGCGGGAGCGAAGCTTCGCCCACAGTCCGAGCAGGCCGTCGGGGGAAAACAGCACGATGGCGAGGAATACGACGCCGATCACGAGGTTGAATCGTTCACGATCGATGACATCGATCGCGAAGGTCTGCAGCAGGATGAAGACGATGGCGCCGAGGAAGGCGCCGCGCGGGTGTTTCAGGCCGCCGAGAACGGCGATCACCAGCACATTGATCAGCCAGCCGGTTCCCACCGAGCCGGGCGTGATCAGGCCGTTGTACCAGACCAGCAACACGCCGCCGACGCCGGCCAGCAGCCCCGATACCGCATACGCGGCGACCCGATGCGCGGTGACATTGAAGCCGAGCGCGTTCATGCGGCGGGCGTTGTCGCGGGTACCTTGCAGCGCGATGCCGAACGGCGTGCGGACCAGCCAGCGTACGAAGGCGTAGCCGGCCATCGCCCAGAACAGGCACAGCAGGTAGAACGGAATCGGGTCGCGCCAGTTGATGCCGAACACGGCCGGTGGATAGACCTTCTGGAAACCCTGGAAGCCGTTGAAGATGGTGTAGTTCTGCAGCACCAGGTAATAGAACGCCACGCCGATGGCAAGCGTGATCATGATGGTGTAGATGCCGTCGGTGCGCACCGACAACCAGCCGATCAAGGTGCTGCACAACACCGCGATCAGCACCGCAGTCGGCACCACCACCCACCAGGTCCAGCCCAGGCTGGTGGCGGTGCCGCTGGCGCCGAGCACCGCCACCGCATAGCCGGCCATGCCTGCCACCGACATCTGGGCCAGCGAGACCATGCCGCCGTAGCCGGCCAGGAAACTGAGCGACAGCGCGATCAGCCCGAATATCAGCGCCTGCGCCGCGACCTGGAAGGTCATGAACGGCGAGGCGACGAATGGCATCAGCACCAGCAGCGCGAGCATGATCAGGCGGCGCACGGTGAGCCGCTGCGCGAAAGCCTGCAGACCGTTCACAACGCCGCCGTTGCTGCCTTGCGGCGTGCCGGAAGTGCCGCTGGTGGCGCGTGCCGGAGTTCGACCGGCAGCGCTCGGCAGCGGCCGCGGCATCGTGCCGACGACGCCGGTATTCATCGCCCGCCGCCACTTGGCTGCACTCATCGGGCAGCCCCCGCTTCGCGGATCAATCCGGGAGAGACGCGAATGCCCTCTTCGGGCAGCCGGGCGGTGGCGCTCATGCCGGCCTTCCCATGATGCCGCGCGGCCGGAACGCCAGCACGACGATCAGGATCACGAAGGTGAAGACCACGCTGTAGGTCGGCGCATAGGCCAGCCCGTAGGTTTCAGCCAGACCGAGGATGGCCGCGCCGATGGCCGCACCGACCACGCTGCCCATGCCGCCGACGATCACGACGATCAGCGATGCCAGCAGCAGCCGGGTGTCCTCGCCCGGCACCATGCTCAGCTCGGCGGCGCCGATCACGCCGCCGAAGCCGGCCAGCCCGGCGCCGAGCATGAAGGTGACCGCGAAAACCAGGTTGACGTTGATACCGGCGGCCGCCAGCATCGCGCGGTCGTCGACCCCGGCGCGAATCATCGTGCCGACCCGGGTTCGGTTCAGCAGCCACCACAGGAAGACACCGATCGCCAGCCCGAAGCCGAGCAGGCTCAGCCGATACGCCGAATAGGCCTTGATGACCGGGATGCCGCGGATCGGCCCCTGGAACCACTCGGGTGATTCCATCTGATGCACCTGGCCGGTGAAGATCCACAACAGGATGTCGGCGATCACGATCGACAGGCCGATCGTCACCATCGTCTGCCGCAGGTCCTGGCCCTGCATGTGGCGCAGGATCAGCACCTGGATCAACAAGCCGGCGATCGCCGCGGCGGCAAAGCCCGCTGCCAGCGCGATAATCCACCAGCCGGTCTCGCGCGCCACCACGTAGCCGACATAGCCGCCAAGCAGGTACAAGGAGCCGTGTGCCAAGTTGACGTTGCGCATCAGCCCGAACACCAGCGTGAAGCCGCTGGCGACGATGAAATAGAGCGAGGCCAGCGTCAGGCTGTTCAGCATCGTCACCAGATACAGGCGCGGGTTGTCGAACAGCGCCCAGACCGAAAAGACGGCGATCGGGCCGCCGACGACGACCCAGGTCGCGAGTTGCTCGCCGCGGGTCATCGAGGTGTCCGTCGCGCAAGGCGGCGCATCGCAACACTTGCCGCAGCACGCGCCGGAACACACGCCGGCGCACCCTCTGCAACGCGCGCCGCAGCAACCGGCAGGGCAGGTCCGGATGCCGTCATGCCGCACGCTCCCACGCGCGTTGCGCAGCGATCGGCGGCGCCTTCACGAAGTTGCCGTCCTTCATCACCGCGAGCAGCCGCTTCGGATCGCGCAGGATCGCCAGATTGGCCAGCGGGTCGCCGTCAACCAGCAGCAGGTCGGCCAGGTAGCCGTCCTTGACCGCGCCGAGCTGATGACCTTGCAGCATGATCTGTCCGCCGTAGACAGTGGCCGCCCGGATCGCCTCCATCGGCGTCATGCCGAGGTATTTGACGAAGAACTCGAGGTCGCGCGCATTCTGGCAATGCGGCGTGAATGCGAAGCCGTAGTCGCCACCGGGCAGCACGCGGATGCCGCGCTTGTGCATCTTCGACAAGGATTCAAGCGCGGCGTCCCATTCCTCCTGGTAGCCCCAGCCGATCGCCATCTCGCGCGTGATGCCGAAGGGTTCGCTTTCGTTCAGCAGCGCATACAGGATCGCGATGCCGGGCGCGACGAAGATCCTGTCGCGGGCGGCCTCCATCATGTCGAGCGTTTCGGTGTCGGTGAAGCTGGCGTGGTAGATCAACTCGATGCCGTGGCGCAGCGCCTGCTGCACGCTGGCCTTCGAGCGCGCGTGGACGATGATGCGTTTGCCGCGCATCTTCACCTCTTCGGCAGCGGCGGCCACCTCGGCGTCGGTCATCCAGGTGGTGTGCGAATCGGCGCCGGGGACGAAGTTGTCGCCCGACAAATTCAGCTTGATGCTGTCGACGCCGTATTTCAGGAACATCCGCACCACCTTGCGCATGTCTTCCGCACCATTGACATTGACGCCGAAGCTGAATTCCGGAAACGGCAGGTGTGGCAGCGTTTCGTCGCCGAGGCCGCCGGGCACGGTGATTTCCTGGCTGGCCGCGAGGTAGCGCGGGCCCGGAATCTGGCCGGCGTTGATCGCGTTGCGGATCACCACGTCGAGGCGCGGCTTGGCGCAGGCCGCACCCAGGCAACTGGTGAAGCCGGCCTCCAGATAACGCTTGGCGACCTTGGCGCACCACAACACATGTTCTTCCAGCGGCATGGTCTGGATGCCGGCCAGCGTGGCTGCGTCGTTCCATGAAAAATGGGTGTGGGCCTCGACCAAACCCGGCATCAGCGTGGCACCGGCACCGTCGATCACGGTGGCGCCGCCTGGCGTGATTGGTGCAGTGCTGCGGCCGACCTGGCGGATCCGGTTGCCGTCGACCAGCACGCTGCCGCTGTAGGGCTGGGTGCCGGTACCGTCGAGGATTCGCACGTTGGTGAACAGGGTCTGTGCCATCACGATCTCCTCAGGCGGCCCAGCGGTTGACGGCGCTCGGTGAACTCAGGCGTTGCGGCCGGGCATTGCCCAACGGCGGCGCACGGTGGAACTCGCCGTCCTTCATCAC
>JANNNE010000338.1:0-1546 GCA_031398385.1 Ideonella sp.
GCCTTGGTGGCCGAGTAGCTGGTGCGGGTGGCCAGACCGACCGCCGCGCGCGACGACAACAGCACGATGCGGCCGAAGCCTTGGGCGCGCATGGTCGGCAAGACCGCCTGCACCAGCTGAATGGCGCAACCCAGATGCAGATCGACCAACGCGTCCAGATCGTCGAGCTTCACATCGGCGAGCAGTGCCGGCCGGATCACGCCCGCGTTGTGCACGACCGTGGTCACGTCGAACCGGGCGGCGAGTTCGTGAACGGCTGCTGCGGTGGCCGCGCGGTCCATCAGGTCGACCTCGATGTTGTGCAGCTTCTCGTGCTCGATATCGCTCTTGCGCCGCGCCAGCGAGATCACCTCGTAGTCATTGGCGAGCAAGTCGAGGCAGATCGCCTTGCCGATGCCCGCGCTGCCTCCCGTGACCGCTGCAACCCGAGGCGCGCTCACTTGAACACCGCTGGTGCGTGACTGTCGCCGGACTTGAAGCCTCCGCTGCCGCCGACCGGCCAAATGAGGCGGCTCATGATGTAGCCTCCACCAACGCCAGCACCCGCAACGGGCTGCCGCTGCCTTTCTGGATTTTCAGCGGCGGGCAGATCAGCACCGCGCCGGTCGGCGGCAGCAGATCGAGGTTGCACAGGCATTGCAAGCCGTAGCGGCCCGCACCGTGCATGTAGTAGTGGCACGGCAGTGGTGGCCGCAGATGAAAGCCTTGTCCGGCATCGGTGCCGATGGCTTCCGAGCCGAAGCCGAGCACGTCGCGCTGCTCGACCAAAAACCGGACGGCCTCTGCGCTCGGTCCCGGTGTGTGCTGTCCCGTTTCGTCGAAATTCTGGTATGCCTCGGGATCGTGGCGCTTCGACCAGTCGGTGCGCATCAGCAGCCAGGTGCCGGCCGGAATGCGACCGTGTGTCGCCTCGAAGACCTCGATGTCGGCGACCGTCATCAGGTAGTCGTGATCGCGCTTCACCTGCTCGGAGCAATCGATCACACACGCCGGCGCGACAAAGTTGCCGGGTGCGATCGTGTCGACCGAATTATTCGGCAGGTCGCGTCCCGAGATCCAGTGGATCGGCGCGTCGAAGTGGGTACCGGTGTGTTCGCCACAGGAAAAATTGTTCCAGTACCAGGCGGGGCCGCGGTCATCGTACTTCGATACCTCCTCGATGCGGAACGGCCAGCACTGGCCCATCTCGGGCGGCAAGGCGATCTGGGGAAATTCGGGGGTCAGGGTCTGCGTCAGGTCGACCACCCGAATGCGGCCGGTCGACAGCGCGGTGACCAGGCCGCCCAGGATGTCGGCGCTGGCGAGGGTCGTGTTGGTCATGGGTGTCCCGTTGTTCAACTGCCGCCGGCCGCGAGTTCGCGTTCCAGCACTTTGGGGTTGTCGCGCCAGCGCTCCAGCCATTCCTGGGCCACATCGCCCGGGTAGATGTCCTCGATGCCGTCGCGCAGCGCCTTGACGATGGCATTGGCCAATGTGCCCGGCGCCAGCTTCGGCGGCGGCATCTGCTGGTTCCACTCGTCGTCGATCGGGCCCGGAAAGACGTTGA
>JANNNE010000352.1:0-11367 GCA_031398385.1 Ideonella sp.
TGCTCCTGCTCCTGCTCCTGCTCCTGCTCCTGCTCCTGCTCCTGCTCCTGCTCCTGCTCCTGCTCCTGCTCCTGCTCCTGCTCCTGCTCCTGCACCTGCACCTGCACCTGCACCTGCGCCTGCGCCTGCGCCTGCGCCTGCACCCGCACCTGCTCCCGCTCCCGCTCCTGCTCCCGCTCCTGCTCCCGCTCCTGCTCCCGCTCCTGCTCCCGCTCCTGCACCAGCACCAGCACCAGCACCAGCACCGGCGCCGACCCCAGCCCCAGCGCCGGCTCCCGTTGCTGCCACTTGTCTGAACGGCAAGGTCGCCAACACGGTCGCCGCGGAGGATCCGTTCCTTGCCAATGCCTGGCACCTGAAAAATACCGGCCCGACTCAGGCGGTCTCTGCGCTGGCCAATAACGGCGCGGCCGGCATCGACGCCCGGGTTGAAACCGTTCACCAGGCGGGTCTCGGCTGCACCGGCAAAGGCGTGACGATCGCGATCGTCGACAGCGGCCTCGAGATCGCCCATGAAGATCTGCGCGACAACGTCGTGGCCAACGGATCGTTCAACTTCGCGACCAACCTGAGCGACCCGAGCCCGCCGACCGGCAAGGCCACGGTCGATCACGGCACCGGGGTCGGCGGGGTCGCGGTTGCACGCGGCTGGAACGGCGTCGGATCGCGCGGCACCGCACCCTTCGCTTCAGTGGTGGGCTATCCGATCGTTGGTGTCACCGCCGCTGCCGGGACGACCGACGCCGCCAGGACATACCTTTCGTTCGGCGCACGGGTATTGGCCGGCATCGAGGCGGTCGTCGCGCTGTTTGGTAATCGGGCCGACGGCGTCGGCATCTTCAACTACAGCGCCGGGTCCGACTTTGCAGCACCCACGGCGGTCGTCGATGACGCAGCACAGGATCTGGCCGGAAAACACGGCACGACCACCCTGCGCGGCGGACGCGGCGCCATCTATTTCCAGGCCGCGGGTAACGAGTATTCGGCGATGAAAGGCACGCTGCCCGACGGCAGTACCCTGGACGTCAACTGCGTCGATGTGCTCACCGCCGATGCGGCCCTGCTGGGAGGCGCGATCGCGAACCTGAACGGCATCAGCTGTGGCAACCCTAACCACGAGCCATCGAACAAGCCCTACTTCTATCAAGTCGCGTCGATCCACAACACCGGCAAGGCGTCGTCGTATTCGAGTTCCGGCGCGGCCAACTGGATCACCGGCTTCGGTGGTGAATTCGGCACCAACGAGGTCGCGATCATCTCCACCGATGACAGCGGCTGCAGCAACGGGCAGAACAACACCGCCAATCGTCCCGGCTTGCTGGCGCAGTTCGGTGCGGCGATCAGTGCGTTGATTGCCGACCTGTTCGGCACCGGAACAACCAAGGATCCGTCCTGCAACTACACCGGGCAGATGAACGGCACCTCGGCCGCCACACCGAGCATTTCCGGCGTTACCGCCTTGATGCTCGAGGCCAACCCGCTGCTGACCTGGCGCGATGTCGGCTACATCCTCGCCAAGACCGCACGCAAGGTGGACGACACCATCGCCAATGCAGCCGCAATGCCCAGTTTCACCGCCACCGGTGCCGCCGCGGGATGGAACCTCGACATGCCGTGGATCACCAACGGCGCCGGCTTCAATTTCCAGAATCGTTACGGCTTCGGTCTGGTCGATGCCGATGCCGCCGTCAAGCTGGCGGCGGCATTCACGACGCCTGCCGGACGACGAGCAGCGGATCTGGTCACCACCAACGGCAGCGCTGCAACACCCAGCAAATCGAACGGGGCCGGCGTCAACACCGCGACCGCCTCATTTGCCGACACCACGGCGATCAGCGGCGCGATGCGGGTCGATCTGACGGTGACCAACAATTCCGGCGCTGCTGTCAATCCGGGCCTGCTGCAGTTCGAGATCATCAACACCAAGACCAATACCAGATCGATCCTGCTGCCGGCCTTCACCGCCTGGTATGCCGGTGGCAAGACCAATACCGTGCCGAACCTGGGCGAGCAGAAGTTCCGCTTCCACACCAACGCCTTCTACGGCGAGGCGCTGGACGGCAACTTCCAGGTCAGGGTGATCGATCTGTCCAATAAATCGGGCGATGCCGGCAAGGCGCTCGATTTCCGACCGGTACTCACCTCGTTCAGCCTGTGAACGTGTGCCGGCCGGTTGGACGCCGGCGTCGCGCCGGGCAAGCCGGGGGATGACGGCGATCGATCGTCGCCGCCACCCTCGCGGAGTCGGCGCGCTCAGATTGCTCGGCTTGCTGACCGGGTTGCTGCTGCTCGGCCTGCTCTGGAAACTGGGCGGCGGCCCGCTGCCGACGATCGGGTCTGGCGCTGACCGGGCAAACTCCCCGATGGTGGATGCGTCCGGCACGCCGGCCAACACCGCACCGCGATCGACCGCTCCGGCGAATGGTGCCGACCAGTCACCAAACAACCTGGCCACGGCCGGCAACCCGGACGCGACTCCGCAAGGCCGAGCGCCGACCGGCATCGAGATTTCGGCACTGGGTCTGACCCGACAACTGGCCGGCGACCACCTGGTGACGATGGACAACCGCCGGCAACGGGTGCTGGGTTCAAAGGAAGTGATCGACCAGGCAGGCCGCAGCGACACGATGCTGGTGATCCGCGACGAGATCAGCGGCCAGCTGAGCTATCGGCGATCGGGGCTGCAGTTCGTGCTCAAGCCGGGGGTCGACCCCGAGGCCTTCATCGCCGAGCACCGTGCGATGCGGCGTGTCTTTGTCAACCCCTTGTACGCTCAGGTGCTGATCGATGCGGCCGAGATCGCGGCGCACCACAACGCGCTGAGCCGCAACGGCCGCGTGGCCAGCGTGCGTTTCATGACTCGAGATCCGGTTGTCAAACCCCGATAGATTGATTCTGGTTGCGGCCGTCGTCGGCGGGCTGGCGATGCCGCTTGGCTGCAGCCACGCCGGCGGGGCCTCCGGGCCTTCGCACTCGGCAAACGCCGCGGCAGGCGTGACACGAGCGCTCTCGGGCGATCATGTCCTGACGATGAACGGTCGACCGCATCGGGTACTTGGCACGCGTGAGATGCCGGGCCCGGGTGGGCGCAACGAAACCGTGCTGATGGTCCGTGACGAAATCAGCGGGCAGATCAGCCATCACCTGCCGGGGCTGCAATTCAGCCTGCAGGCGGGCGTGGATTACGAAGCCTTCATCCGCGAACATGCCGGACTGAAACGCCTGTTCGTCAATCCGCTGCATGCGCAGGTCGGTGTCGACGCAGCGGAAATCGCCAGCCGATATTCGGCGCTGCAAGCCGACAGCCGCGTCGTCAGCCTGCGCCTGATGAACCGTCCGGCGATGGTGCGACCGCGGACGGATCGTCCTGAACAAGACCGATAGCCCGGCCGGTTTTTATCAGCGCGGAGTCATGCGCGTGCCAGGTTCGATCAGCCATACTTCGATTTCCGCTGCCACTCTGAAATCCGTCCCATGATTCACGTCCTCGCCGTCGTCACTACCAAGCCGGGCCTGCGCGATTCGGTGCTCGAACACTTTCGAGCCAATGTGCCGGCCGTCAAGGCCGAAGCGGGCTGCATCGAATACGGTGCGGCAGTCGATGCCGACGATGCGCTCCCGTTCCAGACATCCTACGGATCCGACACCTTCGTCGTCGTCGAGAAGTGGGAGAGCATGGAAGCACTGGCTGCACACGCGGCCAGCGAGCACATGCTGGCCTACGGCAAGAAGACCAGGGAAATGCTGGCCAATCGGGTGATTCACATTCTGCAGCCGGCGTCCTGATCGACTGGGGCAGCCAATGGCTTTCGACCCGCAGGCTGCAACCGCGGCCTATATCGATTCACTCGGCGCGCCGGCACTCGCCAAAGCCGCCGCCTACACCGCCGGCAGCCACTGGCTGCTGCTCTGGGGCTTGCTGGTGACCGCGCTGGTCAGCTGGCTTGTCGTGCGCTCACGGCTGCTCGAGCGGGTGTCCGCCGGGCCGGCAGGCCGGCGTGGCCCCGGACTTCGGTCGTTCGTGGTTGCGCTGGTCTTTTTTGTGGCGTCGGCCGTGATCACGCTGCCTTGGTCGATCTATTCGCAGTGGTGGCGCGAAAGCAGCTACGGACGCACCAGCCAGCCGCTGAGCGACTACCTCGGCCAGAGTGCTTTGAGCCTGTTGATCTCCGCGCCGCTGGGCGCCTTGTTCTTTCTCGGCATCTACGCGCTGATGAGGCGCGCCGGTCGGGCCTGGTGGTTGTGGTCGGGCGCGCTGGCTGCTGCGGCGGTATCGGGTTTCATGCTGCTCGCGCCGGTGCTGATCGAACCGCTGTTCAACGACTACAAACCGGTGCCGGCTGGTCCGGTGCGTGAAGCCCTGGTGCAGATGGCCAGCCAGGCCGGCGTGCCCGCCGAGCGCATCTTCGTATTCGACGGATCGCGCCAATCGAACAACTTCACCGCCAATGTGTCGGGTCTGGGCGGCGCCGCGCGCATCGCAATCTCGGACGTCGCCTTCAAGGGCGCATCGCTCGACGAGGTGAAAGCGGTCACGGGCCACGAGATCGGCCACTATGTGCTGGGCCACGTGTGGCACGCGATTGCCTTGTTGTCGGTGATGGCCATGGCGTTCTTCTTTCTGGCCGACCGGCTCTATCCGCGCGTGGCACGCCTGTTCGGTGTCTCCAGCCGCACCACGATCGCCGATCCGGTCGGCCTGCCGGTGATCGTCTTCATCGTCACGCTGTTCGCGCTGCTCGCCAAACCGGTGTTCAGCACGATGAGCCGAATCAACGAATCCGCCGCCGATCGCTACTCGCTGCAAACCGTGAATCTGCCGGACGGGCTGGCATCCGCCCTGGTCAAGACCGCCGAATACCGCGACCCGCGGCCCGGCCCGTTGCAGGAACTGATCTTCTACAGCCACCCGTCGGTCGAACGCCGGGTGCAGGCGGCGATGGAATGGAAAGGTCGCGACGGGGCGAAGTAAGGTCGCCGGGATGCGGGCGAATTCAAGTTGGCATTAATCTGCGCCCGGTCGGTCCCGGTATTCCACGCCCACGCGACACGAACCGGACGAGTGGCAAGACGGTGAACGGTGTTTCAGCGAGCCAGATCTCCGCATGGGGAGTGCCGAGGGACATCGAGAGCGAGCGTTGACGGAGGCTTCAAAGCCGCAGTCGCGGAGGGTTGCGACGCGGGTGTCGTGCAGTCCCCTCGATTGCCCTTGCAACAGCGTGTGCTGGCAAATGAGGAAATGAGGAGTGGACGCCGCATGATCTGCGGTGCACGGGGTCGACTGAGGCAGTCGCTCGGGGTTCCGGATCATGTGCGAGAACGGTGCCTGAACCATCTGGTTGGAAGCATGCTCGGGCGGGTTTACGGGCGGTTCGATTTCGCCGCCGAGAAAAGGGACGCCTGGACGAGGTTGGGGGAGCGTCTTGAGCGCATGCTCGGAGCCTGCGCCGAACTCCCATTGCGCCCTACCCTGGCCCAAAGCTGACACCGCTCTTGTTTAGTTCATTGAACCAAACCGCTGGCGCGATGGTGGCGAATTCGCAGAGGACAACTGCATGAAGCGATCACCGTAATTTGTTCGATGCGAGCATCTGCCCGCGCGTTGGTCGAGAAGGCAATGATGGCCTTGCATTTTGGTTCGGGCGTCGGGTTGAGCGAGATACCCGCACTCAGTCCAGCAATAGACCGGACCTTCGCCAACGCTCCCATCCGACCATGGAGAGACATTCGCTATCCTGATCTCGCCGCCTCAAAGCTGCCGGTCGAACCCACATACAGGCACCTGAAGGAGGTGGAAACTCAGGGTTGCAAAAGCGTGAATCGTGTCCGCGCCAGTAGCTTCTTGAAATCGCGATCAAAGCTGACGAGGTGTTCAGCATGGTGGTCGACCGCTGCTGCCAACCAGCCATCGGGCAGATCATTGCCGGCGAGTTGCCTTTCCAGGCAGAGCTGCCGAAGCTTCGGCCACTCGGGGCCCAAGGAAGCCAATTGAACGCCGGGCATGGCCAGGATCGCATCGACGAAGCCCACTGCGTCGGAGATGGGAGTCGGCTGCACGAAAATCTTCGGGCTCGTCACCAGGCGCAACAGACTGGCAATCACCATCGGCATCAAAGTGAATGACGCTCCAGCCTCGGCTGCCGAGAGCGCGTTCTCCAACCAGGTGCGCGCGATGGCGTGATGCGGATGATCACTCCGCGACGCTGCAACAAGAACGTTGACGTCAGGCGTCATCGCCCAACGCCTCAAGCAGCGCTTTGTTGCTTCGCGGCTGGACACCCGCGACCAGACCGCCGCGCCCTTTGAACACGGGTAATCGCTTGCGGGGTTGCCCTGGATCAGGTGCCTTCGCACGCAGCCTCAACTGCAACCCCTCCTCAATCAACCGAGTCAGACTGGTACGCTGCTGCGCCGCCAGCGCCTTCGCATTGGCAAGCAATTGATCGTTCAGGTCGAGGGTCGTCTTCATGACGATAAGTATACAGAAATCTGTGCTCATTCTGTGAGGTGTCGGTCCGACCCCGGCTCACTGTCGGACGGAACCCAGAAGCTTGTTGTCTCGCCCCAATGCTGCCCGTCACACCCCTTGAGCGACCCTGTCCTATTACCGAGTGATGCAGTTGTGGGATATCGCCATACTATAGAGATGATGACCGAACTCCTCGGACGAAACTCGCGCTACGCATTGCAGGGCAATGGCGCGCCGCTGGCGGTGGGGCGCCTCTCCAACATCTACTTGGCGCGCGACGTGGCCGACAGCACTCTCGTCGCCGTCAAGCGCTTTCACCGCCACGTCCACGAGGAGTCGCTCGAAGGCTACCTCCGCGAGTTGGCGCTGTTGTCGACGCTCGACCACCCGAACATCCTGCGCGTGCTCGACCAGAGCTCCACGGACGCTGCCGAACCCTTCCTCGTGCTGCCATACATGGAGGGCGGCAACCTGCGTACCCTGCTTGAAGGCCGCGCCTTCTGCCCGCCGTCCGTGCTGTTGCCGCTACTGCGCCAGGTGGCCGCGGGCATCGACCATGCCCATGTCAGCGGCGTAATCCACGGCGACATCAAGCCCGAAAACATCCTTCTCGGCGGCGTGCCGCGTGCGGCTCAGTTGGCCGACTTCGGCGTGGGGCGACACTTCGTGGTCGAGGACGCCGTGGCCACATCGACGCGCATCGTCACGCGCCCGACTGGCGTGAGCTCGGCCTACCTCAGCCCTGAACAGTTGCTGAAGAACGAGTCGTCGCCGCGCTCCGATTTGTATTCGCTGGCGCTGGTGGCCTACGAGTTGCTGACCGGCCGTCTGCCGTTTGATCTGCGCGCGCCACTGTTCCTGCAACTCAAGGCCCGCGTTGAAGGCGAGCTGGTGCCCCCGCGCCAGGCCAATGCGCAGCTGAGCGAACCCATCGCCGCGGCGCTCGTGCGCGCCCTTGGTGTTGACCAATCCCGGCGTCCGCGTACGGCCGCCGATTTCATGCGTTCGCTCGAGCAAGTGGCCAAGCGCTGGGACGTCTTCATCGCGCACGCGGGCCCTGATCTTGAGCCCGCACGCCGCCTGTTCGGTCACCTCGACACGCGGATGCAGGTCTTCCTCGACGCCGCGCGGCTGCGTCTCGGCGACAACTGGGATCACGAGCTTGCCGCAGCCCAGCGCGACGCGCTCATCACTGTCGTGCTCGTCTCGCAGCGCACTGACGCCGCCTTCTACCAGCGCGAAGAGATCGCCGCCGCGATTCAGATGGCACGCGCCAACCCGCAATCGCACCGCGTCGTGCCGGTGTACCTTGACGCGGAGTCAGCCGCCCAGCCGCCGTACGGCCTGACGCTCAAGCATGGAGTGTTCCTCGAAACGGACGGCAACTTTGCCGCGCTGGCGCAGCAACTCGTATCACTGGTGGACGAGCTGAAAGCTGCAACATGAGCCTCGCGCAGCTTGACCGCTGCATCCAGCCACCCGGCCGCACCCATGCTGCGCCTGCTTGGCGAAGACTTTGACCTAGCTTTAGTGGCCAGGGAGTTGCGCGCCGTCGTTGAAAGGCTGGTGTCGGGCGCAGCTGTCACTCGCAGGGCCAGTTCTGAAAGTCCGCGAATCAATCTGAAGGGAACACTCGTCCAGCGTCGATGACGATGACTTCCTGGCCGAGAACCGATAACGAACGCCGGCTTCGCGGACATGTGTCGGCACTGCCCTCGAAAGGTGCCTCGGCGAGCCACTCCGACAACCGGAATGTCAAATAGGCCTAGAAGCGATCGATCAACGATGTGCATCGAAAAGTGTATGATTTAATCCTACTAAAAATCGAAGGTATGAATGCGCTCGACCCAGCAGTTCAGCATCACGTTGCCCAATGAAATGGCTGACACGGTCAGGGCCAAGGTTGCATCGGGCGAGTACGCCACCGAGAGTGAAGTGATCCGTGACGGCCTGCGCACGCTGATCGCTCGTGATCAAGCGGTTGAGGCATGGTTGACTACCGAAGTCGCTGCCGCGTACGACGCGCTCAAGACTGATCCCGGTCGTGCTGTACCGGCATCGAAGGTGCGGGCTCGACTGGCGGCAGCCCATCAGCAAGCTACGAAACGGTCGTGAAACCTACACCGTTGTTTTCGCGCCGGAGGCGGAGGACAACCTCGTTGAGCTCTATGCGTACATAGCCGGTAAAGCATCATCGGCCATTGCAATTGCAAAGCGCTACACCGCCGCGATCGTCGATTTTTGTGAAGGCTTGGCAACATTCCCGCATCGGGGAACGCGACGTGACGACGTTCGTCCCCGTTTGCGCATTACCCACCACCGGCGGCGAGCCATGATTGCGTTCGAGGTGAACGATGAAGTCACCACGGTTTCAGTTCTCGGCATTTTCTACGGCGGCCGTGACTACGAGGTGTACTCGGCGACCCCGACTTGGCAGACAACGAATCAAACGACAACTGACTCGCTGCACGAGACTCGCGTGAAAGATTTTCGATAGATGGGTTTGCGTGCCCTGATCGGCAGGGCGTGCACAACCGCGGTGCGCGAGCACCGCCTTCCCCCAGGAGGTCCATCATGGAATCCCAACAAACAGCCCGCAAGCCTCGAGTCCCTTGGAACCAGGGCAAGCTCGTCGGACAGAAGGCTCCATTCAAGCCAAAAGATGTCTGGGCGATGCGAGCACGCATGCAACAAGAGCATCGAACCCGAGACCTTGTCCTCTTGAACCTGGGCATCGACAGCAAGCTGCGCGGATGCGACCTCGTCGCATTGAAAGTGCGCGACGCTATCTGGGTGTGGACGTTCACGATGCGCTCGATATTTCTGAGCAAATAGAGTGCTTGCCTTCACCCAGAGAGAGGACCTGCTGGAGGCCGAGGCAGAGGGCCCGACCCGCGCTTCGGCTTAGCTTTAGTGGTGTCGAAGGCCTGCCAGCGAGGGAAAGCGGTTCTGCACGCGGATCATGCCGGAGCGGGGCTGGATTCATTGGGACAATGATGCCGAAAGCGTTCATCACCTGGCGGAACTCCGCGGCGCGCACCAGCGACAATTCGCGCCGGGTCGCTTCCTGGGCACTGCGCTCGATCCCGCAATCCAACTGCAGCGGTCGTGTCATCCGAACCGTTTCGACTTTGTCCGGCCTTCAAACAACATGCAGATACTGACCAGTTTGCTCACCCTGATCGTTCTGGCGCGGGTACTCGGACATCTGTTCACGCGCTGGGGCCAGCCGGCCATGGTCGGCGAGATGGTTGCCGGAATTCTGCTCGGGCCAGCGGTGCTCGGGCTGGTCGAACCGAATCTGGCGCTGTCGGGGATTGCTTCGCTGGCCATCTTTCTCGTCGTGCTCGATGCGGGTCTGGAAATGAATTTCCAGGACGTCCAGGCTGCGATGCGCGGCCGCGGACTCGTCGTCGCGATGATCGCCTTCATCCTGCCGTTCTGCGCAGGGGCGGCGGTGGCCTGGGCCTTCGACCAGGACCGGATGCGTACCATTTTCCTCGGACTGTGCATTTCCATCACGGCGATGCCGGTGGCGGTCAAGATGCTCGAGGAGTTGGGCCTGCTGCAGACTGCCATCGGGCGCTATTCGGTGTCGACGGCTGTCATCAACGACATCCTCGCGCTGTTCATTCTGGGGGTGCTGCTGGCACTGCCAGCGCAGACGAGCTGGACCGAGTTGCTGACCACCGGCGGCGTGGTGACCCTCAAATTGCTGGTCCTGGCAATGGCAGTGCTCGGGCTCAATGCGCTGCTCAACCTGCTGCATCGGCGCGGTGTCAATGTCTCGGCAGGGCCAGAGAAGCTGGCCGCACTCTTCGGCCCCGAGGCGGTATTCGGCATCGTCATCGTCTTTGTGCTCGCCTTCGGCTCGCTCAGCGAGAGCCTCGGCTTCCACTTCGTCATCGGTGCGTTCTTCGGGGCCTTGCTGCTCGACAAGCGCCAGTTCGTTGCTGAGCGATATGCCGACCTGCGCCGCACGCTCAGCTCGATTACCGGTGGTTTCCTTGCGCCGGTGTTTTTCGCCTATCTTGGATTGGAGTTCAAGATTTCGGCGCTGGCCGATTTTGCCTTCGTGGCCGCGGTGCTGCTCGCCGCGATCGTGTCGAAGGTACTGGCCGGCTGGCTCAGCGGACGAGCCATCGGCATGTCCAACCGCGAGGCCCTGGGGCTGGGCTTCATCCTCAACGGCCGCGGCGCGATGGAAGTGGTGGTTGCCAGCATCGCTCTCGAGCGCGGCTTCATCGGCCATGGGATGTTTTCAGTGCTGGTGCTGATGGGCGTGGTGACCACGCTGCTCGCGCCGATCTCGTTCAATGCCGTGGTCGACCGGAAGATGCGCGAGCGCTACCAGCAGACGGGTCTGATGTAAGCGCGTGCGCAGATGAGTGCACGGCACTGCAGGGTATCCTTGAGGCGAGCCGCTTGCCTGCGTCGAGCGAGCGCGCTGCGGCCACCATCGCCGCAGTCATGACAGCGGCAGGCTACGGAGGAGGACGCCGGGTGACCGGCGCACCACCTCGGTACAATGACGGCATGCACCTCTCGGGTGCTTGCCCTCCTTCTCGCCGTCGTTTTGCTCTGGTCCGGTCTCAACACCATTGAGGCGCCGCGTGCTTTCGCGTCGCCCTCGCCCAGCAGAAGCTTGCCATCATCGTAGCCGGTGGCCAGGCAGCGACGCAGGAGGGTTCGGTGGAGCATCACCACCTGGACGACCTGCCTTCACAGGCCCAGAGCGATCCGCCGCCCGAAACACACGGGTTGCTGCCGACGCCGCTTGCGCCCAGTGCCCATTGGATGGTGATGGCACAGCCGCACGCATTTGTCTCGGCCGAAACGGGACCGCCCTTCCTCGCCGGACCCTTGCGTCCACCCTGCAGCGCCACCCTCGCGGGCTG
>JANNNE010000355.1:0-2614 GCA_031398385.1 Ideonella sp.
TCACCTTGGCGTCCAGCAACGGCGAGCGTTGCGTGGCGGACGTGATCGGGTTCCCGTCACCAGACTGAGTATCAGCCCAGATGTCCATCTTCATGAGTCAACCTCTTCGGGTTCGGCCTGCCGGAGGCCGCGGTTGATGCGGCGCGAAAGACGATCGAGTTCAGCCAGATGGCGGCTGACCGAATGCAGATCTCGCCCGCGCGCAGCCATTTCCAGCGAGCGCGACGGTTCGAACAATTCGTCATATCCCATGCTGCCGCCCGCGCCCTTCAGCCAGTGCGCCAACGCAGCCAGCTCTTCGAAATCGCCGATACCCGCGGCCTGTTCGGCCTCGACCAGTTTGCCCGGCAACTGCGCCGCAAACCGACTGGCGATGCGACCCAGCTTGGCATGCCCGGCCAGGCGCGAGGTCAGCGGGGCAAACACCGTGGCCGTGTCGAGCGCCTCGTCGGCCGGCATATCGAGGTCGAAATCGATGCCGAGATCCAGATCGATCGCCGGCACCGAATCTGCGGCGCTTGCCGGCTCGGGCATACCTGTCAACGACGAGGCGAATCCGCCGTGAGCGGCGGCCACCGGATCGGCATCCGCCGCGGCGGCGCCCGAGGCCGCCTCGACCGGCTTGCCGCCGAGCCGTGAAGCCAGGTCGCGCATCAGCGCATCGACATCGATCGGCTTGGTCAGGAAGCCATCGAAACCACCGGCGATCAGTTCGCGCTCGAAACCCTTCATGGCATTGGCGGTCAGCGCAACGACCGGCAACTTGAAGCCGCATTCGCGCAGACGCCGGGTCGCGGTCATGCCGTCCATCACCGGCATCTGCATGTCCATCAGCACCAGGTCGAAGTTTTCGACGCCGATCCGGTCGAGCGCGACCTGGCCGTTCTCGGCTTCGGTGATGTGCAGGCCCACTTCCTCGAGCAGCACCCGCACCAGCTGCCGGTTCTCGACGCCATCGTCGACGACCAGCACACGCGCCGGCGGGAAGGCCCAGCGGGCGACATCGGCCAGCGGTGCGGTGGCATCGAGGGCGGCACGCAGCGCAGCCGGCTCGAGCATCTCGACACCAGTGAGGTCACCCGCCGGCAGCGTCACACTGAAGGTCGTGCCGTGGCCATAGTCGCTGCTGGCGATGATGTCGCCACCCATTGCGCGGGCGAATCCGCGGCTGATCGTCAACCCCAGTCCGGTGCCACCGAAGCGGCGTGTGGTCGAGGCTTCGGCCTGGACAAAGGGTTCGAATACCGATTCGAGCTTGTCGGACGGGATGCCGATGCCGCTGTCTTTTACATCGAGCCGATAGATCGGCATCTCGGCCACGCTGTCCATCGACAGGATCACGTCGACCCGGCCTTTTTCGGTGAACTTGATGGCGTTGCCGATCAGGTTGGTAAGCACCTGGCGCAGCCTCGCGGGATCGCATTCGATGGTGGCCGGCAGCGCCCGCGGGAAATCGATAACCAGATCCAGACCCTTCTGTTCGGCCCGTTCCTGCAGCGTACGCACCACGTCCGCGGCGATCTTGTGCGGCGCCGTGGCAACCGCCTCGGCCTCGAGTCGGCCCGCCTCGACCTTCGACAGATCGAGAATGTCGTTGATCAGGTTCAACAGATGGCGCCCACTCGAGTGGATGACATCGAGGTGTTTGACGGCATCCCCGCTGCTGCGCAGCCCGCTGCGCCGCAACACCTCGGTGAAGCCGAGAATGGCGTTCATCGGGGTTCGGATCTCATGGCTCATGTTGGCCAGGAACTGACTCTTCGCCTGATTGGCGGCGTCGGCCTGCTCCTTGGCCGCCTGCAGCGCCGCGCCGCGCTGCTCGAGTTCGGTCACGTCCTGAAAGCTGATCACCAGTGCCTGCACCTGGTTGCGTTCGTCGCGGATCGGCGAGCAGTTGGCGCGCAGCGAATATCGCGTCCCGAGATCGTTTTCCAGTGTCAGGTGCACATCGCGCTGCGCCTTGCCGGACGCCAACGCCAGTTGCCAGGGCTGGTCGTCCCGGGCGATCGCGCAACCGTCGATCCCGCTCCAGCGGAACTCGGACGGCGAACGCGCCACCAGCCGGCTGTCATCGACGCCCAGCATCTTTGCCGTCGACTTGTTGGCCAGCACGATACTGCCGCTGCGATCGAGCACGACCAGGCCTTCGGTCAAGGTGTCGTAGGCGGCGCGCACCCGCTGCGGCACCGCCCTGGACGGATCGAGCTCGCGCAACATGCGCCGCAGATAAAGCAGGAACATCAGACAACACACAGCAAAAACGAAACCGCTCAGCTTCAGGCTGGGATCCTGCAGATAGCCGATCCAGCCCGCCGAACGAAGCGGGACGAAGCGCATCTCGACACTGCCCCATTGCGCGCCCTCCTGCCACAACGGCACCACGATCTCGGCATCGGTCGATTCCTCCCGGACACCGGGCGCCCATTGGTCGGCATGGTCGTTCAGGCCGATCAGCAACGCGCCGCTCTGGGCTCGCACGCCGATCGACAACAAGTCCGGGGTGCGATCACGCACCAGATCGAGGGCCTGCGACAGGATCTCCGGCTGAGATTCGTCGAGCAGCACCGATGCGAGCAGCGCGGTCGACTCCGACAGCGCCGCGCGATGCTGGCGA
>JANNNE010000374.1:0-7125 GCA_031398385.1 Ideonella sp.
CACCGTCATCAAGCTGGGCCGCACCCATCTGCAGGATGCGGTGCCGCTGACGGTCGGGCAGGAGATCGGTGCATGGCGCAGCCAGCTGCTGCTGTCCAGGGCTGCGCTCGGCGCCAGCCTGCCGGCGCTGCTGGGGCTGGCGGTCGGCGGCACCGCCGTTGGTACCGGCCTCAACACACACGCCGACTTCGGGGCCTGGGTCTGCCGCGAGCTGTCGGCGCGTACCGGTTTCGATCTGGTGTGTGCGGCTGATCGATTCGCTGCGCTTGCAGGGCACGAGGCCTTGCTGGCCACGCACGGCGGCCTGAAGGTGCTGGCAGCGGCAATGAACAAGGTCGCCAACGATGTACGGCTGCTCGGCTCGGGGCCACGCGCAGGCCTGGGCGAACTGCTGCTGCCGGCCAACGAGCCAGGCAGTTCGATCATGCCCGGCAAGGTCAATCCGACCCAGTGCGAGTCGGTCTCGATGGTGGCCTGCCAGATCTTCGGCAACGACGCCGCGTTGACATTCGGTGCGGCCAGCGGCCATCTGCAGCTCAAGACCTACAAGCCGCTGATTGCCAGCAACCTGCTGCGCAGCATCCGCCTTTTGGCCGATTCGATCGCTTCTTTCGACCACCTGTGCATGCGCGGCCTGCAGGTTGACGCCAGGCGCATCGGGCAGCTGCTGGGGGGCTCGCTGATGCTGGTCACCGCGCTGACTCCGCACATCGGCTACGACCGCGCGGCTGAAATTGCCCACAAGGCCCACGCCGAGCACAGCTCGCTGCGCGAGGCGGCGATCGAACTGGGAATTTCGGCGACCGATTTCGATGCCTGGGTACGGCCGGAAACCATGGTCGGCAGCATCGGCGAAGCGCCGACCTGATCCCTCGATCGACGCGCCACGAAGAGCCGGGATCAGGCGTTTCCCGGCAGCAAGCGGGTGCGCGCGATTTCGCGCCGCAAGGTGGACACCAGCAACTCCGGTGCGCAGGGTTTGCGCAGCACCGCGAGGCTGCCGGCTACCGCGGCGCCGAGGTTCTGGCCCGAGATCAGCACAATCGGCAGCTTCGGCCAGCGTGTCTTCACCTGACGCGCGAGCGCCACGCCGTCGGTCTCGCCGGGCATGGCGACATCGGACAGGACCACGCCGATGTCATCGTTGCGCTCCAGGATGCGCAGGGCCTCGTCGGCATCGCGCGCCCGGCTGACCCGATAGCCGTGGTTGTGCAACAGCGCAGACGTGACGCCCGCTACATCGTCGCTGTCCTCGACCAGGAGCAGCCTGCCTTTGTCATTCGGATCAGCCGGCCCCGACGATTGCCCATCGGCACCCGGCCCGTTCGCGGTGTCCGGCGCACCCGCGGTTTCTGCCGGCAACAGCATCGTGACGGCGGTGCCCAGACCCTCGGTGCTCGCCACCCGGGCCGTCCCGCCGGACGCGATACAGAACGCCTTCACCTGTGACAAGCCGATGCCGCTCGCTCCCTGTTCGGAGCGGGTCGTGAAATAGGGCTCGAAGACCTGGGTTGCCAGATGGTGACTCATGCCGGGGCCATCGTCGGTCACGGTCAGCGCGACCCGGTCGCCGGCCGGCAGGTCGCTTGCCGCCTCGGCATTGCGCGCGTCGATCCAGAGCTGCCCGCCGTCGGGCATCGCCTGACGGGCGTTCAGCAGCAAGGCGATCAGCGACAGCTCGAGCTGGTTCGGCTCGACACCGACGCGCCAGACGCCCGGCGCGACATGCAGCGACAACTGGATTCGCCTGCCGACGATGATCTTCGCAAGCTCCTCCATCTCCTGCAGGAAGATTCGCAGATCGATCGCCTCGTCGGTCCGCTCGCGGTCGGTCGACAGGCGATGCCACAACTCGGTCAGCCGCGCTCCCCGGGTCACGGCGCGAACACTTGCCTCGACCGCGGCCACTGCGGCGTTGTCGGTGCACAAGCGCTGCAACACATGGTTGCCGTTGCTGATCACACCGAGCAGGTTGTTGAAATCATGGGCGAAGGTTCTGCCGACGCTGCCGAGCATCAACGCCCGCCGGTTGTTCTCCAGCGCCTGTTCGGCGCCGCGGCGCAGACTCGACTGCGCCTCGGAAGATGCCTGGTTGCGCGCTTGGCTTCGCGGGCCTTTGCTGGCGTTTTTCATGGCGTCATCGGCGCCCGTTCTGTCTTGATCATGCCATCCCTCGGATCGGTACCATTTGCTGCAATATCGAGTCGATTCGGTCAATGGGTGCGGTGGTCGCCGGATGTTTGGCCGGCGCTCGCGAGGCGAGAGGTTTCGGCATGGTGCTTGCAATCGGCGCTCCCGAACAGCACCGATCCGACATCATGACTTCGATTCAACTTGGCACTGCGACACGGCAACACCTTTCGGCCGCGCTTTCTCCGCGCTTTCAACATGCGGTACGGCTGTTGCAGATGTCGTCGGTCGATTTTGCGGCCACCGTCACCGATCTGCTGGGACGCAATCCGTTTCTCGAATTCAACGAAGACGTCGATGAAGAGCGCAGCCTGACAGACGCCGCAGCCGGCGAGCCGGGCGAGCCGGGCGAGCCGACCGCCGAGGCGGGCGATGCGAGCTTCGACGCCGCGGATGAGCAGCGCGCCGAGTCCACGCTGGATTTCGACAGCGGCCGCGTCAGCGCGTCGAACGCGTCGTCCGATGGCGACGGTTCGGTGCTCGACACGCTGGTGGCGCAATCCTCGCTCAGCGATTTTCTGCATGGTCAGCTGAATGTGTTGCCGTTGCCGTGGCGTGATCTGGTTCTGGCCCGCACCATCGTCGAGTCGCTCGACGATGACGGCTATCTGCGCACGCCGCTGGACGAGTTGATCGGCATTGCGCCGATCGAGCCCGCGCCGGATCCGCAAGAGATGGCGATTGCGCTGAGCCGTGTGCAGGCACTCGAGCCGGCAGGCATCGCGGCGCGCGACGTCGGCGAATGTCTGATGCTGCAGATGCCGACGATCACCTGCCCCGATGATGCGCGTCTGGCCAAGTTGATCGTCGGTGAGCACCTGCAGCTGCTGGCTGCGCGCGAAGTCGGCAAGCTGGCACGGCTGCTGAAAATGCCTCCGGAACGGGTGCAGGCGGTTTGTGATCGCATCCGTCGCTTCGATCCGCGGCCGGGCTGGCGATTCGGCAGCGAGCAGGCGGCGTATGTGATTCCCGATGTCATCACGCGCAAGCTGCGAGGGCAGTGGCGGGTCGAACTCAACCCGGCCGTGGTGCCGAGGGTGCGATTGAGCCGTGGCTGCGCCGACCTGTTCCAGCGCCACCGCAGGCGCGGCGACCGCGAACTGGCGGCCCATCTGCAGGAAGCGCAATGGACCATGCGCAACCTCGAGCAGCGCTTCTCGACCATCGTCGACGTGGCGGCCGCTATCGTGCGGCGGCAGCGGCATTTTCTCGATTTCGGCGCAATGGCGATGAAGCCGCTGGCGCTGCGCGACATCGCCGAGGAATTGTCGATCCACGAGTCGACCGTCTCGCGTGTGACCAACAACAAATTTCTCGCCACGCCGAACGGTGTCATCGAGATGAAGCGCTTCTTCTCGCGCGCGATGCACAGCGAGAACGGCAGCGCCTGTTCGCCGATGGCGATCCGCAGCCTGATCGGCGACATCATCGCGGCCGAGCAGCCGGCGGCACCACTGTCGGATGTCGAAATCACCCAGCAGTTGGCCAGTCAGGGTCTGGTGGTGGCGCGGCGCACCGTCACCAAATACCGCCAGATGCTTCGCATCGATCCGGCTGATCGTCGTCGGCTGCAGGCCTGAAATCGAACGCCCGATTGCCGTTGTCCTGACCCTCGTTACAAAGCACTCGTGTCGGGACTGGGATGGCGGGTTGCGTGGCTTGGACGTTTGCGCCGATCTCGGACCCGCCGATGGCGTCGACTCCTACGGTCGCCGCTCGCTCAGCGTGGTTTCATCGAGTTTCCCATCCACCCAGGAGAACAACCATGAGCGAGCAGAAGAACCAGGGCGAAGGCAACCGCGACGCGGCTCGCCGCTATGACGAAGCGCAACAGAAGTTTGTCGAGGCGGGCAAGGTCGACGAGGCCGCACGCCGAGCGGCACCAGAGAACGAAGAGGAAGCGCGGGAATTGAAACGTGCGGAGCAGGCAGGCCAGTCGCACGCCAAGGGAGAAGATCCGACTGTGCCTGGCGCAAACAAGCAGCGCTGAGTCTTGCTGGTCGTCGAGGGTAGCAGATGCCCTCGATACATCAGCATGCCGACCGCGGCCCGCGCCACGACGCCGCGACCAAAACGTGCCAGCGAGATCGGACCCGCTCGTCGTGCAGCGTCACGCCAACCGTGATCGCCGCTGCGATCGACGCCGGCCCGCAACTGATCGGACAGGTGAGCGGATAAAACGCCTGTTTGCGCGCGTGCTCGGGCGTGAACGACTCGGCCAGCACCTGGCGGCTGTCGTTGGTCGGGTGGCTGGAGTTGAGCAGGCGCTCTCGGTCAGGCCAAGAAAGATCAAGGCGGACAGCGTCAGGGGGCGGCGTCGGGGGTGGGGTCATTTGATCGGTGCTCGACGCGCAGCCGCACGGCGCTCGGCCGGCGTGTCCGGCGTCGCCAGTACCAACGGCGGCTCGATCCTATCGTCGACCGGCGGGGGTGCTGGCGGATTCAACACGTCGTCGGGGGTCGCCTGCAGCGCTGCCGAGTTGGTGGGCGCGACCGGCTCGTCGCGCTGCCGGATCAGGCTCGCCAATGCCGGCCAGTCGACCGGTGCGTCTTTCAGCAGCGGGAAGATGTCGGCCTCTTCACGTCGCGCATGGCGCACGATCTGCTCACACACCACCTGAAACAGGGCCGCGAACTGCTCGTCACCCGCCCGTCGCGATTCCAGCCGCTCGAGCAGCGAATCGATGGCATGGTGTTCGGCTTCTGCCAGTTCGGTGCGGTGCCGATTATCGTTGCCGGCGTTGACTGCCGGATACAGGTGTGCCTGTTCGAACCACGAATGAAAACGCAGGTCGGCGACCAACCCGCGCACCAGCGCATCGGCTTCCGGGGCTTGTTGCGCGGTGCCGAGCTCGGCAAAACGGCGCCAGGCACTCTTGAAGGTCTTGTGATCGTCCTTGATCTGTTTGAGTACAAAGGTCCGCGCCGTGATGGCTTCACGACCGAGCGGGGGTGAGGTAGGGGTTGATCCAGTCATGATGGGTGTGCTTTCTTGTCGATCGGGTTCCAGCTTGTGATGCCGGCAAGTGTGGTGCCGCTGATGACTGGCTTTTCGTCCAGGGCAGCGTTTTTGCATCGGCGCCGGTTCCGCTCGGCCATGGCAACCGTGACAAGGCCTACAGCCCGCTGTGGCAGATGGTCAAGGTCACCTGGGCTGGTGGCAGCACGCCGCGTGTTCTGATGTCCGAGGAAGCGGTATTGAATGCCGCGGAAGCGGGTCAGGCCACCTTGGAGACGACGCGGGTGGTGCTGAACTGTCCGATCGTTGTGGCTCGAGGCGACGCCTTGCCCGGGGTTTCAATCGGCCGTCGACGACCGTGATGCGGCTGGGGGCAGGGCCGCTGCAGCCTGCGCCGATCATCTCGGAATGGGTCCTCGTTCCGCAACCCGAGTGACGCCCGATAACGGCAACCCAGCCACCGCGCCTGCCGGGTTCAGGCGGTCAGTGCCCGCCGGGCGATGGCGACGAATTCGTCCGGATTGTCAGCGTGCACCCAATGGCCCGCACCGTTGATGATCTGCACCTCGACATCGCTGAACATCGGCGCAAAATCGCTGCCGTCGCGCCTGGCGACATAGGCCGAATTCGCGCCGGCAATCACCGTGATCGGCCGCTGGTAGCGCAGATCGCGAAGCTCGTCCGGAAACCGGCTCAGGGTCGACATCTCGGCGCTGATCACGCCGAGGTTGATGCGCCAGTCAAAATGATCGTTGCGGGTGACCAGGTTCTGCGCCAGGAATCCGGCCACCGACGGATCGGGCAAGGTCTCCTGCAGGCGCCGTTGCACCTCGGTCCGGCTGGCAGCTGCGAATACATCGATGCTGCGCATCGCCTCGGCGAATGGCGTCAGGGTATCGGCATAGGCCACCGGTGCGATGTCGGCGACGATCAGCCGGGCGATCGAGTCGGGGTGCAGCAGGGCCAGCGCCATCGCGGTCTTGCCGCCCATGCTGTGGCCGATGACCGAGACCGGCGCCAGACCGTGTCGATCGATGTAGGCCTGCACATCTTCGGCCATCGCGGTGTAGGGCATGGTGTCGGCCCACGGCGAGGCGCCGTGGTTGCGCAGATCGAGCGCGTGGACCTGATAAGTGTCGCTGAGCGCGCGCGCAATGCCGCGCCAATTGGTCGCCGAGCCGAACAGCCCGTGCAGCAACAAGACCGGCGGGCCATCTCCGGTGGTGACGGCGTTCAATTCGAGGACCATGGCCGGCATCATATGACCAGCCGGGGCTGTTATGCCAGACGATTGCGCGGCGTCGCTTGAGCGCGGTGCTGAACAGGCCCGCGTTACCATCGTCCGAACGCCGATCAGGAGCAAGCATGAGCATCGATCAACGGACCGTTCTGGTGACGGGCGCAGCGGGCAATCTGGGGCGCGCGATCGCGGCGAATTTTGCGGCGGGTGGCGCCAACCTGGTGCTGCTCGACCGCGATGTGGCACAACTCGAATCGGCATTCGGCCAGGCGGATGCCCGGCGGCTTCACTTCGCGGGCGACCTGCTGAAGCCCGCGCACGCCGCCGATGCACTGCAGGCCGCGCTGAGCCGTTTCGGCCGCGTCGACGTGTTGTGCAACCTGGCCGGCGGCTTCCGGATGGGCGAGGCAGTGCACGAGACCGGCGACGACACTTGGGACTTTCTTTACGAGCTGAATACCCGCACGCTGCGCAACATGGTGCGGGTGGTGGTGCCTCACATGCTGGAACGCGGCGGCGGCAAGATCGTCAATGTCGGCGCGTTTTCGGCGCAGCGCGGCCAGGCCAGGATGGGGGCCTATTGCGCGGCCAAGAGCAGCGTGATCCGGCTCACCGAAGCGATGGCGGCTGAACTTCGCGAACAGAACATCAATGTCAACTGCGTGCTGCCGACCATCATCGACACACCGCAGAACCGGACCGACATGCCGCAGGAAGACCCGGCGCGCTGGGTCGC
>JANNNE010000014.1:0-4903 GCA_031398385.1 Ideonella sp.
GACCACATCTACAAGATGAACTACGCGGCAATGCTCGCCGACCACGTGGCCAAGGGCCGGGAGTGCACGGTTGCCTGCATCTCGGTACCGCGTTCGGAGGCGAGTTCGTTCGGGGTGATGGCGGTCGACGCGAACAACATGGTGGTCGATTTTGTCGAGAAACCGGATGACCCGCCGTCGATTCCGGGTCGACCCGACGAAGCGCTGGCCAGCATGGGCATCTATATCTTCAATGCGAAGTATCTGTACAAAGCGCTCGAGAAGGACCTGGCCAATCCGGATTCGCAGCACGATTTCGGCAAGGACATCATTCCGGCGGCAGTGCGAGACGGGCAGGCTGCGGCGCATCCGTTCGAACTCAGCGCGGTTGGTGCACGGGTGCATGAAGAGCCCTATTGGCGCGATGTCGGCACCATCGATGCGTTCTGGGATGCGAACATCGATCTCACCGCCACCGTGCCGATGTTGAATCTGTACGACACGCACTGGCCGATCTGGACGTACCAGTCGCAGCTTCCGCCGGCCAAGTTCGTTCACAACGAAGGGGATCGCCGCGGCATGGCGATCGAGTCGCTGGTTTCGGGCGGATGCATCGTGTCGGGGCATGTCTTTCGCAGCGTGTTGTTCTCGAGTGTGCGCGTGCATTCGCACGCCAGCGTCAGCTGGTCGGTGGTGATGCCCGGAGTGCGGATTGGCCGACGTGCCCGACTGACGCGTACCGTGGTCGACCGCGGATGCAGCATTCCGGACGACATGGTGATCGGCGAGGATCCCGCTTTCGACGCGAAGCGTTTCCACCGCACCGATACCGGCATCACGCTGGTGACGGTCGACATGCTGGAGCGGCTCGACAAATGAAGCTGCTTCAGGTTGCTGCGGAGATCTTTCCGCTGGTCAAGACCGGCGGTCTGGCCGACGTGATGGGCGCGCTCCCCCAGGCGCTGCTGGGGCAGGGGCACGATACCCGGCTGGTTCTGCCGGGCCTGCCGGCGATCGTCGATGCGGTGTTGCACCAGCAGCCGATCTGCCGCCTGGGCGCCATCTTCGGTGCCGGCCGGGTCGAGCTGCGTCTCGGTCGCATGCCCTACAGCCACCTGCCAGTCTATGTGATCGACGCGCCGTTTCTCTATCGTCGGCCAGGCAGCCCGTATCAGCAGAGCGATGGCAGCGAATGGCCGGACAACGCGCAACGCTTCGGCCTGCTGGGCTGGGTGGCGGCCCATCTGGCAGCCGGTGAACTGGATCCGCGCTGGACGCCCGACATCCTGCATGCACACGACTGGCACGCCGCGATGTCGTGTGCCTATGTGGTCGCCAATCCGGCAATCGATGTCGGCACCGTGTTCACCGTGCACAACCTGGCCTTCCAGGGCTTGTTCCCGGCTGGCGATTTTCATCTGCTGGGGCTGCCGGCCCGGCTGATGCACGCCACCGGCCTGGAATTTCACCATCAGTTGTCCTTCATGAAAGCCGGTCTGAAGTTTGCCGATCACGTGACAACGGTCAGTCCGACCTATGCCGCTGAAATCGCCACGCCGGACCAGGGATTCGGCCTGCATGGCGTGATCCAGGGTCGGGTCGGTACCGTTTCGGGAATCCTCAACGGGGTCGATGGCAAGATCTGGAATCCCGCTACCGATCCGGCCCTCGCCCGGCGCTACGACGCGTCAGACCTGAGCGGCAAGCTGGTGTGCAAGCAGACCCTGCAGCGGGAGATGGGTCTGGCCGAAAGCGCCGATTCGCTGCTGATCGCGGTAGTCAGCCGGCTCAGTTCGCAAAAAGGGCTTGATCTGCTGCTCGATGCCTTGCCATCGATGCTCGGGCGCGGTGTGCAACTGGTCTTGCAGGGGACCGGCGAACCCAGCCTTGAATCGGCGTTCCGCAGCGTCGCCGCAGCCAATCCGCGGCAGGTCGCGGTACGCATCGGCTATGACGAGCAATGGGCGCACGCGATGATGGGCGCGGCCGATGCGGTGATGGTGCCGTCGCGCTTCGAGCCCTGCGGGCTGACTCAGCTGTACGGCCTGCGTTATGGCAGCCTGCCGATCGTACGCCGGGTCGGTGGCCTGGCCGATACGGTGCTTGATCTGGGAGACGGTAGCTCCGAAGACGGCCGCTCGACTGGCTTCAGCTTCGAACACGCCACGCCGGCCGCGCTGGACGACGCGGTTTTCCGCGCGCAGCTGATGTTTGCCCAGCCGGGGGATTGGACCCGGATGATGCAGCGGGCGATGGCGCAGGACTTCTCCTGGCAGGAAGCCGCGGCCAGTTATGGCACGCTGTATCGACAGGTGGTCGAGCGGCGCCAGGCCCGCGAGCGGGTGCATCGCTAAAATCGGGTTTTGCAAACCGGGTCCTTCGGCGTGTCGCGCTGGTCGCTTCCCGCCGCTGGTCCAGAAGGTCTTCATGTCCGGCAGCACGTTTGGAACCTTGTTTCGCGTCACGAACTTCGGCGAGTCGCACGGCCCGGCCATCGGCTGTGTCATCGATGGTTGCCCGCCCGGCATGGCCCTGTCTGAGGCCGACATCCAGCCTGAGCTCGATCGGCGCCGGCCCGGTACCAGCCGCCATGTCACGCAGCGAAACGAGGCCGATGCGGTCGAAATCCTGTCCGGCGTCTTCGAAGGCCAGACCACCGGCACCCCGATCTGCCTGCTGATCCGCAACACCGACCAACGCAGCCGCGACTACGGCAACATCCTCGATACCTTCCGGCCCGGCCACGCCGATTACACCTATTGGCGCAAATACGGCCTGCGCGACCCGCGGGGTGGCGGGCGATCCTCGGCGCGCCTGACCGCACCGATGGTTGGTGCCGGCGCGGTGGCGCGCAAGTGGTTGCGCGATCATCACGGCGTCAGCTTCAGCGGCCACATGACCCAGCTCGGCGACATCGCGGTGCCGTTCGAATCGCTGGCGTATGTAGGCGATAACCCCTTTTTTGCCGCCAATCGCAGCGATATCTCGCGCCTTGAAGCCTACATGGACGAATTGCGCAAGGCTGGCGACAGCTGTGGTGCGCGCATCGCAGTGGCGGCCCATGGCGTACCGGCGGGCTGGGGCGAGCCGCTGTACGACAAGCTCGATGCCGAGATCGCGTACGCGATGATGGGTATCAACGCAGTGAAGGGCGTCGAGATCGGTTCCGGTTTCGGTTGCGTGACCGAACGCGGCACGATGCATGGCGACGCGATGCTCCCCGACGGCTTTGCCAGCAACCATGCCGGGGGCGTACTCGGGGGCATTTCGACCGGCCAAGACCTGACGGTATCGATTGCGATCAAGCCGACCAGCTCGATTCGCAGCCCGCGGCCATCGATCGACCGGGCCGGGCGAGCGACCCAGGTGGAAACCTTCGGGCGCCACGACCCCTGCGTCGGGATTCGGGCCACGCCGATTGCAGAGGCGATGCTGGCATTGGTGCTGGTCGACCATGCCTTGCGTCATCGGGCGCAAAACGCGGACGTGGCGATCGATATCGATCCGTTGCCGGCCGTCAGCCTCTCACCTGACGAGTGAGTGGGTGCCTCGATTCCCTGGGCTCCACCCTGTGGGTATCCCTGTATTTGCCTGGCTCATCAGGCGGGGCGACGTAACAGCGGGGCTGTCTTGGACAAGGCATGGTCCGGACAGGGAACTTCCCGGTCATAACTTGACCAAATCAGTAGGTTTAAGTTATACTTGACGAATCCAGTCGGGTAAGAGGCACCATGTTGGTGCATTAGTTCCGATGATTTTGCAAGCCTGACAGACCGTCCGTTTTGTCTTGTTTGTCATGCCCCTCAGGGGCTACAGGAGAGTTTCCATGCGTCTGACCACCAAAGGTCGCTTTGCGGTGACCGCGATGATTGACCTCGCATTGCGTGAGCATTCGGGTCCGGTCGCCCTAGCGGCTATCAGCTCGCGGCAGCAAATATCCTTGTCCTATCTCGAGCAGTTGTTCGGCAAACTGCGCCGGCACGAACTGGTCGAGAGCACCCGGGGTCCCGGTGGCGGCTATTCGCTGGGGCGCAAATCGGAAGAGATTTCGGTTGCCGACATCATTGTTGCGGTCGACGAACCGATCGATGCCACCGGTTGTGCCGGCAAGGAAAACTGCATGGGTGACGACGCAGGCCGTTGCATGACGCACGATCTGTGGGCGAGCCTGAACACCCGGATGATCGAGTATCTCGATTCGATCTCGCTGAAGAAGCTGGTCGATGAGCAACTGGCCAAAGGTGTGTCGATCGAGGAGCAGCCGGTCAAGCGGGCGATCTCGTCCCAGCCGGTGGTCAAGCCGATCAAGATCACCGCGCCGAATTCGGTCTTCGCACTGGGTACGGCTTTCTCGAAGTAGGCGAAGCGGATCAGCTTGCGCCACAGCTCGCCCCTCAACCAATCTTTCAAGAGCCCCTGATTTCATGGACATGACGCCGCATTTTCCGATCTATATGGATTACGGAGCCACCAATCCGGTGGATCAGCGCGTCGTCGACGCGATGATCCCTTGGCTGCGGGACGCCGGGTTGCCAAAGTGCTCACGCAACCAGGGGATCATCGCGTCGACCACCCGCTGGTCCACCGGACTGGTCGCGCCGTAGTCCATGTAGATCGGGAAGTGCGGAGTCCTGTTCTTGGCTTGCTGGTTGAAAGGCCGTACGTGGGCTCACTTCGACATGGCGGTGCCGAGCGCGAACACCGAGTTCGGTGCAGTGATCTTGATCGGCCGCACCACCGGCTGCGAAGAGATGGCGCGCTTGACCGGCGCATCCTGGATCGACACGCCCTTGGCCACCTGTTCATCGACCAGCTTCTTCAGCGAGATCGAATCCAGGTACTCGATCATCTTCGCGTTGAGGCTGGCCCACAGGTCGTGTGTCATGCAGCGACCGGCCTCGTCGCCCATGCAGTTTTCCTTGCC
>JANNNE010000019.1:0-17581 GCA_031398385.1 Ideonella sp.
CGGCAGGCGCAGCCCTGCTCCGCATCGGCCCAGGCGGGCCAGCGCCCATTTGGCGGGTGCGGGGCTTGGCTCACAGAACAGGTGCTGGTGCAGCGGCAGCAGTTGCAGATGCAGGGCGGTGGCTTCGCGAACCCGGCCCTCAAGGGCGGCCATGCACATCTGGTGCATCGCGCGCGGGGCGACGTTGGCGGTCACGCTGACATTGCCCTTGCCGCCCAGCAACATCAGCGCCACCGCGGTCGAGTCGTCGCCGGAACAGACCGAAAAACTGGCCGGTGCCTGCTTGATCAGCCAGGAGGCACGGCCGATGTCGCCGGTGGCTTCCTTGATACCGAAGATGCCGGGGATCTGGGCCAGACGCAGCGTGGTCTCGACCGACATGTCGGCCACCGTCCGGCTCGGCACGTTGTACAGCATCATCGGCAGGTCGACTGCCTCGGCGATCGCCTTGAAATGCTGATAGATGCCGTTCTGCGACGGCCGGTTGTAGTAGGGCACGACTGACAAAGAACAATCGGCGCCGACCTCGGCGGCATAGCGGGCCAGCTCGATGGCCTCGCGGGTCGAATTGCCGCCGGTACCCGCCATGATCGGGACACGTCCCTTGGCGTGATCAACCGCGGCACGGATGATGTCGCAATGCTCGTCGACCGTGACGGTGGGCGATTCGCCGGTCGTCCCGACGACGCAGATGCAGTCGGTCCCTTCTGCGACATGCCAGTCGATCAAACTGCGCAGGCCGTCGAAATCGATGCTGCCGTCGTCGTGCATCGGCGTGACCATCGCAACGATGCTGCCAACAATGGGTTTCATTCGGGAGGATCCTTGGAGAATCGGCGGATTTTAGCCGCCCTGGCGGCAGCGCCGGGTCGGCCTGCGGTTCACAACGGATGGCGAGGGGCTTGCGCCGACATGGCGTGCCCCGGAATGCCGATGGCGGTGATTCGCTGCACGAAGCGATCCGGGTCGGTCAAAAAGCCGTCTTCATAGCCCAGTATCCGCAGACCGGCCGCGCGTTCGAGCAGTTCGCCGTGTTTCAGCAGGAAGGCCGGATTGGATGGTTTGCCGATGCTGGCCTGGTCGACGGAGAAGGTCTCGTGGATCAGCAGGCCGGTCGGGCGCAGGCTCTCGATCAGCCGCGGCCAGAGCGGGCGCCACAGGTAGTTGGTGATGACGATGGCGTCAAAATGACGGCCTTCGAGGGGCCAGGGCTGACCCTCCAGATCGGCCACCCGGACGTCGACCCCCGCAATGTCGCGCAGCGGCTGCACGGCCGCGGCGTCGCGGTCAACCGCGGTGACTGCGAACCCCCTGTCGGCAAGCCAGCGCACATGCCGCCCGCTGCCGCAGGCCAGATCGAGCACGGTGGCACCGGCCGGCAGAAGGCCCGCCCAGCGAACCACCCAGGCTGACGGTGCAAGGCTCGTGTGGCGGTCAGCTGTTTTCATCAGGGGTTGACATCACGGGTTGACATCAGAAGCAGCTCCACAACTGCTGCGCCATCTGCAGCATCATGTCGGGCTGTCGGTAGGCGGCGAAGACGATCAGCAGCGCGCTCACCACGGCAATCCAGGCGGCGGCTACCCGCCAGGGGTTGAACCGGCCCCGGCGAGCGTTGGTGTCTGGGCTGCCGGCCATGATCATCAGGCGGCTGGCGCCAAGCGGGTGATCGCCGCTTCGCGCACCGGCAGATTGGCCAGCGCCGCAAAAATGCCCAGCGCCACCGCGATCCACCAGACCAGGTCGTAGCTACCGGTCGCGTCGTACAGCCGCCCGCCGAGCCAGACGCCCAGAAAGCTGCCGATCTGGTGGCTGAGGAAGACGAAGCCGCCGAGCATCGAGAGGTATTGCACGCCGAAGATCTGTGCCACGGTGGCATTGGTCGGCGGAACGGTCGACAGCCAGAGGATGCCCATCACCGAAGCGAAGATGTACACACTCATCGGCGACAGCGGCAGGCTGAGGAAGGCGACGATCGCAACCGAACGAAGCAGATAGATCGACGAGAGGATGTATTTCTTCGGTATGCGCTGGCCGAGCGACCCGGCCGCGTAGGTGCCGAAGACATTGAACAGGCCGATCAGCGCCAGCGCCGTGGTCGCGACATCCGGGCTCAACCCCTTGTCCTTCAGATAACTCGGCATGTGCACTCCGATGAAGACGACCTGAAAACCGCAGACGAAATAACCGGCCATCAGCCAGCGAAAGCTCGGGTAGCGGAAAGCCTCGCGCAAGGCCTCGCCGATGCTTTGTTGCAGGCCGGTCGAGGCGACGGCGGTGCGTTCCTTGAGGCCGAATGCGAGCGGAATGATCAGCAGCGACAGGCAACCCAGAACGAACAGCGCGTTCTGCCAGCCGAAACCGCCGATCAGCCAGTTCTCCACCGGCACCATCAGAAACTGGCCGAATGACCCGGCGGCCGCGGTGACACCCATCGCCCAGCTGCGCTTGTCGGCGGCGACATTGCGGCCGATGACCCCGTAGACCACGGCATAGGTCGTTCCCGATTGCGCCAGGCCCAGCATGACGCCAGCGCTGCCGGTGAAAGCCAGACCGGAGGTTGCCAGACCCATCAGGACCAGCCCCAGCCCGTACAGCACGCTGCCGGCCAGCAATACGCGCCAGGCACCGTAGCGGTCGGAGATGGCGCCGGCCAGTGGCCCGGCCAGGCCCCAGGCCAGATTCTGGATCGCCAGCGCGAAGGCGAAGGTCTCGCGGCTCCAGCCGCGGTCCATCGTGATCGGCTGCAGCCAAAGCCCGAATCCGTGCCGGATGCCCATCGACATCGTGACGATCATCGCGCCGCAAAACAGCACCTGGCGCATCGACAGCGTGGTCGGGGCAGGACGCTCGATGGCAATTGAAGGCATGCGGGACTGTAGCCAATCGTGCGGGAATCTGCCGGAGGCGCGCCGGATCGCATCCCTACAATCCGGCGCCATGGCCACCAAACATGCAGGCAAGACGAATCAATCGAGCGCCACCTATGGCGAGGCATCGATCCGCGTATTGAAAGGGCTCGAGCCGGTCAAGCAGCGGCCGGGCATGTACACGCGCACCGACAACCCGCTGCACATCATCCAGGAGGTGATCGACAACGCGGCCGACGAGGCGCTGGCCGAGTACGGCAAACACATCGATGTCACCTTGCACAGTGACGGCTCGGTCAGCGTGGTCGACGACGGCCGCGGCATACCGTTCGGCCTGCATGCCGAGGAACAGGTAGCGGTGGTGGAAATTGTCTTCACGCGGCTGCATGCCGGGGGCAAGTTCGACAAGGGCGGCGGCGCGGCCTACAGTTTCTCGGGCGGGCTGCACGGTGTCGGGGTCAGCGTGACCAACGCACTGTCGAAGCGGCTCGACGTGACGGTCTGGCGCGAAGGCCAGGTCGCGTCGATCGGCTTCGCCGCCGGCGATGTCGTCCAGCCCTTGACCCTGCGCAAGCCGACCTCCGGCGAGCGTCGCAGCGGAACGACGGTGCGTGCATGGCCCGATCCCAAGTATTTCGACAGCGCCGAGCTGCCGCGTCACGAGCTGATGCACCTGTTGCGCAGCAAGGCGGTGTTGATGCCAGGCGTCAAGGTGTCGTTGACGACCGAGAAGAGCGGCGAGGTGTTGAACTGGCAATACCAGGACGGCCTGCGCGACTACCTGA
Organism: Ideonella sp.; assembly: GCA_031398385.1. Classification (GTDB taxonomy): domain Bacteria; phylum Pseudomonadota; class Gammaproteobacteria; order Burkholderiales; family Burkholderiaceae_C; genus Ideonella_A. The sequence continues at coordinate 3,656 of JANNNE010000019.1, forward strand.
CCCAGAACCTGAATGCCGATCCGGTGATCCCGCTGTTCGAGGGCGCCCACTACGCGGATCGCGGTGAGACCGAGAATTTCGCCGAAGGCGAGGGCGCGGCCTGGTGTGTCGCGTTCACCGAAGACGGCGCGCCGATGCGAGAGAGTTATGTCAATCTGATTCCGACCGTGGCCGGTGGCACCCATGAATCGGGCTTGAAAGACGGCATGTTCGGTGCCGTCAAGGGGTTCATCGAACTGCATGCGCTGCTGCCCAAGGGCGTGAAGCTGATGCCCGAGGACGTATTCTCGCGTGCCAGTTTCGTGTTGTCGGCCAAGGTGCTCGATCCGCAGTTCCAGGGCCAGATCAAGGAGCGGCTGAACAGCCGCGACGCGCTGCGCCTGGTCACGACCTACGTCAGGCCGGCGCTCGAGTTGTGGCTGAACCAGCATGTGGACATCGGCAAGCGGCTGGCCGAGCTGGTGATCCGCCAGGCGCAGACCCGTCAACGCGCCAGCCAGAAGGTCGAGAAGCGCAAGGGCTCGGGTGTGGCGGTGTTGCCCGGCAAGCTGACCGATTGCGAAAGCCGCGACCTGGGCAACAACGAGTTGTTCCTGGTCGAAGGCGACTCGGCCGGCGGCAGCGCGAAGATGGGTCGGAACAAGGAAACCCAGGCGGTGTTGCCGTTGCGCGGCAAGGTGCTCAATGCCTGGGAGGTTGAGCGCGACCGGCTGTTTGCCAACAACGAAATTCATGACATCGCGGTGGCAATCGGCGTCGATCCGCACAGCATGGACGGCGGCGACCTCAGCGGCTTGCGTTACGGCAAGATCTGCATCCTGAGCGACGCCGATGTCGATGGCTCGCACATCCAGGTGCTGTTGCTGACGCTGTTTTTTCGGCACTTTCCGAAGCTGATCGAAGCCGGCAACATCTATGTGGCAAAGCCGCCGTTGTTCCGGGTCGACGCCCCGGCGCGCGGCAAGAAGCCGGCAGCCAAGATCTACGCGCTGGATGAAGGTGAACTCGGCGCCACGCTGGACAAGTTGCGCAAGGAAGGCACGCGCGAAGGTGCGTGGACGATCAGCCGCTTCAAGGGCCTGGGCGAGATGAACGCCGAGCAGCTGTGGGACACCACGCTGAATCCCGATACACGCCGCCTGCTGCCGATCAGCTACGGTGCGGCCGGGCATGCCGCCACCGTTGCGTCATTGACCAAGCTGATGGGCAAGGGCGAGGCGCAGTCGAGGCGCGAACTGATGGAATTGCACGGTGATGATGTCGAAGTCGATATCTGAACGCGGCGCACGGACGCAGTGCTGATCACATGTCGAGCGCCATGAGCCAGCCGTCTGCGCAGATCCGCCTGCGTCCGACCATGTTGTCCGACCTCGACTTCGTGTTGTCGGTCGAGCAGGATCCGCTGAACCTGCCGTTCATCACGCCGTGGGAGCGCATCCAGCACGAAGGTGCGGTGCGTTTTCCGGATTTCCGGCATTTTATCGTCGAGGCCGGGAGCGGCTACGAGTCGGCCGGCTTCGTGATCCTGCTGGGTTGCCGCAATCCGCACCACTCGATCGAGCTGAAACGACTGGTGCTGCTGCCGGCGATGCACGGCATCGGAATCGGCCGGGCCTGCCTGCGCGGTCTGGCGCAGATGGCCTTTCGCGATCTGCACGCGCACCGCTTCTGGCTCGATGTCAAGGGTCTGAATCTGCCGGCGCAGGCGCTGTATCGAAGCGAAGGCTTCGTCGAGGAGGGTCGGCTGCGCGAAAGCGTCAGGACCGGCGATGGCTACGACTCGCTGATCGTGATGTCGATGCTGGCCGACGAATATGCGCAGCGCCTGGCTGCCGCACCGCCCTGATCGATCCTCGTCGCGGCGACCCGTTTTCACTTTTCCCTGAGCATGAACGATCTTTTTTCACAGTCCGATGCCTTCGAGGCGGATGGTGGCGATTTCACCAGCCTGTCGGCCTACGCCGAGCGCGCCTACCTCGAATATGCACTGAGCGTGGTCAAGGGCCGGGCACTGCCGGATGTCTGCGATGGACAGAAACCGGTGCAACGCCGGATCCTGTATGCGATGGAGCGCATGGGCCTGGCCTTCACGACGGCCAGCGGGCCGAAGGCGGTCAAGAGCGCTCGGGTCGTCGGCGATGTGCTGGGCCGCTTCCATCCGCACAGCGACCAGGCGGCCTACGACGCGCTGGTGCGCATGGCGCAGGATTTTTCTCAACGCTACCCGCTGATCGACGGCCAGGGCAATTTCGGGTCGCGTGATGGTGATGGCGCGGCGGCGATGCGCTACACCGAGGCGCGGCTGGCACCGATCACCCGCCTGCTGCTCGACGAAATCGACGAGGACACGGTCGATTTCGTTCCGAACTACGACGGCTCGACCCAGGAGCCCAAGCAGTTGCCGGCGCGTTTGCCGTTCGTGCTGCTGAACGGCGCAAGCGGCATCGCGGTCGGGCTCGCCACCGAAGTGCCGTCGCACAACCTGCGCGAAATCGCCGCCGCCGCGGTGGCCTTGATCAAGGATGCGACGCTCGGCGAGGCCGATCTGGCCGCGTTGATCCCGGGCCCCGACTATCCGGGTGGAGCTCAGATCATCAGCAGCGTCGACGAGATCCGTGCGGCCTACGCGAGCGGGCGCGGCAGCCTGAAAGTCAGGGCGCGCTGGAAGATCGAGGATCTGGCGCGTGGCCAGTGGCAGCTCGTCGTGACCGAATTGCCGCCGGGCACCAGTTCGCAGAAGGTGCTCGAAGAGATCGAGGAGCTGAGCAACCCCAAGGTCAAGGCGGGCAAGAAGTCGCTCAGCGCCGATCAGTTGCAGCTCAAGGCAACCGTGCTCGGCGTGCTCGACGCGGTGCGCGATGAATCGAGCAAGGAGGCGGCGGTGCGGCTGGTGTTCGAGCCGAAGAGCCGGACCATCGCGCAGCAGGACCTGATCACGACGCTGCTGGCCCACACCAGCCTGGAAACCTCGTCGCCGATCAATCTGACGATGATCGGCGGCGATGGACGACCGACGCAGAAAAGCCTGCGCCAGATCCTGGTCGAGTGGATCGCCTTTCGCATGTTGACGGTCGAGCGGCGCAGCCGGCACCGGCTGGCCAAGGTGCTGGATCGCATCCATGTGCTGGAAGGCCGACAGCTGGTGCTGCTGAACATCGACGAGGTGATCCGGATCATCCGGGCCAGCGATGAACCCAAGCAGGCACTGATCGAGCGTTTTGCGCTCAGCGATCGCCAAGCCGAAGACATTCTGGAAATCCGGCTGCGCCAGCTGGCCCGCCTGGAGGCCATCAAGATCGAGCAGGAGTTGACCGAACTGCGCGCCGCTCAAGGCAAGCTCGAAGACATCCTGAACAGCCCGGCCACGCTGAAGCGCACCGTGATCAAGGAAATCGAGACCGATGCGAAGCAACATGGCGATGCGCGGCGCACCCTGATCCAAGCCGAGAAGCGCGCGGTGGCCGAGGTGAAACTGGTGGACGAACCGGTCACCGTCGTGGTCAGCCAGAAGGGCTGGGTACGTGCGTTGAAGGGTCATGAAATCGCGATCGACGGCCTGCAGTTCAAGGCCGGTGACGGCCTGCGGGCCTACTTTGCATGCCGCAGCGTCGATCCGCTGCTGGTATTCGGCAATAACGGACGCGTCTATTCGACGCCGGTCAGTCTGCTGCCCGGCGGGCGCGGTGATGGGCAGCCGATCACCACCCTGATCGAGCTCGAAAGTGGCAGCCAGCCCGCTTTCTACCTCGCAGCCGAAGCACCGCAACTGTTGCTTCTGGCCGGCAGCGGCGGCTACGGTCTGCTCGCTCAGGTTGGCGACGTGATCACGCGGCAGCGCGGCGGCAAGGCCTTCCTCAGCCTAGAGGCGGGCGAGCTGCCTTTGGCGCCGCGGCTGGTTGGTGATGCGAGTCAGCTGGCCTGCCTGTCGAAGGGCGGCCGGCTGCTGGTATTCGATCTGTCCGATCTGAAGCGCCAGGCCAATGGCGGGCGCGGGTTGACGCTGATGGATCTCGATGCCAAGGATCAGCTCCTCGATTGCTGTCCGATCGATCAGAGTCTGGTGGTCATCGGCAGCAGCCCGCGCGGCAAACCGCGCGACGAGACGCTGAAGGCGGCCAACCTCGCTGCCTATGTCGGCAAGCGTGCACGCAAGGGCAAGGCGGTTTCGGGGCTGAAAGCCCAGAGCCTGCGGCAGGCCGACTGACGCGTCGGCGATCCGGTCTCAGCCCAAGCGCAAGTCGAAGCCGCCCAGCGGCTGACTGATGCCGTTGATCAGCAGCTCGACGCGGTGTTCACCGGCATGATGCTGACAGGTGGTCAGCTGGGCCAGTGAGACACGTTTGCACAGGCGCACCGATTGGTTCGGAGCGAGCTCGATGCGCTTCAGCTTGAACACCTTGGGGCTGCGGTCGCCGCGCGCCTTGATGTAGTGGACGACCAAGTCGATCAGCGCCGTCTGCGCACGCCGTGCAGGGTTTCGCAGCACGCATTCAATGACCAATGTATCGCCGATCACGGCCGACTGCGGCGTGATCGAGATGTCGTGAACATCCAGCCGCGCGGCGTGTGCGTAACCGAGTAACGCCAGTGCGCCGCGGTCGCCCCGCCTGACCGCAGAGCGCAGCGCATGTTCGACGATCCAGCGGCGCTCGGCGCTGGCACCAACCAGCCACCTGCCGGCCGTCTCGAGCAATCGATCGGGATTGTCCTTGCCGATGTCGTTGAGGTTGTTGGCGACCGAACGGCGCACGTACAGCGAAGGATCGTCCTTCAGCCGCTCAAGCAAATCGAGCACCGGCCCGGGGTCGCGCTGAAAGGCGCGCAGGCGACTGGCCCATGGCAGGCGGGGTCGGGTCCCCTCGCTGACCAGCCGCCGCACGTGTTCGCTGGGGTCGAGGGTCCAGCGCGCCAGTTGCCGCAATGTGCGGGGTTGATCGTGTTCGATGAACGCGCGGATGCTGAATTCGGCGGTGAAGCGCTGCGTCAGCGCATGCTGCAATCGCATCGACAAGTCGAAATGACCGAGGCCATACCGGGCGACGAACAAGACATGCGGCAGGTAGAAGAACGGCGCCATGCCGTGGCCGGAACTGCCGCCGAGGATGGGACCGAGCGACTCCAGAACGACCGCGCCCGCCGCCGCGAAATCGGCCGGAAGATGCCGTTTCATCACATTGGCCAGCTGGCCGGCAGGCGCCATCAGTTCGAGGTCTTCGAAGCCGGACAATCCGTCGGTAGTGAATGCCTCGGCGTCGAAAGTGCGGCAGTGCGGCGCGAGCATCGCCGCGATTTCACCGGCCACCACCGGGCCGAATTGACTTTTCAGGGTCTGCGCCACCGTGGCGTCTCGCTGCCCGTATCGCCGCCGGTGAGATCGGTCAATCGACTGGTCGGCGCAGGACGCGGATCATCGCTGCGGCGAGTGCGATGAACAGCGCCAGGCTCCAGAACTCGTAGGGAATGCCGAACAGGTCGACCGCGGCGTCGGCGCAATTGGCGCGGGCCGAGAACACATCGGGCCACAGACTGTCCAGCCGCATGCCGCCGACGATCCGGTCGGCCAGTGTCAGGTTGCACGATGCCGACGCGGCTGCCACGAAATGCTGGTACAGCGCGGTAACGATGCCACCGACACCCAGCAACAGGCCGAGGCCAGCCGCGATCCGCCGACCGCTGGCGTTGGACCAAATCAGCCCGAGGCCGCAGGCGATGGCGATGGCGAGAAAGATCACGCGCTGCAGCACGCAGTACGGGCAAGGCTCCATGCCGAACACATGTTGCGAGACCAGGGCCGCGCCCACGGCGGCAACACCGGTCAATGCACCGCCGATCAGCAGCCAGGTCGAGGTCTTGCCGGGTTCATCGAACTCGGAACGCGTCATTCGACCTCGGCGATCATCTCGATCTCGACGCAGGCACCCATCGGAATCTGCGCAACCCCGAAGGCGCTGCGCGCATGGGCGCCGCGATCGCCGAACAACTCGCCGATCAGCTCCGAGGCGCCATTGGTCACCAGGTGCTGCTCGGTGAATTCGGGCGTGCTGTTGACCAGGCTCATCAACTTGACGATGCGCACCACCTTGTCGAGGCTGCCGGCAGCCGCCTGCAAGGTGCCAAGCAGATCGATGGCGACCGCACGCGCCGCCTGATAACCGTACGCGGTATCGATGTCGCGGCCGAACTGGCCGACCCAGGGTTTGCCATCGCGCCGGGCAATGTGGCCGGAGATGAAGACCAGGTTGCCGGTGCGCACGAACGGCACATAGGCGGCGGCTGGCTTGGCGATCGGTGGCAGCGTGATGCCGAGTTTGGCCAGGCGATCGGCGACTGAAGAGCTGGACTTGTCCATGGCTGTGATCCCGCCGAATGGGGAGGCGGCGAGCGTTGGGATTCGGGGGCCAAATCCTACACTGTGTGCATGTCCGCGACCGTCCTCGGCAGCGTTGAAGGGGCTGCCGCCGGGCGATCGCTTGCCGCTGGTGCGGTGGCACTCTGGATCGCGGCGGCCTGTCTCGCCTGGCTGGTGGGTGTCGCAGCGCAACTGCAGCAGGCCGAACTCGAGGCCGTGGCGATGCTGCAGCGTCGATTGGCGATTGCCGGATGTGCCGTGGTGCTTGCGGTGGCACTCGCTGCGATTCGAATGGACCAACGCGGCAGCTGGTTGATCCGGCGGCCGCTTGCGGCCATCGTGTCGATCGGCGCCATGGCCATGCTGGGCTGGACCAGCACCGGTCTGCTGGCGCAACACCGACTGGCGCAGCGCCTGCCTGCGGCCCTCGAGGCGGTCGACCTGCTGGTGACCGGTGTCGTGTCCGATCTGCCGCAGACCGGCGCGGATGGTTTGAGATTCCAGTTCGACCCGGAGTTCGCCACACTCGACGGCAGACCGGTGCAATTGCCGCCCCGGCTGATGCTGGGCTGGTATGCCGGGCGCGACGAGGCGGCGACGCCGAACCCATTGCGTGCCAGCCTGGGCGCAGGCCAGCGCTGGCGCATGACACTTCGCTTGCGCCGACCGCACGGCAACCTGAATCCGCACGGCTACGATTTCGAGCTTCACCTGCTCGTGCGCAACCACGGCGCGACCGGCTATGTCCGCGAGAGTCGGCACCGACCGGTCAAGTTGAGCGACAGCGCCGGGTTTCCGCTGGCGCGGCTGCGCCAGACGGTTCGCGATTCGATCCAGCGCCAAGTCGACGATCGACGAGCCGCCGGCGTCCTTGCCGCATTGGCGATCGGCGACCAATCCGCCATCGATCGGGATGACTGGCAACTGTTTCGTGATACCGGCATCGCGCATCTGGTGGCGATCAGCGGCCTGCACATCACGATGTTTTCAGGCCTCGCGGCCGGCCTGATCGGCGCCGCGTGGCGGCGCAGCGCGCGCGCGCCGCTGTGGCTTGCGACGCCACACGCCAGCCGGTGGGGCGGCCTGGCCGCTGCCGCCGGCTACGCCGTATTCTCCGGTTGGGGCGTCCCGGCGCAACGCACCATTGCGATGTTGGCCTTGGTGGTCGTGCTGCGCTCGATCGGGCGCCGCTGGCCCTGGCCGATGATCCTGTTGGCCGCGGCGTTACTGGTGACCGCGCTCGACCCCTGGGCACTGCTGCAGCCAGGGTTCTGGCTGTCATTTGTCGCGGTCGGGCTGCTGCTGGCCGCCGACGCGGTACAGGATTCATCCGCGCCGGCCCGCGCCGCCTCACGCTGGAGGCTGATGTGGCGGCGCAGCCGCAGCCGCCTGTGGCAGATGCTGCGCAGCCAGGCGGGAATTTCGCTTGGCCTGGCGCCGCTGAGCATGATCTTCTTCCAGCAGGTGTCGCTGGTCGGGCTGCTGGCCAATCTGCTGGCGATTCCGCTGGTCACCTTGTTGATCACGCCGCTGGCTCTGCTGGGGATCTTCCTGCCCTGGCTCTGGCAGCCTGCGGTCTGGCTGCTGCAGAGGCTGACGTCGGTTCTGAGCTGGTTTTCCGGATGGCCGCTGGCCGTCTGGACCGTCCCGGCCGCGCCGCTGTGGGCGCAGCTGGCGGCCATGCTCGGCGCGCTGCTGGCCATCTTGCCGGTGCCCTGGCGCCTGCGACTGCTGGTGCTGCCACTCGCCTTGCCGCTGCTGGTGCCGGCACGAAGCTGGCCGATCGAGGGGCGCTTCGAGGCCGTGGCAGTCGATGTCGGGCAGGGCACTTCGCTGCTGATCCGGACTCGATCGCACCTGCTGATCTACGACACCGGACCGCGGTATTCGAGCGACAGCGATGCCGGCGTGCGGGTGCTGCTGCCCTTGCTGCGCGGTCGAGGGGAAAATCGGGCCGACCGGCTGATCCTCAGTCACCGTGACAGCGATCATGTCGGAGGCGCCGAATCCGTGATGCGTTTGCTCCCGGTCGACGAGTTGCTGGCCTCGCTGGAACCGGGCCATCCGCTGTGGCAACGGGCGAGCACCAGCCAGCGCTGCCTTGCCGGGCAGCGCTGGGTCTGGGATGGCGTGCAGTTCGAGATCCTGCACCCACTGGCGACGGATGATCCCGGGGCCGGCAAACCCAACGCCGTTTCCTGCGTGTTGCGGGTTGCAGGTACGGCGCCCGGCAGCGGTTCGCTGCTCGTCACCGGCGACATCGAGCGCCTGCAGGAACTGGCGCTGGTGTCGCGTGCGGCGGCGCGCCTGCGCAGCACGGTGATGATCGCACCGCACCATGGCAGTCGCACATCCTCGATCGCGCCATTCATCGATGCCGTGCAACCGCGCCTGGCGGTGTTTCAGGCCGGGTACCGCAACCGCTTCGGCCATCCGGCGCCCGATGTCGTCGATCGATACCGCGCGCGCGGCATCGCGGTCGTCGAGTCGACCCGTTGCGGCGCATGGACCTGGCAAGGCGATGAGGCGGCGCGCGAGGTCACTTGCGAGCGGCAGCTCCGGCGTCGGCACTGGCACGCCATTCCTTGACAAGCATTCCTGTCGACCCGACAGCCTGAAACCGCAACGTGTCGACGGGAACTTGTTTTTTGCGCCCTTGTCAGGTCGTGGGATGATGGCGCATGGCATTCGCGGACATCGGGCTGGGACAGTCCAACGCGTTGCCTCGGGGATGCCCAGTGGCCTGGATTTTGCTTCGAGTGTGCCAAGGAGTTTGCCGATGAAACAGAGTTTCGACGAGATGAACACAGGCTCCGGTGGTGGCGAGCAGGCCGTTCGCGAACACTATCGAACCTATCAGAAATGGCTGGCGGAGCAGGACGACGATGTCATGCGTTCGCAGCGCGAAGAAGCGGAAATGATCTTCCGCCGCGTCGGCATCACCTTCGCGGTCTACGGCGCAAACGACGATGGCAAGTCGGGCACCGAGCGGCTGATTCCATTCGATCTGATTCCCCGGGTGATTCCGGCTCATGAGTGGGCGGAGCTCGAGAAGGGGCTTCGGCAGCGCGTAACGGCGATGAACCGCTTCATCCACGATGTCTACCACGGCCAGGAAATCCTGCGCGCCGGCATCGTCCCCGCCGAACAGGTGTTGAAGAACGCGCAGTTCCGGGCTGAGATGATGGGTGTTGATCTCCCGTTCAACACCTACTCGCACATAGCCGGGGTCGACATCGTGCGCGCCGCCAATGCCGACGGCAGCGGCAGCTATTTCGTGCTCGAGGACAACCTGCGCGTGCCCAGCGGGGTCAGCTACATGCTGGAAAACCGCAAGATGATGATGCGCTTGTTCCCCGCGCTGTTCAGCAGCCATCGGGTCGAGCCGGTTGCCCACTATCCGGACATGCTGCTCGCGACCTTGCGCGCGGTGGCCCCGGCTGCCGCGCTCGATCCGACCGTGGTCGTGCTGACGCCGGGCATGTACAACAGCGCGTATTTCGAGCACGCCTTCCTGGCCCAGCAGATGGGTGTGGAACTGGTCGAGGGCCAGGACCTGTTCGTCAAGGACAACTTCGTCTACGAGCGCACCACGCTGGGCCCGAAACGGGTCGACGTGATCTACCGCCGGCTAGATGACGATTTTCTCGACCCCGAAGTCTTCCGGCCCGATTCGACACTCGGCTGTGCCGGTCTGATGAAGGCCTACCGTGCCGGCAACGTCAACATCGCCAATGCGCTGGGTACCGGTATCGCCGACGACAAGTCGATCTATCCGTATGTGCCGAAGATGATCGAGTTCTATCTTGGTGAAAAGCCGGTACTGAACAATGTCCCGACCTACGTCTGCCGGCTCGATTCCGATCTGCGCTACGTGCTGGACCACCTGAAGGAACTGGTGGTCAAGGAGGTGCACGGCGCTGGCGGCTACGGCATGCTGGTGGGCCCGGCGGCGAGCGCGAAGGAGTTGGCCGATTTCCGCGCCGCCCTGATTGCCGACCCGTCACGCTACATCGCACAACCCACGCTCAGCCTGTCGACCTGTCCGACCTTCGTCGATTCCGGCGTCGCACCCCGTCACATCGACCTGCGCCCGTTCGTGCTGTCGGGCACCGAGGTGCAGATCGTTCCCGGCGGATTGACCCGCGTCGCGCTCAAGGAAGGTTCGCTGGTGGTCAACTCGTCCCAGGGCGGTGGTACCAAAGACACCTGGGTGCTGGAGAAATGATGCCGGCTTTGATTGAGGAGAACAACGATGCTGTCTAGAACGGCAGACCATCTGTTCTGGATGGCACGGTACATGGAGCGGGCGGAGAACACCGCCCGGATGCTCGACGTCAACTACCAGACCTCGCTGCTGCCGCAATCGGCGCATGCGGCCGAGATGGGATGGAAGGGTCTGCTCAGCATTTCCGAGTTGAGCGGTGACTTCGCCGAACGCATCGGCGAAGTCACGCCGAAGAGCGTGATGAACTACATGGTGCTCGATGCGCGCAATCCCTCGAGCATCCGCAGTTGCCTGAAGGCGGCGCGGGAAAACGCGCGGGCGGTGCGTGGTGCGCTGACTACCGAGGTCTGGGAAACCCAGAACCAGACCTGGCTGGAGTTTCAGCGCATGGCCGATGATTGCGAATTTCTGGACGACCCCTCGGATGCCTTCGATTGGGTCAAGTTCCGCTCGCACCTGTCGCGCGGCGTGGTGCTCGGCACGATGCTGAAAGACGAAGCCTTCCACTTTCTGCGCATCGGCAGTTTCCTGGAACGCGCCGACAACACCGCGCGCTTGCTCGACGTCAAGTTTCACGCCTTGCAAAGCGAGGTTCGCAGCGCGACCGACCCGATTGCCGGTGGCATGAGCCAAGTCCAGGACAGCTCGGGCGCCGATGCGCTGCCGGAGGCTGACAAGGAGGTCGAGTTCGATTTCTATCACTGGTCGGCGCTGTTGCGGTCGGTGTCGGGCTTCGAGGTCTACCGCAAGACCTATCGCAACGTGATCCGGCCGGAGCGGGTGGCTGAATTGATGATCCTGCGTCAGGACATGCCGCGTTCGTTGGCCTGCTGCATGAACGAAGTGCTCGAGAATCTGCGGCTGGTTGCGAACGCGCAGTCGGGAGAGACGCTGAGGCGGGTGGGGCGGCTGTGTGCCGATCTGCAATATGCCCGCATCGAGGAAATCCTCGAAACCGGCCTGCACGTCTACCTGACCCAGTTCCTCGAACGGGTGGGCAATGTCGGTGTGGCGATCAGCCGCGATTTCCTGGTCCCGGTCGAGGTCGAGGCATGACCCGATGAAACTTTCCGGTTTGAGCGCGAGTTCCCGTTTCCGTCTGGAGTATTGAATGTCGATCCACGTCGCGCTGAATCACGTCACCCATTACCGCTACGACCGGCCGATCAACCTTGGCCCGCAGGTCGTGCGCCTGAGGCCCGCGCCGCACTCGCGTACCCGCATCCTCAGCTACTCGATGCGGGTCGAGCCGGCCACCCATTTCATCAACTGGCAGCAGGATCCGCAGTCTAACTACCTGGCGCGGCTGGTCTTCCCCGACAAGACGACGAGTTTCCGGATCGAGATCGATCTGGTCGCCGAGATGGCGGTGCTGAACCCCTTCGATTTTTTTCTCGAACCGGCGGCCGAGCATTTCCCGTTCAGCTACGAACCCGAACTGGCCACCGAACTGGCGGCCTACATGATCAAGGCGCCGGCGACGCCGACGTTCGCCGCCTACCTGGCGGAGGTTCCGCGCGAGAAGACACCGACCAATGATTTTCTGGTGGCGCTGAATCAACGGCTGCAAAAGGACATTGCCTATCTGGTGCGCATGGAGCCTGGCGTGCAGACACCGGAGGAGACCCTGGTCAAGGCCAGCGGTTCGTGCCGTGACACCGGCTGGCTGCTGGTGCAGCTGCTGCGGCATCTGGGGCTGGCCGCGCGCTTTGTTTCGGGTTATCTGATCCAGCTGAAGAGCGACGTCAAATCGCTCGACGGGCCGAGCGGTACCGAGGTCGACTTCACCGATCTGCACGCCTGGTGCGAGGTCTATCTGCCCGGCGCCGGCTGGATCGGACTGGATCCGACCTCGGGCCTGCTGGCCGGCGAGGGGCATATACCGCTTGCCTGTTCGCCCGAACCGTCGTCGGCTGCGCCGGTCAGCGGCGCGATCGACGAGTGCGAGACCGCGTTCGAGCATTCGATGACGGTCAGCCGGGTCTGGGAAGCGCCGCGGGTCACATTGCCCTACACCGAGGACCAGTGGGCGTCGATCGATCGTCTGGGTCATCAGGTCGACGAAGAATTGCGGGCATCGGACGTGCGACTGACGCAGGGCGGCGAGCCGACCTTCGTCTCGGTCGACGACCGCGAAGGTGCGGAGTGGAATACCGAGGCGATGGGTCCGACCAAGCGCCTGCTCAGCGCCGACCTGATGGACAAATTGCGCGCCAAGTACGGCGATGGCGGCCTGTTGCATTACGGCCAGGGCAAGTGGTATCCGGGCGAACAACTGCCCCGCTGGTCGCTGAACCTGTATTGGCGCAAGGACCGTGAGCCGATCTGGACCCACCCCGAGCTGCATGGCAGCGAACACCGCGACGACGGCGTCACCGATGTCGAGGCCCGGCAATTTCTGCTCGGTGTGGCCAGGCGCCTGCGGCTCGATCCCCAGTTCATCTTTCCGGCCTTCGAAGACACCTGGTATTACCTGTGGCGCGAACGCAAGCTGCCGAGCAATGTCGACCCCTTCGATGCCAAGTTGTCCGATGCGCTGGAGCGCGAACGCCTGCGCAAGGTCTTCACGCAGGGACTCGACAAGGTGGTCGGCCATGTGATGCCGGTGGCCCGTTCGCCGGGCAATCAGCGCACGACCCGCTGGCAGTCAGGCCCGTGGTTCCTGCGCAGCGAGCGTTGCTACCTGGTGCCGGGCGATTCACCACTGGGTTTCCGCCTGCCGCTCGATTCACAACCCTGGGCGTCGGAAACCGATCAGCCCTGGATCCATCCGCCTGACCAGACGCAAGCCTTCCCGCCTCTGCCGGTCTATCAGCGACTGCGTTATGTCACGCAGTCGCCCACGCCGGGTCGAACCGCGGTCGGCCCGGCCGACCCGGCGGCCGGCAGCTTTGCCGAGCGGTCGCGCGCCGCGATGGGGGCCGATGGGGGACGGCTGTCAGCGGCCTCGTCTTCACCGGCACTGCAAGCTCCCGGATTCCGGAAATCGGCGGCGGATGTGGTGCGAACCGCGCTGTGTGCCGAGCCCCGCAATGGCCGGCTGTATCTGTTCATGCCGCCAGCCACCGCGCTGGAGGACTATCTGGAGATCGTCGCCGCGATCGAGGATACGGCCCTCGAGATGAAGCTGCCGGTGATCCTGGAGGGCTACGAGCCGCCGAAGGATCCGCGACTGTCGACGCTGCGTGTGACGCCCGACCCGGGCGTGATCGAGGTCAATATCCACCCGGCTCACAGCTGGACCGAACTGGTCGAGCAGACCACCCACCTGTACCAGGCAGCGCACGAGACCCGGTTGTCGACCGAGAAATTCATGCTCGATGGCCGCCACACCGGAACCGGTGGCGGC
>JANNNE010000288.1:0-4667 GCA_031398385.1 Ideonella sp.
CGATCTTGTCGGCCAGGCCGAACACCACACCCATGTCGTGCTCGACGGTCAGCAGCGTCTTGCCGACCGTGACCTCGCGGATCAGTTCGATGAAGCGGCTGGTTTCGCTGCGGCTCATGCCGGCGGTCGGTTCGTCGAGCAAGACCACGCTTGCGCCGCCGGCGATGGTGATGCCGATCTCGAGTGCGCGTTGTTCGGCATAGGTCAGGTTGGTTGCCAGCACGTCGCGTTTCAGATCGAGCTTGATCATCTTCACGATCTCGTCGGCTCGGTCGTTGGCGTCGCGCATGTCGGCGAGAAATTTCCAGAACGTATAGCGATAGCCAAGCGACCACAACACCGCGCACCGAATATTCTCGAAAACCGACAGTCCGACGAACAGGTTGCTGACCTGGAAGCTGCGCGCCAGCCCCAGGCGATTGATTTCGAAGGGCTTGAGCTGGTCGATGCGCTGTCCGTTCAATCGGATCTCGCCGCTGCTCGGCCCGAAACGGCCGCTGATCAGGTTGAACAGCGTCGATTTGCCGGCACCGTTCGGCCCGATGATGGCCACCCGTTCGCCGGGCATCACCTTCAGCGATGTGCCGCGGATGATTTCGGTCTTGCCGAAGCTCTTGCGCACGTCAATCAGCTCGACCGCTGCGGCGCCTGGCGTGTGCGCTTGACTCACTGGCCTTGCCTCCGCTTGATTTCGGCTGCGATATCGGTCTGCACCACACCCCAGACCACCGCGAAGCGCCGCCGCGTCCATTCGAACAGCACAAAGCCGACCGCCGCGACCGCCGGCACCCCCAGCCAGTGGTCGATGCGACTGCTGTCGAGGCTCACGCCAAGATAGGAGAGTTTCGAATCGAGGGCCGATCCGAGCTGCAGGTGGTAGGTCAACTCGACGATCGCCGCTGCACCGAGGATGAGCACCACGAATGCAGCAGCCAGCGCCAGGTACGAGGGCCACAGGCCGCGCAGTTTGCCGAACATCGCGACCCGCACATTCATCATGATCAGGCTGGCAATGCCGCCCGGCGCGTACATCACCATGAACATGAAGATCAGGCCGAGGTACAGCAACCAAGCGCGGGTAAATTCACTGAACATCACCGACGCCAGCACCATCAATACCGCGCCGATGATCGGACCGAAGAAGAAGGTCGCGCCGCCGAGGAAGGTGAACAGCAGATAGGCACCCGAACGCGCTGCGCCGACGACTTCGGCGGTGACGATCTCGAAGCTGACCGATGCCAGACCGCCGGCGATTCCAGCGAAGAAGCCAGCGATGATGAACGCCGTATAGCGCACGCGCTGCGCGTTGTAGCCGACAAACTCGACCCGCTCGGGGTTGTCGCGAACGGCGTTGAGCATGCGGCCCAGCGGTGTGCGCGTAAAGGCGTACATCGCCGCAACGCAGATAAAGGTATAGATCGCGATCAGGTAATAGACCTGGATCTGCGGCCCGAAGTTGATACCGAAAAACGCATTGCCGGCGACCCGGTTGCCCGTGACACCCGCCTCGCCACCGAAAAAATCCGAGAACATCAGCGACATCGCAAAGACAAGCTCGGCCATGCCAAGCGTGATCATCGCGAAGGTCGTGCCTGATTTGCGTGTGGTCACATAGCCGAGCAGCACCGCAAAGAAAAGACCGGCCAAACCGCCGACCAGCGGAACCAGGCTGACCGGCAGCGGCAGGCCACCACCGACCATGTTCAGCACATGGATCGCCACGTACGAGCCGAGACCGGTATACACCGCATGGCCGAAGCTCAACATGCCACCCTGCCCGAGCAGGATGTTGAACGACAGGCAGGCGATGACCGCGATGCCCATCTGCGTGAGCATCGTGATCGACAGGTTGCCAGTGAAGACCTGCGGCGCAAGCAGCAGCACGACGGCGAACAGACCCCAGACCAGCCAGCGGCCGGTATTCGGCTTGCTTGCTGCGGCGTGCGTTTTTGTGATGGCAATCGTCATTCGCGGGTCCCCAGCAGGCCACGCGGCCTGAAGATCAGGATCAGCACCAGGAACAGGTAAGGCAGGATCGGCGCAACCTGCGAGATCGTCAGGCTGAGCAGTGAACTCTGTTGCGCCGCGCTGCTCAGCTGCATGCCTAGCGATTCGGCCAGGCCGGCCAGCGAATAGTCCAGCGCAACCGCGAAGGTCTGGAGCACGCCGATCAGGATCGACGCCAGAAAGGCGCCGGCCAGCGATCCCATGCCGCCGACAACGACAACAACGAAGATCACCGAGCCGACGGTGGCCGCCATCGCCGGCTCGGTGACGAAGGTGCTGCCGCCGATCACCCCGGCAAGACCGGCCAGACCGCAGCCGGCACCAAAGACCAGCATGAAGACACGCGGCACGTTGTGTCCGAGCGACTCGACCGCGTCGGGATGGGTCAGCGCCGCCTGGATCACCAGGCCGATGCGGGTGCGGGTCAACAGCAGCCACAACGCGACCAGCATCAGCAGGGCGACCATCATCATGAAACCTCGGGTGGCCGGAAATGGCGAACAGACGATACGCACCGCCACGTCTGCCGACTGGCACATCGCCCGTGGCACCGCACCCCAGACCAGGCTGAGGCCGGCACGCGAATCCTGGATCAGCGTGAAAACCGGCCCCTGCAGGAACTCGGGGGGCCGGAATTCGACCGCCGAACGGCCCCAGATCAATTGCACCAGCTCGAGAATCACATACGAAAGACCGAAGGTGATCAGCAGTTCGGGAACGTGGCCAAACTTGTGAACCCGGCGCAGGCAGGTTCTCTCGAACGCGGCACCAAGCACCGCCACCACCATCGGCGCAACTACCAGACCGGGCCAGAAACCAACCAGTTGGGCAATCGAGTAGCCGATATAGCCGCCGAGCATGTAGAAACTGGCATGCGCAAAATTGAGCACGCCCATCATGCTGAAGATCAGCGTCAGGCCCGAACTGAGCATGAACAGCAGCAGGCCGTAGCTCAGGCCGTTGAGCATCGAGATGGTGAAGAACTCCATCAGGGGTTTCTTTCGCTGTTGACTTCAGTGGCGAATGCGGCGTCCAAACAAACGGGCCCGATGCGGCAGCTCCGATCGGGCCCCGACCACAGCGCTGATCGACCGTGGCAGTGTCAGCTCAGACGGATCAGAGGCGTTTCATCTGGCAGCTCGTCGGCGTGCTGGCCACATAGGCGTCATAACTTTGCACCGGAACCAGCGTCATGCCGGTATTTTCAGCCGAATAGGCGTGCTTGGCATCGGTTTTCTGCCAGACCGTGATGAACAGCGGCTGCTGCAGTTGGTGATCGGTCTTGCGCATCTCGACCTCACCATTGAAGCTCTTGAACTTCAGCCCTTCGAGCGCCGCGGCAACCTTGACCGGATCGGTCGACTTGGCCTTGGCCATCGCCTCGCCGAGCGCGCTGTAGATCGATATGATGGCGCCGGTGTAGAAATCGTCGCCGAATTTGGCCTTGTACTCCTCCAGCCATTTCTGCATCTGGCCGCCCATGTTGTAGTGGTTGTACGAGACCTGGTAGACACGGCCTGCACCGCCGGTACCCAATGCTGTCGGGGTGCCGGTGACTCCTGTGTAATAGGTGAAAAATTTGCCGTTATAGCCGCCTTCATTGGCGGCCTTGACCAGCAGCGCCAGGTCAGAACCCCAGTTGCCGGTGATCACCGTATCGGCGCCCGATGCCTTGATCTTGGCGATATACGGGGCGAAGTCACGAACCTGGGCCAGCGGGTGCAGATCCTCGCCGACCACTTCAACAGCCGGCATCTTGCGCTTGATATTTTCTTTCGCGAATCTGGCGACCTGGTGGCCGTGCGAATAATTCTGGTTCAGCAAATAGACCTTCTTGACGCTGGGCTGATCCTTCATGAAGGTCGTCATCGCCTCCATCTTCATCGAGGTATCGGCATCGAAACGGAAATGCCAGTAACTGCATTTGCTGTTGGTGAAATCGGGGTCTACCGCGGCGTAGTTCAGGAAGAGAACTTCCTTGCCGGGATTACGCTCGTTATGCTTGTTGACCGCCTCGATCAGCGCCCCGGCAACCGACGAGCCATTGCCCTGGGTGATATAGCGAATGCCCTGGTCGAGTGCCTGCTTCAGCGCATTAAGGCTTTCGGTCGGGCTCAACTTGTTGTCAATGCCAACCACCTCGAACTTCACGCCGGCCGGATTGGTCGCGCTGAACTTTTCGGCGAACAGCTTGAATCCGTTCAAACCATTGTTGCCCACCGGCGCCATCAGGCCCGACAACGGGTCGATCCAGGCGATCTTCACCGTTTCGTTCAATTTGACAGCGCCTGGCTTGGCGGCTTGCGAGAAAGCGGCGCTGCTGGCAAGGCCCAGGCCCAGGGCGATGCTCAGCGACAGGGCACGACGGATAAAACGCATAGGAGCTACTCCTTGATGAGGAAACGCGGACGTTAGCCGACCGCAACGGTTTGAGCTTCAGGGACTACCCGGTGAACGTGTCACTCTCGCGACCCGCCGGGCAGCGAAATTCACAAGGAACTCGGCAATTGGTGATCCTTGAACTGTTCGCGCAGCTTCAGCTTCTGGATCTTGCCGGTGGCGGTGTGCGGCAACTCGTCGACGAAGGCCACATCGTCCGGGATCTGCCATTTGGCGATCTTGCCGTCGAAGAATTCAAGCAGTTCGGCCGCGCTGACGGT
>JANNNE010000059.1:0-4720 GCA_031398385.1 Ideonella sp.
CGCCGCACCTACATCGGCTCGATGCCGGGCAAGGTGTTGCAGAGCCTGACCAAGGCCGGCACCAAGAATCCGCTGTTCCTGCTCGACGAGATCGACAAGCTGGGAATGGATTTCCGTGGCGATCCGTCATCGGCGCTGCTCGAGGTGCTCGATCCCGAGCAGAACCACACCTTCAGCGACCACTATGTCGAGGTCGATTTCGATCTGAGCGACACGATGTTCATCGCGACATCGAACTCGATGAACATCCCGCCGGCGCTGCTGGACCGGATGGAAGTGATCCGCCTGTCGGGATACACCGAAGACGAGAAGGTCAACATCGCGCAGCGTTATCTGTTGCCGAAGCAGCGCAAGAACAACGGTGTCAAGGACGAGGAGATGCAGGTCGACGAATCGGCCATCCGCGGCATCATTCGTTATTACACGCGTGAAGCCGGTGTACGTTCGCTCGAGCGCGAAATCTCCAAGATCTGCCGCAAGGTCGTGAAGGGCAGCCAGCTCAAGCAGTACGACGGCAAGGTGGTTGTCAATCAGGACAACCTGAACGACTTCCTCGGCGTTCGCAAGTTCGACTACGGCCAGGCGACCAAGCAGAACCAGGTCGGCCAGGTCGTCGGATTGGCATGGACCGAGGTCGGCGGCGATCTGCTGACGATCGAGGCCGCCGCGATGCCGGGCAAAGGCAACATCATCCGCACCGGATCGCTGGGCGACGTGATGAAGGAATCGGTCGAGGCCGCTCGTTCGGTGGTTCGCAGCCGCGCACGCCGACTCGGCATCAAGGACGAGTTGTTCGAGAAACGCGACGTCCACGTGCACGTGCCCGATGGCGCGACGCCCAAGGATGGCCCGAGTGCGGGTGCCGCGATGACGACGGCTTTTGTCTCGGCGTTGACCGGCATCCCGGTGCGAGCCGATGTCGCGATGACCGGCGAGATCACCTTGCGCGGCGAAGTGACCGGCATCGGTGGCCTGAAGGAAAAGCTGCTGGCAGCCCACCGTGGCGGAATCAAGACCGTGATGATCCCGGAAGAGAACGTCAAGGACTTGCAGGAGATTCCGGAGAACGTCAAGAATCACCTCGAGATCATCCCGGTCAAGTGGATCGACCGCGTGCTCGAAGTGGCGCTCGAAAGAATGCCCGAACCGCTGCCGGACGAAGAACCGGTCAAGGTCGATGCGAAGCCGGCAGAAAAGTCCGCATCGTCGGATGCAGGTGCCGACGGCCTGACCCATTGATCGGTGAAAGGCCGGGTCGTAACGCGTGTCGACCGGTTGCGAAACGCCTCGAAAATGGGTTAGAATTCTGGCTCTGCTGAAAACGGAGGGGTGTGAAAACCTCTGTTTCAAGCAAGGCAAGTTTCGCGGGAATAGCTCAGTTGGTAGAGCGCAACCTTGCCAAGGTTGAGGTCGCGAGTTCGAGTCTCGTTTCCCGCTCCAGACACGACAAAAAGGGAAGCTTCGGCTTCCCTTTTTTGTCCGTAACATCGAGTCGGTCCGATTGAGTCCGATTCATGCGGCGCGATAGCAAAGCGGTTATGCACCGGATTGCAAATCCGTATAGCCCGGTTCGACTCCGGGTCGCGCCTCCAGAAAAACACCATAAATTCAGTTACTTGGAAGCCTCGGACCTCCGGGGCTTTTTTCTTTCTGGCGTCATGATCGCCCCAAACCGTTTTGGTCTGCTCTCTCAAGTCAGTATCAATGCTACCAACGGACGGCGCGGTCTTTTTTCGTACAGAACACGTTGCGGGTGGACCGGACCAAGAAGCAGTGCGGTGTTTCGTTCTGTTTAGAACTCAAGCGGATCAGGCGCGCGTCGAGGCCAGCCTGATAATCGGCGTCGAAGCCCAGGAGCCTGGAGCGGATCTCGCCATTGACGTGGACCACAGCCTTGCGAACGCCGCGCCCGCCGTCATGAGACTTATCGCCGTCACGACCTTGAAGGCGGCGTTGTCATAGGCCTGCGCGGCGATCTTGCCGCGACACCGAGTGTGGCTCGTTGAGACCGCCGAGCCGGCGCATGCGGTCGAGCAGATCGTCGGCCACACCGTGCACCACCTGCCGGATTTCGCCATGCACATTGGCATGCAGGCCGCAGAAGTTGGTGACACCGGCAGTGGTTCCCATGCCGCCGAAAAAGCCGTAACTCAATTGCCTCGCGCGAGCCGGGCGATGCGCCGGACGGGGCAGCAGCGCGGCCTCGCGCACCACAGGCCAGGGTCACTTCTGCACTGATGGTCGGGTTGCCGCGCGAATCGAGGATCTCG
Source organism: Ideonella sp. (assembly GCA_031398385.1). Lineage (GTDB taxonomy): Bacteria > Pseudomonadota > Gammaproteobacteria > Burkholderiales > Burkholderiaceae_C > Ideonella_A. The sequence goes on from JANNNE010000059.1 coordinate 2,271, forward strand.
AGTGCCCGGATCTGAGTGATCTTGGTCATGCCGTGGCAATCCTGATCAGGTTGGTGGTGCCGGGCGTGCCGAAGGGCATGCCGGCGATCGCGACGATCATCTGGCCTGCCTTTGCAAAGCCCTGGCTGCTCGCCAATTCGCAGGCACGCTCGGTCATCTGGTCGACGTCGCTCACGTCGTCGGTGTGCACCGAGTGCACGCCCCAGACCATGGCCAGGCGGCGGGCACATTCGATATTCGGTGTCAGGCTCAGGATGGGCGATTCCGGACGCTCGCGCGCCGCTCGCAGGCTGGTGTGACCCGAACTCGTATAACAAACGATGGCCACGGCCTGCAGCAGGGCGACCGCACGGCGCATCGAGCAGCAGACTGCTTCGGCGACGTCACCGCCAGGGCGGGCCGTGGTGTGCGAAGCGTCAATCAGCTGGCGGTAGATTGGATCGGCTTCGACCTCCTGGATGATGCGGTTCATCATCGATACCGCCTCGACCGGGTGTTTGCCCGCAGCCGACTCGGCCGACAGCATCACGGCATCGGCGCCGTCGTAGATTGCGGTGGCCACGTCGGACGCTTCGGCCCGTGTGGGCACCGGGCTGTCGATCATTGATTCCAGCATCTGGGTCGCCACGACCACTGGCCGACCCAGCTTGCGACAGACCCGGATGATGCGTTTCTGGATCGCCGGCACGCGCTCGGCCGGCAGCTCGACACCGAGGTCGCCGCGTGCAACCATGACGGCGTCGGACAAGGCAACGATTTCCTCCAGACGATCGATCGCGGCCGGTTTCTCGAGCTTGGAGATGATGGCCGCGCGCTCGCCGATGATGTCGCGTGCCTCCGCGACGTCTTCTGGGCGCTGCACAAACGACAGCGCGATCCAGTCCGCACCGAGTTCGAGTGCCAGTGCGAGATCGCGCCGATCTTTTTCAGCCAGCGCGGTGATTGGCAGCACCACACCCGGAACGTTGACGCCCTTGCGCTCGGACAACTTGCCACCGACGACGACCCGCGTCTCGGCGAAATCCTGGCCGCAGCGCTCGACGGTCAACCTGAGCTTGCCGTCGTCGAGCAGCAATTCGGCGCCGGGCACCAGCGCGGCGAAAATCTCGGGGTGGGGCAGGCCGACCCGATTTGCGTCGCCGGGGCTGCGATCCAGATCGAGCCGGAAAGCAGCGCCCTCAACCAATTCCACCGGCCCGTAGCTGAAGGTGCCGACGCGCAGTTTGGGCCCCTGCAAGTCGGCCAGGATGGCGATGGGTCGGCCGAATTCGGTTTCCAGTTCACGCAAGGCGTTGAAACGTTGACGGTGGTCGTCAGCGTTGCCGTGGCTGAAATTCAATCGGAAGACGTCGACACCTGCGACGAACAGGCTTCTGACTACAGCCTTGTCGGAACTGGCAGGTCCCAAGGTCGCGACGATCTTGGCGTTTCGTGTTCTACGCATATTCAGCTTTCTTTGAGCGGCGTCGTGTCGGATTCGATCACGATGGCGCGAAAATCATTCACATTGGTCAAGGTCGGCCCGGTCACGACCGAGTCGCCGAGCGCTTCGAAGAAACCATGGCCGTCGTTGTCGGCGAGGCTGTCCTTGGGCTTGATGCCCTTGGCCCAGGCCCGTGCCAGGGTATCGGGGGCGAGCAGCGCGCCGGCAATTTCTTCCTGCCCGTCGACGCCATCGGTGTCACCGGCCAGTGCATGGATACGTGGATGGCCATTCAGGGCCAAGCCCAGAGAAAGCAGGAATTCGACATTTCGCCCCCCGCGGCCCTGGCCGCGTACCGTCACCGTGGTTTCTCCACCTGACAACAAGACGCAGGGTGCGGCAAACGGTTGACCCCGGTTCGCCACTTGCAACGCCTGGCCGGCCAGTACCTTGCCGACATCGCGCGCCTCGCCTTCGATGGCGTCGCCCAGGATGTGGGCGGTCAGCCCGTGCCGGCGCGCGACCTCGGCCGCTGCCTCGAGCGCCATTTGGGGTGTCGCGATCATCCGCAATTCGGACCGCGCCAACCGCGGGTCACCCGGTTTCACCGATTCGCCACGCCCGCTGTCCAGCACATCGCGCGCTGCTGCCGGCAGGTCAATGCCATAGCGGCGCACGATGTCCAATGCGTCCTGGCAGGTCGTCGGGTCGGCGGCTGTCGGGCCCGAGGCGATGTCGATCGGGTCGTCGCCCGGTACATCGGAAATCAGCAGTGTCAGTACCCGCGCCGGGTGGCATGCGGCGGCGAGGCGGCCGCCCTTGATGGCCGACAGATGGCGACGCACACAGTTCATTTCTCCGATCGTCGCGCCCGATTTCAGCAACTCGCGGTTGATCGCCTGCTTGTCTTCCAATGTCAGTCCGTCGATCGGCAGCGGCAACAGCGAAGAGCCGCCGCCGGAGATCAGACACAAGACAAGATCGTCGCTGCTCAGCCCCTGCACCATCTGCAGCATGTGTCTGGCGG
>JANNNE010000077.1:0-51654 GCA_031398385.1 Ideonella sp.
GGCAAGACCATGCTGGCGATGGAATTCCTGCTGCGTGGCGCGACCGAATTTGGCGAGCCCGGTGTATGCATGGTGTTCGAGGAGACGGCCGAGGAACTGTCGGCCAACATGCGCTCGCTCGGCTTCGACCTGGACCGGCTGCAGGCGCAAAAAAAGATCGTGGTCGACTACGTTCGCATCGAGCGCAGCGAGATTCATGAAACCGGCGAATACGATCTCGAGGCCCTGTTCATCCGGCTCGGCTACGCGATCAGCAGCATCGGCGCCAAACGGGTTGTGCTGGATACGCTGGAGGCGCTGTTCGCCGGCTTGCCCAACGAGGCGATCCTGCGGGCGGAGTTGCGTCGGCTGTTTCGCTGGCTGAAGGATCGTGGGATGACCGCCGTGATCACCGGCGAACGAGGCGAGACGACGATGACCCGCTACGGTCTGGAGGAATATGTCGCCGACTGCGTGATCATGCTCGATCACCGCATCGAGCAGCAGACCTCCACGCGTCGTCTGCGCGTGGTCAAGTACCGTGGTTCGGCGCACGGCACCAACGAATACCCGTTCCTGATCGGCGCCAAGGGCCTGTCGGTGATGCCGGTGACGTCGATGCGGCTGCAGCACCAGGCGTCTAGCCAGCGGCTGGGCACCGGAATCGCGCAACTCGACGAGATGCTGGGTGCGAAAGGGGTGTTCCGCGGATCGAGTGTGCTGGTGTCGGGATCGGCCGGCACCGGCAAGAGCAGCGTGGCGATGATCTTTGCCGAGGCCGCCTGCCGGCGCGGCGAACGCGCGCTGGTTTTCGTGTACGAGGAATCAGCGTCGCAGCTGATGCGCAACCTGAAGTCGATCGGCGTCGATCTGGCCACGTGGGTCGACAAGGGGCTGCTGCAGATCCATGCCAACCGGCCGACGATGCAGGGTCTGGAGCAGCACCTGGTCTATGTCCACGATGCGGTGCAAGATTTCGATCCTTCGGTCGTCATCATCGACCCGATCAGCAACCTCAGCTTCGACGACGACAGCAGCCTGCTGAAGCCGGCGCTGATGCGCGTGATCGACTTTCTGAAGGAGCGTCAGGTGACCGCCTTGTTCACGAACTTGAACAAGGCCAACGATTCCAACCTGGCGATCACGCAGATGGGGATCTCGTCGTTGATGGATACCTGGATCCTGATGTCGAACCTGGTCAGCAATGGCGAACGCACGCGTACGCTGCAGGTCGTCAAGGCGCGTGGCATGCCGCATTCGAATCAGGTCCGGGAGTTCCTGATCAGCGACCACGGCGTCGATCTGATCGACGTGGTGGTGAGTGAAGGTCAGGTGGTGACCGGTCGGGCGCGCGTGCGCAGCCTGGCCCAGGCCCGGGCCGACCAGCTGCGCGAGCAACAGGACGACGCGTTGCGCCAGCATGAGCTGCGAAGCCGGCGCTTGGCGATCGAGGCGTCGATGGCGGCCGCCCGGGCCGAACTGGTCGAAATCGATCGTGCGCTGCTCGACAAGGCCAGCTTGCCCGCTGAAACCCCGCCCGTTGCCGGCGGATCCGCGTCGGCGCGCTCAAAAGGCGCACGCGGCGCCAAAGGAACCCGATGAGCACAACGGCACCCCGGAAATCCCGACGTGAACCGCCGCCTGAAGGCAAGACCGGCGGCACCGGAAAAACCAAACCCGAGTGGCAGCTGCGGCTGTACGTCGCTGGCCAGACTGCGAAATCGGCAACCGCGCTTTCCAATCTGAAGCAGTTGTGCGAAACCCATCTGGCCGGGCGATATGAAATCGAGGTGATCGATCTGCTGGTCAACCCGAAACTGGCTGCGGGCGATCAGATTCTGGCCGTGCCGACGCTGGTTCGGCTGTTGCCCGAGCCGATGAAAAAGATCATCGGCAGTCTGTCCGACGTCGAGCGCGTGCTGGTTGGCCTCGATCTGCATCAGGTGGACTGATGGCTGATGACGAGCGGGCCGACAAGCCGTACCGCCTGCAACTGTTCGTGACCGGTACCAGTTCGCGATCGGCGCGTGCCATCGTCAATGTGCGTCGGATCTGCGAAGCGCATCTGCGCGACCGCTACAGCCTCGATGTGATCGACATCACGCGTCACCCGGCGCGAGCACGCGAGGAGCAACTGGTGGCGGTTCCCACGCTGATCAAGCTGACCCCGACGCCGGTGCGCCGCTTCATTGGCGACATGTCGCATACCGAGTCGATTCTGGGTGGTCTCGAACTCGGGCTCGAGCAGCTGTCGACGAAGGGGAAGGTCTGACCGCGATGTTGCACGATTCCGAAGGCGAATCGCAGGCCGATCAAACGGCAGCCGCCGCCGAGCGCGACGAACTGATTCGGGCAAATGCCGAACTGCGGCGCCGTCTGGAGGAGGCCGACGAAACCTTGCGTGCGCTGCGCGACGGTGAGATCGATGCCATCATCGTCGGCGAAGACATCTATACGCTGGAAGGCGCGCAGGCGGCTTCGAACCGCTTTCGGGCCGATGTGCTGGCGCAGATGGACGATGCGGTGGTCGTGCTGGACCCCGAAGAGCACGTCATCTACCTCAACCCCGCTGCCGAAAGGCAATATGGCCTGACCAGCTCGCAGGCCCTGGGGATGCCACGTGCGCACCTGTTCGGGGTGGAGTGGCTGGAAGCCGACGATCAGATCCAAGCGCGTCGCTGCCTGGATGAGGTCGGTCATTGGCGCGGGCGCAATCGACACCTGACCCGCGCTGGCGAGATTCTGCTGGTGGAAAGCACCTGGAGTCGCCTGCACGATCAACATTCCGCCAACGCCGGCAGCATGCTGGTGATTCGGGATGTCTCCAAGCGGGCCGCAGCCGAGGGCGCGCTACGCGATAGCCGGGCCCGGCTCGCCTTTGCGCTCGAGTCCGCCCGCATCGGCGACTGGGAGATCGACATCGCAACCGGCGTCGCGCGCCGCTCGGCACAGCATGATCTGTGCTTCGGCTATTCAGAGCCGGTGGACGACTGGAATCGCGACATCTTCCTGAGCCATGTGCACGAGGCTGACCGTGACTGGGTCCGCCAGGTGTTCGACCGGACTCTGCACGAGCGCGGACAGATGCACTTCGACGCCCGCGTGGTGTGGCCCGATTCGAGCATTCACTGGATCGAGGTGCACGGCGCCGTCTTCGACGACGATGCGCCGCCCGGCCGCATGCTCGGCACCGTGACCGACATTACCGTGCGCAAGCACAACGAAGCGGCGTTGCACGACGCCGATCAGCGCAAGGACGAATTCCTGGCGACTCTTGCGCACGAGCTGCGCAACCCGCTGGCGCCGATCCGCAATTCGACTCGGCTGATGCGCCTGTCCGACGATGCCCAACCCCGTCAGCGGGCATTGGAAGTGATCGATCGGCAACTCGATCAACTGGTCCACCTGGTGGACGACCTGCTCGATGTGAGTCGCATCAGCCAGGGCAAGATCGAACTGCGCAAACAGCTGATCGACCTGGCAGAGGTGGTCGCGAATGCCGTGGATACCAGTCAGCCGTTGATCGACGAAAAAGCCCATCGGCTGCTGATCGACCTGCCGCCGCAAGCGGTGATAGTGGATGCCGACATGACCCGGCTGACACAGGTGGTCTCGAACCTGCTGAACAACGCCGCGAAATATACGCCCGAGGGCGGCCTGATCACGGTCGGCGCCACACTGGCCGACGGTGTCGTGAGCCTGAGCGTTTCCGATACCGGCATCGGCATTGCGCCGAACGTGCTGCCCCATGTCTTCGAGATGTTCACACAGGGCGATCGCAGCTTCGACCGCTCACAAGGCGGCCTCGGCATTGGTCTGGCCCTGGTCAGGCAACTGGTCGCGATGCATGGGGGCAGCGTGGAAGGATTCAGCGGTGGGCAGAACAAGGGCACGACCATCGTGGTGCGCCTGCCGGTTGCCGACGGGCCGGTGCGGCAGCCGGTTCCGGTGAACGATCGACCGGACGAGGCCGCGGCGACTCCCAGCGGCCGCGTGCTGGTCGTCGACGACAACCACGATGTCGGGGACAGCCTGGCTGAATTGCTGGAGCTGGTCGGCTATTCCACCGTGCTCGCACGCAACGGCCAACAGGCGCTTGCGCTGGCGCTGGCCAACCGCCCGCCAATTGCCTTGATCGACATCGGTCTCCCGGATCTCGACGGCCACGAGGTGGCGCGCCGTCTGCGCGCTGAACCCGGATTTGACGGCATGTATCTGATTGCGCTGACCGGATGGGGCAAGGACGACGACCGGCGCCGTTCCCGGGAGGCCGGGTTCGACGAACACCTGGTCAAGCCGGTCGATATCGATCGCCTGCTGGAGATGCTGCAACGCATCCAGCAGCGAAAGCCGGGCGGCGAATGAACTCTGCGCACCGGTTGGAGTCCGATCATGAGTCGAGACAGCGCGGGGATTGATTTCCCGGATTTTTGCACCATGGAACTCCCCAACCACTCCCTCAGTGACCTGTTCGAGCAGCTCGGTCTGCCCGCCGACGCGGCGTCGATCGAGGCGTTCGTCGCAACCCACCGCCCGTTGCCGGAAGGCGTGGCGGTGGCTGATGCGCCTTTCTGGACGCCCAGTCAGGCGCAGTTCCTGCGAGAAGAAATCCGCGAGGATGCGGATTGGGCCGAAGTCGTCGATTCATTGGGCGCTCTGCTGAGTCATCAATCGGGCGGTGGCTGAACGCGAGTTGGCGTTTGACGTGCCCTTGGCGCCTTGATCCGGCCACGGGCGGCGCTGCGCTGCTTACACTGACGACTGTCAAGGAGCATGCCATGCCAACGAGCAGGAAAGCAGCTACACCCGGTGCGGGGCCGAAAGCGAAGCGAAGTCCGGACAAGGCCGCGGCCGGAACGGCCATCCGGCGCCAGGCGGTTTCACCGCGTTCGGCGGCCGAGGCTGTGCTTCCGGAAACCACCGCGTCGCTGGTGCGCCTGGGCAAGGAGGTTCGACGGGTGCTGGGCCTTGCGGGCAGCGCAACCGAGTTGTCGTTACAACTGGCCAAGGCCGGTGCGCGCAGTCCGCGTCAGCAGGCGGCGATCAGTGCCGCCGGATCGATACTCAAGAGCGCGCGCGAAGCCGCCGGCATGACAACCCGCGAGGTCGGCAAGGCGATCGACTTCAGCGACATCGCCATGCTCGAGCAGGCCGAGGTCGGCAAGATCGCGTTGCCGTTCGAGGTGATCCTGCGGCTGGCCGCCGTCCTCGGCCGCCACGATCCGGTCACCTTTGCGATGCGGCTGGCCCGTTCATATAACCCGACGGTCTGGAAAGGCCTGGAGGATCTCGGCCTTGGCCGGTTCGTGATCCAGGCCGGGCGTGAACGCGAACTGGCCAATATCTACCGCGCAAACGATGCCGCCAGGCGGCTGTCGGACGAAGACTTCGCAGCGGTGCTGGCCTTCGCGAAAACCGGTTTCGACGCGGCGGTGCAGTTTCGTGGCAAGGCGGCAGCGCCTGCAACCGGCCGCTCGCCGGATTCGAAATCCGAATCAGGCGTCCCGTCTGCCGCTGCTGCCGCCCAAACCCGGCGAACATAATGGGCAGATGCGGATGCAGCAACCGCCCAGGCGCCGCCGGGTGTCGGTTGGTTGGCATGACCTTTGTCGGTTCTCCTGAGGCCCGGGCAGACGGCGACCACGGATGACGCAGTCGCGTCCGCCTTCCGGCGTACAGACCGTCGTGCCGCTGCTGATATTTCTGCTCGGAGCCGCCATCGCGGGCGCTGCCGGCCTTTGGCTGAATCGCAGCAGCCAGACGCTGGCGGTCGACGAATTCGAGCGTGCTGTCGACCGGGTGAGCCGAGAGATCAGCCGCCGCTTCGTGACACCCGTATATGGCCTGAATGGTGCCCGCGGCATGTATGCGGGCAATTCGGAGGTCGATCGGGCCACCTTCCGGGCCTATGTCGAGTCACGCGATCTGCCGAGTGAATTTCCCGGGGTTCGCGGTTTCGGCTTCATCGAACGAGTGACGTCGGAGCGCTTGCCCGAATTCATCGAAGCGCAACAGGCCGGGGGCGCGCCCGACTTCTCGGTGCGTCGCCTGAATCCGAGCGATTCGTCCGACTATCTGGTCATCAAGTTCATCGAACCCGAGCATCAGAACGATCAGGCTCTCGGCCTCGACATCGGATCTGAAGAACATCGGCGCCGTGCCGCGCTGCACGCCATCGATACCGGCATGCCGAGCATCACCGGACCGATCACGCTGGTGCAGGATCAAACCCGTCTGCCCGGCGTTCTGCTGTATGTGCCGGTCTATGCGCATCAGGCGAGCCAGGTCACGCCCGAGCAGCGGCGTGCCGCGCTGGTCGGGCTGCTCTACGCACCGATTGTGGTGAAGGAGCTGCTGGCCGACATCGCGAAGATCCATGGCGACCGGATTCGATTCCAGTTGTTCGATTCAACCGATGATTCATCCAACCGGGTTCTCGTCTTCGGCTCGACCGGGGCTGCGCAGGCTGTCGATCCCGACAGCTTGTTCAGCAAGCGCATCGAGGTGCCAGTCCTGGGCCGGAGTCTGTCGCTGCAACTCGACAGTTCCCGGCAGTTCGATGCCGAGGTCTCGTCCCTGCTGCCCTGGGCCGTATTCGTCGCAGGCGTTCTTGCCAGCGCACTGCTGGCCCTGCTGCTGCAGCAGCAGTCGAGGGGACTGATCCAGGCCCAGACGCTGGCACGGCGGATGACTGCCGACCTCGATCGGCTGGCGCTGGTGGCTCGACGGACATCGAATGCAGTCGCCATCACCGATGCACAGCGCCGCATTTCCTGGGTCAATGAAGGTTTCGAACGCATCACCGGTTATCCGGAAGCCGAGGCCGTGGGCCGCTCACTCGACCTGTTGAGTCACGCCGGCAGCGACCCCGATACCTTGTGTCGGCTCGATCAGGCGCTGCAGGCCGGTGAGCCGTTCACCGGCACGCTGGTGCGCCACCGCAGCGATGGTCGGCCGTACTGGACCGAGACCGAAATCCAGCCGTTGCGCGATGCCCGGGAGGAATTGGCCGGATTCATGCTGATCGAATCCGATATCAGCGATCGAAAGCGGGCCGAGGTGGCGCAGCAGCGCATGGAGATGGACCTGCGGCGCAACAACGAGTTGCTGTCCAGCATCCTTGAGAACCTGCCCTGCGGGCTGAGCGTGTTCGATGGCGGTCTGCGGCTGGTGATCGCGAATCGGCAATTTCGAACGCTGCTCGGATTTCCCGATCATCTGTTCGAGCGACCCGTTGTGCGCTTCGAGGATTTCGTGCGCTTCAATGCCGAACAAGGCGCCTACGGTGCCGGCGATGTCGAATCTCGAATCCGCGCCATCATCGACCGGGCCAGGGGCAGTCACGGGGCGCAGCAACTCGAGCGGGCGCCGGCCGGGCAGTCGGTGCTGGAGATCCGCAGCGCGCCGTTGCCCGGTGGCGGATTCGTCAGCACCTACGACGATGTCAGCTCGCGCATCCATGCGGAGGCAGAAGTCAAGCGCAGCGCTGAATTGCTGCGCGGCGCGATCGATGCGATCGGAGAGGCCTTCGTTGTGTACGACCCCGATGACCGGCTGGTCTTCTGCAACGGAAAATATATCGAGATCTACCGGCCCTTGCCCGGTGTGCTGGTACCGGGCGCGCGGTTCGAGGATGTGGTTCGCAGCGGCGCGGCAAGCGGTCGTATTCCGGCGGCTGTCGGTCGCGTCGAGGAGTGGGTTGCCGAACGGGTCGCGGAGCACCGCGCCGGGCATGCCACCTTGATCCAGCAACTCGACGACGGTCGCGTGCTTCGGGTGGTCGATCGGAAGATGGCCGATGGCCATACCGTCGGCTTTCGGATCGACGTGACCGAACTGATGAAGGCCTCTGAAACCGCGCAGGCGGCATCACGGGCGAAAAGCCAGTTCCTTGCGAACACCAGCCACGAGATTCGCACCCCGATGAATGCGATTCTTGGCATGCTGGCGCTGCTGGGCAAGACCGGGCTGACCCCACAGCAGGCGGATTACGCCCAGAAAACCGAAAGTGCCGCGCGCTCGCTGCTCGGCTTGCTCAACGACATCCTCGATTTTTCGAAGGTCGAGGCCGGCAAGATGGTGCTCGACAGCCACCCGTTCAACACCGACCAGATGCTGCGCGACTTGTCGGTAATCCTGTCGACACACATCGGCAACAAGCGGGTCGAGGTGCTGTTCGACATCGACCCGAAGCTGCCGCCTTGCCTGCTGGGCGATGCGCTGCGACTGAATCAGGTCTTGATCAACCTGGGCAGCAACGCCATCAAGTTCACCGCCGCAGGCGAGGTGGTGGTGTCGGTCGAGGTTGAATCAATCGAAGACACAACCGCGCAGCTGCGCTTCGCGGTCAGTGACACCGGCATCGGCATCTCGCCGGAAAACCAGGCGCGGATCTTCAGCGCCTTCACGCAGGGCGAGGCCTCGACCACGCGCCGCTACGGTGGGACCGGCCTCGGGCTCAGCATCAGCCAGCGGCTGGTCGAACTGATGGGTGGCAAGCTCGAGTTCGACAGCGCGGTCGGTCAGGGCAGCCGCTTCAATTTCAGTGTCCGGCTGCCGATCGGGGATGCAGACAGCATGTCAGCGCCAGCAGGCGAGAACCCGCCGCCACCGATGCGTGTGCTGATGATCGACGACAACCCGACCGCGCGTGAGGTGCTGGAGCGCATGGGCCGGAGTCTGGGTTGGCAGGTCGATCTGGCGTACAGCGGCAAGACCGGGTTGGAGCGCTTGGGCGAAGCGGCTGCCAGCGGCGTGCCGTATCAGGCGGTTTTCGTCGATTGGCTGATGCCATCGATGGACGGCTGGCAGACCAGCCGACGCATTCGTGAGCTGGGTCTGGCCGGGCAGGCACCGGTGATCGTGATGGTGACTGCGCACGGCCGAGCCATGATGAACCGGCGATCCGGCGAGGAGCAGGCACTGATCGATCGATTTCTCGTCAAGCCGATCACGGCGTCGATGTTGGCGCAAGCCGTGGCCGATGCGCGCAGTCAGCCGGGCGAGCCGGCGCGGGTGCGCCCCGCGGCTCTGGCAACCCGGCGCTTGGCCGGACTGCGGCTGCTGGTGGTCGAGGACAACCCGAACAACCAGCAGATCGCCCGCGAGTTGCTCGAGGCCGAAGGCGCCTCGGTCCAACTGGCTGGCGACGGGCAGCAAGGTGTCGAGGCGGTTGCCGCCGACGAGCCCGGATTCGATCTGGTGCTGATGGATCTGCAGATGCCGGTACTCGACGGTTTCGCGGCGACCCGTCGGATTCGCAAGGACCTGGGCCTGCATGCGTTGCCGATCATCGCGATGACCGCCAATGCGATGGCAAGCGACCGCGAGGCCTGCTTGGCCATCGGCATGAACGACCACATCGGCAAGCCCTTCGACCTCGACCACCTGGTTCGCATCGTCAGGCAGCACGCTGGCCGAGGCGAGGTGGCGCCGGCAGTGGTGGTCGATGCGGAGCCGTTGCCGGCGCCGGTCGCCGATGCTGCGGCTGCGGCGGGCGTCGACATCGAGTCGGCGATCAGCAGGCTGGGGGGGCGGTCGGATACCTATGAACGGATGCTGCGGGCCTTCGTCAAGGAACTGGTGTCGATGCGCCGCCAACTTGCCGAACTCGTGGACAGCGGTGATGTGCCCGGCGTCTCGCGGCTGCTGCACACCCTCAAGGGATTGGCTGCGACCTTCGGCGCGACCGCCTTGTCGGCCACCGCGGCGCAGTGCGAGCGCCAGCTTGCCGGCGACCGATCACTGACCGGCATGCAGCAGGCTGCCGATACGACCCGCCAGGCGATCGATGTCGCCAGCCCGGGGCTGGGCGCCTTGTTGCTCACCCTGAAGCCCGGACTGGACGACGGCGGTGCCACCGCGGCTGGCGGCGGCGCTGTCGACCTGTACTGAGCGGATTGCGCTCGCTCAGCCCAATCGCACCGGAACGAAGATGCGGGTGCCGTCGCGCATCAGCAGCAGCGCGACCTGCTTGGGCTGACCCTTCAGCGAATCGCGCACCTGCTCGACCGATTCGATGCTGCGGCCATTGACGGCCAGCAACACGTCGCCCGCTTGCACGCCGGCCTTCTGTGCCGCGCCACCCACGTCTTCGATCAGCAGCCCCTGTTCGGCCTTGGCGAGGTCGATCCGCTGCCGCTCTTGCGGCGTCAGCGGACGCAGCGCGAGACCGATCTGGTTGCCGCTGTCCGCCGCGCCAGCCAGGCTGGCGACCTGGGTCGAGTGGTCCGCGCTGCCCAGCTTGACATCCAGGTCATGCCAGGCCTTGTCGCGCCAGATCTTCAACCGAACCTGATCACCGGGCGCCGACAAACCGATCCGGCTCGAAAGAACGCCCGATTGAACCACCGGCTTGCCATCGATCTCGGTGATCACGTCGCCCGGTTTCAGGCCGGCCCTGCTGGCCGCGCTGTCGGGCGTGACCTGCGAGATCAACGCGCCGTCCGGGCGTGGCAGGCCGAACGATGCGGCGAGCGCCTGATCCAGATCCTGGATCTGGACGCCCAGGCGTGCGTGGCGGGCTTCGCCGGTCTTGACGATCTGGTCCTTGATGTTCAACGCCACGTTGATCGGGATCGCGAAGCTCAGGCCCTGGTAGCCGCCGCTTTGCGAATAGATCTGCGCATTGATGCCGATCATGTTGTCGTCTTCGACCAGCAGCAGGCGCATCGGGAAGGGGGGGGCTGATCTCGTGCAGAGGGCGGGTCGCTGGTCCCGCGCTCATTCAATGGGCTTTCGCGGGTGACTTTACCGCGTCGTCGTCCCCATGGGTGGGCGTAGGAGGCAGCCCACAGTTCGACGCGGGACCAGCCGATTTCGGGCTCGTTGACTGCATGGGAGGATCTCCAAATGTCAGCCTCCGTCCGATCGTCATGACCGCCGCCCCCGCCGCTCCCGCCGCGTCGCCACAGCGCCGTTGGCTGCGTCCCGGCCCCATCACGGCAGGCGTGCTTGTTTTGCTGGTCGTCTTTGTCGCGCTGTCCGAGGTGGCGGGCTGGCCTTTTTTGGCCGGTCCGATGCAGTCCGCTTTGAGCGATGCGCTGGATCGTGACGTGCGCTTGTTCAAGCAAGTGGGCGAGGAGCCACCCCGGTCGGCCGATCTGAAGCCGGTCGGCTCCGATGTCGATCCGGCCGTGGATGGCGTGGCTATACATCTGCTGGGTGGGATCGACATCAAGGCCGCGCGGATCGAGATCGGGGCGCCGAGCTGGAGCAAAGGTGCGCCGACCCTGATGGCTTCCGATGCACACGTCCGGCTGCGCTACATCGACCTGTGGCGTGCGTCGCGGGGTGAGCAGGTGGTGGTTCGGCGCCTGGCCGCCGATCGGCTGGAATTGGCCCTGGTGCGCGATGCCCAGGGACGTGCCTCGTGGCAGTTCGGGGACAAGACGGACGAAACACCTGAGAAGGACGCCCGGCTGCCGGTCTTCGAAGAGATGCTGGTGCACAGCGGAATCCTCGATCTGGAAGATGCGCAGCTCGATTCGTCGGTCGATGCGAAGTTTTCGCTGTTCGAAACCATGGGTCGCACCAACAACAAGCCGTCCGACGCCGGCCAGCCGGAGTCGACCGGATCGGCGACGCCAGCCGGGCTGCAGATCGATGCGACTGGGCGATATCGCGCGCTGCCGATCAAGTTGCAGGCCCGCTCATCGGGCGCGCTAGGCTGGGCCGGGGATGGCACGATGCCGCTCAAGGTCGAAGGCACGGTCGGGCAGGCCAAGTTGCGCTTCGACGGATCGCTGCGCGGGGTCTCTTCACTTGCTGCTTTGAATGGCCGTTTTTTCCTGGCGGGTCGTTCGCTGGCAGCGGTCGGTGACGTGGTTGGCGTGACCTTGCCGACCACACCGGCCTTCACGGTCAAGGGCTCGCTCGACAAGCAGGGCGACGTCTGGAGCACGAAGGTCGACGATGCACGCATCGGCGAGAGCCGGCTGACTGCGGCGCTGCGATATGACGCCGGCGCGAAACGCCCGCTGCTCGAGGGGCGGGTCGGCGGACCACGCTTGCTGCTGCAGGACCTGGGGCCTGCGATCGGTACGACGCCGGAGGTCGACGCCGCCAATCCGGTCAAGCGCGTATCGACCACACCGCCCGGGCGGGTCCTTCCGGCACGTGAATTCGACCTGCCATCGCTGCGTGCGATGGATGCCAACATCCTGCTGGGTTTCGATGTTCTCGACCTGGGCACCGGCCGACTCGAACCGCTGGCACCGATGCGTGCGCATCTGCTGCTGCAGGATGCCGTGCTGACCATCAAGGACATCGACGCCCGCGCGGCCTCGGGCAGCCTGGCCGGCATGCTCAGCCTGGACGGCCGCAAGCCGGTCGCGATCTGGCAATCCGATCTGCGATGGCAGAACATCCGGCTCGAGAAGTGGCTGAACATCAAGCGCGCCGACAACAGCCCGCCCTACATCACCGGACGCCTCGACGGACGATCGCAGCTCAATGGTCGAGGCAAGTCGACCGCCCAGATCCTGGCCAGCATGAACGGCACCATGCGTGCGCAGGTGCGCGACGGCAGCATCTCGCATCTGCTGATCGAAGGTGCCGGGCTCGACATCGCCCAGGCGTTGGGCGTCTGGATCAAGGGCGACGATGCGCTGCCGATGACTTGTGCACTGACCGAACTGAAAGTCGAGAACGGTCTGATGAAACCGCAGGTGATGGTCATCGACACGCGTGACTCGATCGTCTGGATCGACGGCTCCATCTCGCTGGTGGATGAGTCGCTCGATCTGCGCGCGGTTACCTCGCCGAAGGATTTCAGTCCGCTGGCGTTGCGCACGCCGGTGCTTGTCGGCGGCACGATGGCCTCGCCGTCGGTCTCGCTGGCCGCCAAGCCCTTGGCCGGCAAGGTGATCGCCGCCGGTCTGCTGGCGCTGCTGAATCCGTTGGCCGCGCTGATCCCGTTGATCGATCCCGGAACCGCCGAAAACACCGGCTCGGGTTGTGCCGGACTGGCGGCCCAGGCAGAGCAGCGCCGGCAGGCGGCCAAATCCTGATCATGCGTCGTCGGTCGACGCGAACACCGCCGGACAGGATTTGACGTTGTAACTAAGTTACATCAGAATCGGGTTTTGCTCAGCAAACGGTAACCAATCCGCACCTGCCATGAACCCGACTGTCCAGCTGGTGACCGATCGAATCCAGGCGCGCAGCCGATCGCTGCGTCAGGCCTATCTGGCCCGGGTGGAGGCGACCATCGAGCGCCCACGCGGGCCGGACCGCATGGGTTGCGCCAATGTCGCGCATGCGTTTGCGGCGCTGCCGAACGATGACAAGTTTCGCGTCGTTGCCGAGAAGGCGCCGAACATCGCGGTCGTCACCGCCTACAACGACATGTTGTCGGCCCACCAGCCGTATGAATCGTTTCCCCAGGTGATCCGTGATCAGGCACGGCGCCTGGGTGCCACGGTGCAAGTGGCGGGCGGGGTTCCGGCGATGTGTGACGGCGTGACGCAGGGCATGCCGGGCATGGAGCTGAGCCTGTTCTCACGCGACACCATCGCGATGTCGACCGCCGTCGCGCTGACCCACGATGTCTTCGATGCCGCGCTGCTGCTGGGTGTGTGCGACAAGATTGTTCCCGGCTTGCTGATCGGTGCGCTTCACTTCGGTCACCTGCCTTGTGTCTTCGTGCCGGCCGGCCCGATGAGCAGTGGCTTGTCCAATACCGAGAAATCGAAGGTACGCGAGCAATATGCACAAGGTCAGATCGGCCGCGACCAGTTGCTGCAAGCCGAGTCGGCGGCCTATCACGGGCCCGGCACCTGCACCTTCTACGGCACGGCCAACAGCAACCAGATGCTGCTCGAGGCGATGGGCCTGCATGTGCCGGGTGCGGCATTCGTGCATCCGCATGCCAGCTTGCGCGAAGGCTTGACCCGCGAGGCGGTGAACCGGGTGCTGGCGATCACCCGCTCTGCGGACGGCGGGCGCGCCTTCCTGCCGATCGGCCGGCTGGTCGACGAGCGCGTGATCGTCAATGCCATGGTGGCGCTGCTGGCCACCGGCGGCTCGACCAATCACCTGATCCACTGGGTGGCGGTCGCCCGCGCCGCCGGCATCCTGATCGACTGGAGCGACTTTTCCGAGCTGTCGCATGCCACGCCGCTGCTGGCGCGGGTGTATCCGAACGGCAAGGCGGACGTCAATCAGTTCCAGTCGGCCGGCGGCCCGGGGTTTGTGATTCGTGAACTGCTCGATGGCGGCTTCATGCACGACGATGTCGCCAGTGTGAGTGGCCGTGGCATCCGGGCTTACGCCGAAATTCCGCAGCTCGACGAAGCTGCCGGGTCGATTAGCTGGGTCGCGCCATCTGCTGCTGACGCCGACGATGCCATCGTGCGGCCAGCCCGGCAGCCGTTCAGCCCGCACGGGGGCCTGCAGCTGCTGGCCGGCAACCTGGGACGCGCGGTCATCAAGGTGTCGTCGGTGCCCGACGACCGACATGTGATCGAGGCGCCTGCCATCGTGTTCGATACCCAGGAGGCCTTGTTGCAGGCCTTCAAGGATGGCGAGCTCGAACGCGATTTCGTCGCGGTCGTGCGGTTTCAGGGTCCCCGGGCGAATGGCATGCCCGAATTGCACAAGTTGACGCCACCGTTGTCCGTCCTGCAGGGCCGGGGTTTCCGTGTCGCGCTGGTCACCGACGGCCGGATGAGCGGCGCATCAGGCAAGGTGCCGGCGGCAATCCATGTCAGCCCCGAGGTTCTGGCGGGTGGCCCGCTCGGCAAGGTGCGCAACGGCGATCTGATCCGGCTCAATGCGCCGGCCGGTGTGCTCGAGGTAGCGATCGATGCCGATCAATGGGCTGCCCGCGAACAGGCCGAACTGCCCGAAGATCTGCTGCTGAGCAATGCCCACGGCCTGGGCCGCGAACTGTTTGGCGGAATGCGTCGCAATGTGCTCAGCGCCGAAGAGGGTGCAGTCACCTGGGTGTGATGCCGCGATCTGCTTGCCGTACGATGGTCGCATCTCAGCCGCCCCCGAGTTACCTCGAACGCCGATTTCCGGATCTTTTTCAGGACCCGCTCTCATGAAAACCCTTGCATTGGCGAGCCACGGCCCGGTGATTCCGGTGATCGTGCTGCGCCGGATCGAAGATGCCGTGCCGGTCGCCGAGGCTCTGGTGGCCGGTGGGGTCAAGGTCCTGGAGATCACCTTGCGCACCCCGGTGGCGCTCAAGTGCATCGAGGCAATCGCGGGAGCGGTTCCCGATGCGATCGTCGGCGCCGGCACGGTGCGCAGCGCGGGCGATGCCCGCTCTGCCCTCAATGCCGGCTGCCGGTTCGCTGTCAGTCCCGGCTATACCAGCGCCGTCGGCGAAGCGTGCCGCGATGCCGGTCTGATGTTGTTGCCCGGCGTGGCAACCGCCAGCGAGATCATGATGGCGCAAGGCGACGGCATGGAGTTCCTGAAGTTCTTTCCGGCCACGGCTGCAGGGGGTATGCCGATGCTGAAGGCGTGGGCTGGCCCGTTTCCGGATGTCGTGTTCTGTCCCACCGGCGGCATCACGCTGCAGACTGCGCCTCAGTTCCTGGCACTGTCCAATGTCAAGGTTTGTGGTGGGTCCTGGCTGACGCCTGCCGAGCTGATCGATGCCAAGGATTGGCAAGGCATCACCCGACTGGCCCGCGAAGCCAGCCAGCTGCGCGCGGCCGCCTGATCGTCTGGGCGTTTGGATCGCTTGACGGGACGCGGCTTGGCGCTCTCCAGGGCAAGGCGGCATGTCGTTGGCACCGGGTCGAAAGGGGCGGGTCGCCAATGCTGACACTTGCAACAGGGACATTCCAGCCGGTCGCAGAGGTGTCCGGCGATTGGCGAGAATGAAGCCGCTTGGCATCTTCGTCCAGGCCGGAGAATGGCAATGACCGAAACATCCCTGCCTCGTGTATCCGCTTGGTCCGGCTCCGCCGCACGGGCTTTCGGACTGGCGCTGATTTGCTTGCTGAGTGCCTGCGCCAGCGTGTCACTGCCGCCCGGCAGCACCCGGGATCAGGTGTTGGCGGCGCTCGGTCCGCCCAGCAGCATCTACCAATTGGCGCAGCCCGCTCCCGATTCACCGTATCTGCGGGTGGATCCGTCAGGACAGGCGACCAGCCGCCTCGAATACCGGCTCGGCTCGTTCAGCACGATGAAATACATGTTCGACTTCGATTCGAGCGATCGCCTGCTGGCCTCCGCCCAGGTGCACACCGAGGCGCGTTTCAATGCCATCCGCGCCGGCATGGACCGGCAGCAGGTGTTGCGCGCGGTGGGCGTGCCGTCGACCGTCTGGCGGCTTGGTTTCCAGTCGCAGGACGTGTGGGCCTATCGGTTCGAAAACCCGTTCTGCCAATGGTTCCAGGTCGGCGTCGGCGACAACGGCAAGGTGGTCGATACCGCCTACGGGCCCGATCCGTCGTGCGACAGCCTGTTCGACAACAACCTGTAGTGGCCGGTCGATGACAGACAGCCGACCAGCGAGCGTGTCCGAGGTGATCGTTCACGGGATTGCGAGTTGCGACACCGTCAAGCGTGCCCGCAGCTGGCTCGATGACAACGGCATCGCCTATCGGTTCCACGATTTCAAGAAGCGTGGCGTCTCGGCTGAACAACTGGCCAGCTGGATGGCGGAACTCGGCTGGGAAAAACTGCTTAATCGCCAGGGCACGACCTGGCGCAAGCTCGACGATCAGGCCAAGGCCTCGATCCAGGATGCCGCAGCGGCGGCCGAGCTGATGCAGGCGCAGCCGAGCGTCATCAGGCGGCCGGTGGTGCGATGGAACGACGGCGTGTTCACGATCGGCTTCGACACCGCCGTTTTTGCCCATCGCGCATCGGCCTGAGCAGTCAGGTTGGCCGTGGTGTCGGTCATGATGCCGACGACCTTCGAAGTCACCCGCCGACAGGCGCCGCGCGGGTACGCCCCGAACGGCGTCAGGCGGCCAGCAACTGGCGCAGCACGAACGGCAGGATGCCGCCATGACGGTAGTAGTCGACCTCGATCGCGGTGTCGATGCGCAAGGTCAGCGGCACTGCGCGACGGGTCGCGTCGGCCGAGTGGATCACCAGGGTCGCCTGCTGTTGTGGCCGGATCTCGTCGGCGAGCACGATGTCGAAGGTCTCGCCGCCGCAGATTCCCAGGGATTCCCAGCTGTCGCCTGCCTGGAACTGCAGCGGCAATACGCCCATGCCGACCAGGTTGCTGCGGTGGATGCGCTCGAAGCTGCGCGCCACCACGGCCTTGATGCCGAGCAGCGCCGTGCCTTTGGCCGCCCAGTCGCGGGATGAACCGGTGCCGTATTCCTCACCAGCAAAAATGACCGTCGGCGTCTGGGCGGCGATGTAGCGCATCGCGGCGTCGTAGATGAACAGCTTCTCGCCCGATGGCTGGTACAGGGTCAGGCCGCCTTCTTCGCGCGAGCCGTTGTCATCCGGCGGAATCATCAGGTTCTTGATCCGCACATTGGCAAAGGTGCCGCGCATCATCACGTCGTGATTGCCGCGGCGCGAGCCGTAGGAATTGAAGTCGGGCTTCATCACGCCGCTTTCCTTCAGCCAGATGCCAGCCGGCGAATCCTCCTTGATTGCCCCGGCCGGCGAGATGTGGTCGGTGGTGATCGAGTCGCCGAACAAGGCCATCGCGCGTGCGCCGCAGATGGCTGCGGCAGCCGGCGGCGGGGTCATGTCGAAACCGTCGAAGAAGGGCGGCTCGGCGATGTAGGTTGATTTCGGCCAGGTGTAGACCTGCCCGTTGACACCTTTGATGCGTTTCCAGAGCTGGCCCGGGTCACTCGCCACCTTGTCGTAGTTGGCCTTGAAGGCCGCGCCGTTCATCGCGTATTTCATCAACGCATGGATTTCGTCGCTACTCGGCCAGATGTCGCCCAGAAAGACCGGTTTGCCGCCCTTGCCGAGGCCCACCGGCTCGATCATCAGGTCGCGATGGACTGTTCCGGCAATCGCGTAGGCGACCACCAGCGGCGGACTGGCGAGAAAGTTCGCCTTGATGTTCGGGTGAATCCTGGCCTCGAAATTGCGGTTGCCCGACAGCACCGAGGCGCAGATCAGGTTGTTGCTGGTGATGGCCTGGTTGATCTCCGCGGTCAGGTCACCGGCATTGCCGATGCAGGTGGTGCAGCCGTAGCCGGCCAGATAGAAGCCGAGTTTTTCCAGGTAGGGAAGCAACCCGGTCTTTTCCAGGTATTCGGTGACGATGCGCGAGCCCGGCGCCAGTGAGGTCTTGATGTGCGGCGCGACCTTCAGGCCGGCTTCGACCGCCTTCTTGGCCAACAGCCCGGCGGCCAGCAGCACGCCCGGGTTCGAGGTATTGGTGCACGACGTGATCGCCGCGATCAGCACGTCGCCGTCTCCGACGGTCATCGGGTTGCGGGTGTGGGATGTGCGGGCGTGCGCGGCGCTCATGGTCGACTTGTTGTCGACCATTTCCACCACCTGGCGCGGTGCGCCTGGCACGACGCCGTTGCGCTCCAGGGCTTGTGCAGACTGTCCGGCCGAGGGCAATTCGAAGCGCTGCATCATCCGGTCGGCGGGCTGGTTGAATCCGTTCTCGGCCGGCGGCTTCGAAAACAAGGCTTCGAATTGCGGCTTGACCTGGCCGAGCTCGATCCGGTCTTGTGGCCGCTTCGGGCCCGCCAGGCTCGGTGCGACGCTGCCCAGATCGAGCGTGACGACCTGTGAATAGTCGATCTCGCCGGCCTTCGGAACGCCGAACATCTGCTGGGCGCGGAAATAGGCCTCGAAGGCCTCGATCTCGGCCTTGCTGCGGCCGGTGCCCTTGAAATACTCGATGGTGCGTTCGTCGACCGGGAAGAAACCCATCGTCGCACCATATTCCGGTGCCATGTTGCCGATGGTTGCGCGATCGGGCAGCGCGAGGCTGGCGGTACCTTCGCCGAAAAACTCGACGAATTTGCCGACCACCTTGTGCTGGCGCAGGATCTCGGTGACGGTCAGCACCAGGTCGGTCGCGGTGACGCCTTCGCGCAGCCGACCGCGCAGTTCGAAGCCGACCACATCGGGGGTCAGGAAATAGACCGGTTGGCCCAGCATGCCGGCTTCGGCCTCGATGCCGCCGACGCCCCAGCCGACCACACCGATGCCGTTGATCATCGTCGTATGGCTGTCGGTGCCGACCAGGGTGTCCGGGTAATACAGCGGCGGTTCGCCGCGCATCGCCGGCTTGCTCTGGAATACGCCGCGCGCCAGGTATTCGAGGTTGACCTGATGCACGATGCCGAAGCCGGGCGGCACGACCCGGAAGGTGTCGAAGGCCTGCATGCCCCATTTCATGAATTCGTAGCGCTCTTCATTTCGCTTGAACTCGAGTTTCATGTTCAGGTCGAGCGCCTTGCGGCTGCCGTAGTGATCGACCATGATGCTGTGGTCGACCACCAGATCGACCGGCACCAGCGGCTCGATCGCCTTTGCATCCTTGCCCATCGACGCCGCCACGTTGCGCATCGCGGCCAGATCCACCAGCAAAGGCACGCCGGTGAAATCCTGCAGCACGACGCGCGCGACCACAAACGGAATCTCTCCGCTGCGCAGCGCATTCGGCTGCCAGTTGGCGAGTTGTTCGACGTGTTCGGCGGTGACCTTGCGGCCATCGCAATTGCGCAGCACCGACTCGAGCACGATGCGCATCGAGATCGGCATGCGCGCGACATTCGGAAATTGTCTGGTCAGTTGCGGCAGCGAATGGAATGCGCCCACTTTTCCTGAACGGGTCTTGAATGTCTTCAGGGTCTTGGCAAACGGATGTTTTTTTGCGGCCTTGCCGCTACGCAAAACGGACGCTGCAGATGCTTTCGAACTGGCCATGCCGACTCCTTGTCTTGATCTGGTGCTAACCAAAGGGCGGCCCGCCGAAGGGGGTGGCAAGGCTGCGCTCGGGATCAGGTCGATGCGCTATCGTAAGCCCATGACAGCACCTTGCGATGTCGATTCGAAGGGTCGGCCTGAATGAGCGATTTCAGCTTCTACTGGCACGACTACGAGACATTCGGCCGCTCGCCGCGCCGTGATCGACCGGCGCAGTTTGCCGGCGTTCGAACCGATGCCGAGCTGAACGAGATCGGCGCACCGCGAATGATGTTCTGCCGCCCGGCGCCTGACTTCCTGCCTGAGCCCGAGGCCTGCCTGTTGACCGGCATCCTGCCGCAGCAGTGCCTGGAGCAGGGGCTGGCCGAACACGCCTTCGCCGCCGCCATCGAATCCGAACTGGCTTTCCCGGGCACGGTGGGCGTCGGCTACAACAGCATCCGGTTCGATGACGAAGTGACGCGCTTCCTGTTCTGGCGCAACCTGATCGATCCGTATGCCCGCGAATGGCAGAACGAATGCGGGCGCTGGGATCTGCTCGATGTGTTGCGGTGCTGCCATGCGCTGCGCCCGGATGGCATCGAGTGGCCGGTCAATGACGAGGGCCAGCCGTCGTTTCGTCTCGAACACCTGACGCAGGCCAATGGCCTGGCACACGAGGCGGCACACGATGCGCTGTCCGACGTACGCGCCACCATTGCGATGGCGCGGCTGGTCAAGGCCCGGCAACCGCGCCTGTGGGACTTCTGCCTGCGTCTGCGCAGCAAACATGCGGTGATCGCCGAAATGAACATCGCCCAGCAGGCAGGTCAGCCGTTTCTGCATGTCTCGGGCATGTATGGCACCAGCCGCGGCTGCCTGGCGCTGGTCTGGCCACTGGCGCCCCATCCGACCAACAAGAACGAGGTCATCGTCTGGGATCTGGCCGAGGACCCGAGCGAACTGTTCGGTCTGGGGGCCGACGAGATTCGCTCGCGGATGTTCGGTCGCACCGAGGATCTTCCGGAAGGTCAGCGGCGCCTGCCGATCAAGTCTATTCACCTGAACAAGTCGCCGATCGTGATTTCGCGGCTGAAGACCTTGAGTGACGAGCGCGCCGGCCGATGGGGCATCGACCTGGAGCTGGGATTGCGGCACGCGGCGCTGGCTGCCCGACACGGTCCGTCGATGGCCGGCATCTGGCCCGAGGTTTTTCAGCGCAGCACGGCGCCGGCCGAACCCGATGTCGACGAAGACCTGTACGGTGGATTTATCTCGAACGATGATCGGCGCACGCTGCAACGCCTGCGCGAAATCAGCCCGGAGCAACTGGCAGAACGCAAGCCCGGGTTCGCCGATCACCGTCTGGACGAGCTGTTGTTTCGCTACCGGGCGCGAAATTTTCCGCACAGCCTGAGCGACGCCGAACAGCAGCGCTGGAAACAGCACTGCGCGGAGCGTCTGCATGGCGGTGCGGGCGGCGCGCAGCCGCTGCACGCCTGGTTGGAACACATCGACAAACTCGTCGAAACCCGCGACGACGAACGCAGCCAACACATCCTCGGCGAACTGGTCGAATACGCAACCGAGATCGCTCCGGAACGCGCCTGAGCACCTGAGCACGCCATCGCGCACCGCCCGCTGATCAGGCGCTACGCGTGGCAAGTGGCTTCGTCAGTGGTTTACGCCATGCCCCGTCTGCAGAGGAATGGGACTGGACCAAAGAGGCCAAAGAAAGGATCAGGCCGTCACGCCCTTCGCCGCCTCTGCATATTCATCGATCTGGTCGAAGTTCATATATTGGTAGATCTTGCTGCCATCCGCGTTGATCACGCCCATGTCGGCCTGGTATTCGGCCAGCGTCGGGATGCGGCCCAGTTTCGAGGCGATCGCCGCCAGTTCGGCGGATGCCAGATAGACGTTGGCGTTCTTGCCGAGCCGGTTCGGGAAGTTGCGGGTGCTGGTCGAGACAACGGTTGCGCCTTCCCTGACCTGCGCCTGGTTGCCCATGCACAGGCTACAGCCCGGCATTTCCATGCGGGCGCCGGCGGTTCCGAAGGTACCGTAGTGGCCTTCCTTGGTCAGCTGCTGGGCATCCATCTTGGTCGGCGGTGCGACCCACAGCTTGACCGGAATGTCGCGCCGTCCTTCCAGCAGCTTGGATGCGGCACGGAAGTGCCCGATGTTGGTCATGCATGAGCCGATGAACACCTCGTCGATGTGGGTACCGGACACCTCGCTGAGCAGCTTGGCATCATCCGGATCGTTCGGGCAGCACAACACCGGCTCCTTCAGATCGGCCAGATCGATATCGATCACGGTGTGGTATTCGGCGTCGGAGTCGGCTTCGAGCAACTGCGGATCGGCCAGCCAGGCCTCGACCGCCTCGATGCGCCGCTGCAAGGTGCGCTTGTCGGCGTAGCCGTCGGCGATCATGTTCTTCATCAACACGACGTTGCTCGTCAGGTATTCCTTGATCGGCGCGGGATTGAGCTTGACCGTGCAGCCGGCGGCACTGCGCTCGGCGGAGGCGTCCGACAACTCGAAGGCCTGCTCGACCTTCAAATCCGGCAGCCCTTCGATTTCGAGGATGCGACCGGAAAAGACGTTGATCTTGCCGGCCTTGGCGACCGTCAGCAGGCCGGCCTTGATCGCATACAGCGGGATCGCATGCACCAGATCACGCAAGGTGACGCCGGGCTGCATCGTGCCCTTGAAGCGCACCAGCACCGATTCGGGCATGTCCAGCGGCATCACGCCGGTGGCCGCACCGAAGGCGACCAGGCCGGATCCGGCCGGGAAGCTGATGCCGATCGGGAAGCGGGTGTGCGAATCGCCGCCGGTGCCCACGGTATCGGGCAGCAGCAGCCGGTTCAGCCATGAATGGATGATGCCGTCGCCCGGACGCAGCGCGACGCCGCCGCGGTTGCTTATGAAGTCCGGCAACTCTCGGTGGGTCTTGACGTCGACCGGCTTCGGATAGGCCGCGGTATGGCAGAAACTCTGCATCACCAGATCGGCGCTGAAGCCCAGGCAGGCGAGATCTTTCAATTCGTCGCGCGTCATCGGGCCGGTGGTGTCCTGGCTGCCGACCGTGGTCATCTTCGGCTCGCAGTAGGTGCCGGGGCGCACACCCTGGCCTTCGGGCAGGCCGACGGCGCGCCCGACCATCTTCTGCGCCAGCGTGAAGCCGGCCTTGGTCTCGATCGGCGGCTGCGGCAGACGGAACAAGGTCGACGCCGGCAGGCCGAGGAATTCACGTGCCTTGGCAGTCAGCGAGCGGCCGATGATCAGGTTGATTCGGCCGCCGGCGCGCACCTCGTCGAACAAGACATCGCTTTTCAGCTTGAATTCGGCAACCGTTTCGCTGCCGCGAACGATCGTTCCGTCGTACGGCAGGATGTCGACCACATCGCCCATTTCGAGGTTGCCGACATCGACCTCGATCGGCAGCGCGCCCGAATCTTCCTGCGTGTTGAAGAAGATCGGCGCAATCTTGCCGCCCAGCGTCACGCCGCCGAAGCGCTTGTTCGGCACGAATGGGATGTCTTCGCCGGTGGCCCAGATCACGCTGTTCGTGGCGCTCTTGCGGCTCGAGCCGGTGCCGACCACATCGCCGACATAGGCCACCAGGTGGCCCTTCTTCTTGAGGTCGTCAATGAACTGCATCGGACCGCGCTTGCCGTCGTCTTCGGGCTTGAACGCGGCGCCGTCACGGGTGTTCTTCAACATCGCCAGATAGTGCAGCGGGATGTCCGGCCGGCTCCAGGCGTCAGGCGCAGGCGACAGGTCGTCGGTATTGGTCTCGCCCGGCACCTTGAACACGGTGACGGTGATCTTCCTCGGCACTTCGGGACGGTCGGTGAACCACTCGGCATCGGCCCAGCTCTGGATGATGTCCTTGGCGTGGGCGTTGCCGGTCTTCGCCTTCTCGGCCACATCGTGGAAGAAGTCGAACATCAGCAGCGTCTTCTTCAGGCCCTTGGCCGCGATCGGCGCGGTCTGCTCGTCGTCGAGCAGGTCGATCAGCGGCTTGACGTTGTAGCCGCCGACCATCGTGCCGAGCAGTTCGGTTGCCTTCTCCTTCGAGATGAGCTCGACCGCGAGATCACCATGCGCAACCGCAGCAAGGAAAGACGCCTTCACCTTTGCAGCGTCGTCGACGCCCGGCGGCACGCGGTTGGTCAGCAGGTCGAGCAGGAAGTCGGCCTCGCCGGCCGGCGGCGCCTTGATCAGCTCGATCAGCGCAGCCACCTGTTGCGCGTCCAGGGCCAGAGGCGGAATGCCGAGGGCGGCGCGTTCGGCGGCGTGTTGGCGATAGGCTTGCAACATGTGCTTTCTCCAGAGGTGCGTTCGTTGAAAAGGGTTCAGACAACTGCGATGGGCGACTGCCGCGGGCTCAGTCGCGGCCGGGCTCGATGACCTTCAAGCCCTTGAAATAGTCACGAAAAAAAACGGCGTCGCGGGTGATCAGGCCATCACACTGAAGCATGGCGTGTGCCCCGATCAGGAAATCCGAGATGGTGCGAGGTGAAGCGGGTCCCGGAACGCTGCTCGCAACGCCGCGTTGACGGAATCTGCGCTGCATCTCGCCGGCGCGCACGGCGGCGCGTTGGTCGAGCGCGTCGAACCGGATGCCCATGTCGTCGAGCACGTCGACCACCAGTGCCCCTTCGCCGAGCACCGCGGTCAATTCGGCCAGCACGACGGGGCTCACCACGACCGGGCCCTTGCCGAGTGCCAGCCTCAGGCAGGCCTCCGCGGCATCGGCATCGGCGCCGTTTCCGAGCAGGTCGACCAGCACAGCGGTATCGATGGCAATCGTCACGTCGAACCGATGCCGGTCAGCGCAGGCCGCGGGTCAAATCATCTGCGGTGGTTCCAGAGGGCAATTTGAAGCGGCCACGGGCCCTCGAAATGGCGTCGTCGACGTTCTTGCGCAAGATGATGCGTCCGGCGTCGAGTTCCACCTTCAAGGTGCTGCCCTTGGTCAATCCGAGTGCATCACGCACCGCCTTGGGGAGCGTGACCTGACCCCTTTCCGCTACCGTGACTTCCATTTGCAGCCCCAAAAGTATGCATGAATTATACATACTTTCTAATGCGTACTTGGTGGGACCGCGGGGCGCCGTCGAGCGCAGGGGTTGGTTAGTTTCTGAGCAAGGGCAGCGGCTCGACGGGTTGCGCGACGGGAGATCCTGGCGTCATGCTGTCGATTGCGGCGGGGTTTGCCAGGCGGGCGGCGGCGTCGCGTGCGCGCGCAATGGCGTCGGTCTGCGCGGTCCGTTGGGCGGGTTGGGTACAGGCGTCGACCATGCGTTGGCCGAGATTCATGTTCATCAGCATCGACTTGACCGGAATCTGCAGCCAGACAACCCCCTGGTTGATATCCTGCAGGCGTATCGCGCCGGTGGCGGTCTTTTCCGGCACCATCTTGTAGGTCTTGTTGTTGTATTTGACCCGAAATGCTCCGAAGCGGGTGACGTCGGGCTCGATCAGCACCGACTGATCGAATTCGCACTCGGCGCGCCCGATGTGCACCAGTTGGGAGACGTCGAGCTGGGCCTGTGACAGTTCGGGCAGTGGTGCCGCGATCGGGGCCGCTTTGGCGCTGGCGGCGCGCGATTTTCCCTTGGATGACCGAGAGGCCTTCGATGACTGGGATTTGGAAGTGGGCGCCTTGGCTTTCTTGGTTGTCGCTGCCGATGTGTCGCCGGCTGACAAGCCGAATGCAAGAAAAATTGCACAGGCGGCAACGGGTACTGCTGATCTCATTCTCGGCTCCAGAACTTCCGCGACCTTGCGGAGGGGGTCCGACACGCGTCGGCTGGGCATGATTGTGGAACAGGCCGAGGCATGGCCCCATCCGGATTGTCCACACCCCGTTCAGGTGTCGCCAAACCAGGCTTGGTCGATTTCACGCGGCAATTGCAGTCCGCCTGCGTAGGACGTGCGATGAGCCCGTTCGAGGACTTGCCAGAAATAGCGATAACTGGCGCGGTCGTGCAGCGTATCGTCGTGGCGGATCGGCGCCCATTGGGCGGCCTGCGCAGCACGGATGATCTCGATCGCCTGATCGACCTCGGCCGCGCTCGGCGTGAACGCCTCGACGATCGGCTGGATCTGCGCTGGGTGAATGCTCCACATTCGGGTGTAACCGAACTGGCGCGCGGCCCGGCCTGCGGCCTCCTGCAGGGCCGAAGCCCGCTTGAACTCGGTGACCACGCAATGCGAGGGCACCTTGCCATGGGTGTGGCAAGCGGCCGCGATTTCCAGCTTCGCACGCACCACCAGCGGGTGTTCGAACTGGCCGGCCACGCTCATCGCCGATTGCGGAATGGCACCCCGGTGGGCGGAAACGAAATCCATCAGCCCGAACGACAGCGACTCGATGCGCGGATGCTTCGCCAATGCGAATACCTCGCGCAGAGCACCGTGTGTCTCGACCAGAGCGTGCAGCGGGATCGGGTCCTGCAATCCGGCACTGCGGGCTGCCGAATCGATGAAGTCGGCGGCGCGCTGCAAGTCGTCAACGCCGTGCACCTTCGGAATCATCAGGTAGGCGACCCGCGCGCCGGCCTTGGAGACAATGGTCTCGACTACCTGCTCGAACGCCGCGTGGCCGACCGGCACGGTTCGCGCGCCAACCCTCCCATGCCGGTTGTCTGCCGACATGATCAGCTCGGCGATCAGTTGCGAATGCTCGGCCTCGCCACCAACCGGGGCGCCGTCTTCGTTGTCGAGTGTGACGTCGAACACCGGGCCCATCTGCGCCTGCAGTTCCAGGCTCTTGCGCATGCGCGCCTCGACCCCGGAATAGTGGTCGCAGACCGGCAGCAGGCGGGTAATTTCTCCGGCCTCGAACAAGGCCTCGCGTGGCTGCATGGCGTTGCTCAAGGCCGCCTGCTTACTCGATTGCCGGCTGAATCAGAGCAGGTGCTTGACGCCTTCCTGCTCTTCCTGCAGTTCGCCCAGGGTCTTGTCGATGCACTCCCTCGAGAATGCATCGATGTCGAGCCCCTCGACCAGCTTGTATTCGCCGCCTTCGCAGGTGACCGGGAAGCCGAACATCACATCTTTCGGAATGTTGTAGTCGCCGTTGCTCGGAATGCCCATCGTGACCCACTTGCCGTTGGTGCCAAGCGCCCAGTCGTGCATGTGATCGATGGCCGCATTGGCCGCCGATGCCGCCGACGAAACACCCCGGGCGGCGATGATGGCCGCGCCGCGCTTGCCGACGGTGGGCAGGAACACATCCTTGTTCCAGACTTGGTCGTTGATCATGTCCTTGACCGCCTTTCCGTCGATGGTGGCGAAACGGTAGTCGGCATACATGGTCGGCGAATGGTTGCCCCAGACCGCCAGCTTCTCGATGCTCGACACCGGCTTGCCGGTCTTGGCCGCAATCTGGCTGAGGGCCCGGTTGTGGTCCAGGCGCAGCATCGCGGTGAAATTCTTGCGCGGCAGGTCGGGTGCGCTTTTCATCGCGATGTAGGCGTTGGTGTTGGCCGGGTTGCCCACCACCAGCACCTTCACATTTCGGCTCGCCACCGCATTCAGGGCCTTGCCCTGGGCCGTGAAGATCTGCGCATTGGCCGACAGCAGATCCTTGCGCTCCATGCCCGGTCCGCGCGGGCGCGCACCGACCAGCAGCGCGTAGTCGGTGTCCTTGAACGCGGTCATCGGATCACTGTGTGCTTCCATGCCGGCCAGCAACGGGAAGGCGCAATCCTCGAGTTCCATCATCACGCCCTTCAGCGCCTCCTGGGCCTTGTCGACCGGCACCTCGAGCAGCTGCAGGATCACCGGCTGATCCTTGCCGAGCATTTCGCCCGAAGCGATGCGGAACAACAAGGCGTAGCCGATCTGGCCAGCGGCTCCGGTGACGGCGACACGAACGGGGGATTTGCTCATCTGAATTCTCCAGGCAGGGCTGACGGGTCTGAACGAAAAGAGGCGAAAGTCGGGGCGATGGACGAGGCAGGTGGCGACGGAATGTGTCGATCGTCGCGTCCGAAACGACTGCACCCCCGGGGAAACCACGAGTGTAGTGCCAGCCGACCTCACGGCAATGGTCGGCGGGGTCGGTTCCGGCATGACCAGCCGGTCCGACAACTTCTATCTTATAGAAGACATCATCGAAATAGGGTGACCATCGTGGACGCCCCGTCGCTCGTGTGCTGAAATCGGGATCATGCGACCGAATGCGCCGGCGTCCAGCCACGCCAGCCCCCCCGAGATGGCCGAACGCCCCACCGAGCTCTCCGAAGGCCTGGCGCCTGGTGTCCTGGAACGTGCGGTCGAACCGGGCGGCCAGGGCCCGTCCTTCAGCCCGCTATACCGTCAGATCAAGACCTTGATGACACGCAGTTTGCAGGCCGGCGAGTGGCGCCCTGGCGACGCGATCCCGAGCGAGCTCGAGCTGGCTGCGCGTTTCAAGGTCAGCCAGGGAACCGTGCGCAAGGCCATCGACGAACTGGCGACCGACAACCTGCTGGTGCGGCGCCAGGGCAAGGGGACCTTCGTCGCCACCCATTCCGAGCAGCAGGCGCAATACCGCTTCCTGCGGCTCGCGGCAGACGAGGGACCGGCTGAACCGGCGCAGCGCCGCTTCATCGATTGCCGGCGCCTGCGTGCGCCGGCCGACGTGGCCCGCGCGTTCGGTCTCAAATCGGGCGATGCGGCGGTACAGGTGCGGCGTGTGTTGTCGTTCCGGGGTCGGCCGGTCGTGTTTGACGACATCTGGCTGCCGGGGCGCTTGTTCAAGGGGCTGAGTGCGGAGCGCTTGAGCGGTTACCGCGGGCCGATGTATGCGTTGTTCGAAACCGAGTTCGGCGTCCACATGGTGCGTGCGGAAGAGAAGATCCGCGCGGTGGCCGCCGATGCGGCCGCTGCCGAATTGCTCGGCGTTGCACCGGGCAGCCCCTTGCTCAGTGTCGAGCGTCTGTCGCTCACCTACGGAGACCGCCCGGTCGAGCTGCGGCGCGGGCTCTATCAGACTGAAGCCCACCACTACCGCAACGAGTTGAATTGAGCCTTCGAAGCCCGCCCCCGGTTGCGGTTGCTGCGATGCAATAAACTATTTTGATTCGATACACAATTTCACAACAAGGTCGCTCATGGCAGCAGAACCACTGAAGCAGCGTCCGGTTTACCGGAACATCCACGTCTCGCAGATCGCTCGCTACCGCCTGCCGCTAGCGGGCTTGGTGTCGATCCTGCACCGCGTCAGCGGCGTGCTCATGTTCCTGTTGATGCCGTTCATCGTCTGGATGT
Source organism: Ideonella sp. (assembly GCA_031398385.1). Taxonomy (GTDB): domain Bacteria; phylum Pseudomonadota; class Gammaproteobacteria; order Burkholderiales; family Burkholderiaceae_C; genus Ideonella_A. Next base: position 29,071 of record JANNNE010000077.1, read on the forward strand.
TCGACGCCAGCGTCACCTCCGAAATCTCGCATGCGGGCTTCACATCGGTGTTCAGCTACGGCGCGCTCGGTTTGCCGGGTTTTGTCTTCAAGCTGGTCGCATTGGCATTGATCTGGGCCTTTCTGCATCACCTGATCGCTGGTCTCCGGCACCTCTGGATGGACATGACCCATGCGGTCGACCTCGGTTTCGGTCGCTCGAGCGCCATCGTGACGCTGGTGCTGAGCGTGTTGTTGACGCTGGCTCTGGGCTTCAAACTTTTCTTCTGACCGGCACCGACTCATGGCACAGAATTTCGGATCGAAACGCATCGTGGTCGGGGCCCACTACGGCCTGCGCGACTGGTTGTCGCAGCGCGTCACGGCTGGCCTGATGGCGCTGTTCACGCTGATCGTCGTCGTGCAGGTGCTGCTGCCTGGCGAGATGGACTATTACAAGTGGTCGGCGATCTTCTCGTCGCAATGGATGAAGGCACTGACCTTCGTCGTGATCGTCTCGCTGCTTTACCACGCCTGGGTCGGCATGCGCGATGTCTGGATGGATTACGTCAAACCGATGGGCATGCGCCTCGCGCTGCAGATCTTCACCATTGCCTGGCTGGTCGGCTGTGCGGGCTGGGCGATCCAAGTGTTGTGGAGACTGTGATGCAAACCGTGACCAGAAGAAGATTCGATGTGGTGATCGTCGGTGCCGGCGGTTCCGGCATGCGCGCGTCGTTGCAGCTGGCGCAGGCCGGGCTCAATGTGGCGGTCCTTTCCAAGGTGTTTCCGACCCGCTCGCACACGGTTGCTGCGCAGGGCGGCATCGGTGCCTCGCTCGGCAACATGAGCGAAGACAACTGGCATTTCCATTTCTACGACACCGTCAAGGGATCCGACTGGTTGGGCGACCAGGACGCGATCGAATTCATGTGCCGCGAGGCGCCGAAGGTGGTCTACGAACTCGAGCATTTCGGCATGCCGTTCGACCGCAACCCGGACGGCACCATCTACCAGCGCCCGTTCGGTGGTCACACCGCGAACTACGGCGAGAAGCCGGTGCAACGCGCCTGCGCTGCGGCCGACCGTACCGGCCATGCGATGCTGCACACGCTGTATCAGCAGAATGTGAAGGCGCGCACCAACTTCTTCGTCGAATGGATGGCGCTCGACCTGATCCGCGACGCTGAGGGTGATGTGGTCGGTGTCACCGCGCTCGAGATGGAGACCGGCGAGCTGCACATCCTCGAAGCCAAGACGGTGCTGCTGGCCACCGGCGGCGCCGGTCGCATCTTCGCCGCGTCGACCAACGCCTTCATCAATACCGGCGATGGCCTGGGCATGGCGGCGCGTGCCGGCATTCCGCTCGAAGACATGGAGTTCTGGCAGTTTCACCCGACCGGCGTGCACAACGCCGGCGTGTTGCTGACCGAGGGCTGCCGCGGCGAAGGCGCAATCCTGCGCAACAGCGACGGCGAACGCTTCATGGAGCGGTATGCGCCGACACTGAAAGATCTGGCGCCGCGCGACTTCGTCTCGCGCTGCATGGACCAGGAAATCAAGGAAGGCCGAGGCTGCGGGCCCGACAAGGACTACATCCAGCTCGACATGACGCACCTGGGCGCCGAGACCATCATGAAGCGCCTGCCCAGCGTATTCGAGATCGGTCACAACTTCGCCAACGTCGACATCACCAAGGAACCGATCCCGGTGGTGCCGACCATCCACTACCAGATGGGCGGTATCCCGACCAACGTCAACGGCCAGGTCGTGATCCCGAAGGACGGCAGCCCGAACAGTGTCGTCAACGGCTTGTTCGCGGTCGGCGAGTGTTCGTGTGTCAGCGTGCACGGTGCCAACCGGCTCGGCACCAATTCGCTGCTCGACCTGCTGGTGTTCGGGCGCGCGGCCGGCAACTTCATCGTCTCGCAGGATTTGAAGAAGCAGTCGCACAAGCCGCTGCCGGCCGATGCCGCCGACGCCACACAGGCGCGGCTGGCCCGTTTCGAGGCGACCACCAGCGGCGAATACGCGCAGAACGTCGCCAACGACATCCGTAAGGCCATGCAGACCCACGCCGGGGTGTTCCGCACCCAGGCGTCGATGGACGAGGGCGTGACCAAGATCAAGGACTTGGCCGAGCGCGTCAAGGGCATCCACCTGGCCGACAAGTCGAAGGTATTCAACACCGCACGCATCGAGGCGCTCGAGGTCGAGAACCTGATCGAATCGGCCCTGGCGACGATGGTGTCGGCGGCGGCGCGCAAGGAAAGCCGCGGTGCTCACACCGTCGACGATTACGCCGACTCGGCAGAATTTCCGAACGGCCGCAACGATGTGGAATGGCTCAAGCACAGCCTGTGGTTCAGCGAAGGGAACCGGCTGGACTACAAACCGGTCAATCTGAAACCGCTGACGGCCGAATCGATTCCCCCGAAGGTGCGCACGTTCTAGACACGGCAAACCCACCGATACCGAAGGACCGCGGCCCGTGTTCGGCCGCTGCTGAAAGAACTTCATGACCAAGCGCGTTTTCAACATCTACCGATACGACCCGGATGCGGGCGCCAAGCCGCGCATGCAGACACTCGAGGTCGAGCTCGACGGCAGCGAACGCATGCTGCTGGACGCGCTGAACAAGCTGAAGGCGGTGGATCCGACCCTGAGCTTCCGGCGCTCGTGCCGCGAGGGCGTCTGCGGCTCGGATGCGATGAACATCAATGGCAAGAACGGCCTGGCCTGCCTGACCAACATGCGCACGCTGCCCGGTGTGGTGACCCTGAAGCCGCTGCCCGGCCTGCCGGTGATCCGCGACCTGATCGTCGACATGACGCAGTTCTTCAAGCAGTACAACTCGATCAAGCCGTATCTGGTGAACGACAGCGTGCCGCCTGAAAAGGAGCGCCTGCAGTCGCCCGAAGAGCGCGACGAACTGAACGGGCTCTACGAGTGCATCCTGTGTGCGAGCTGCTCGACCAGTTGCCCCAGCTTCTGGTGGAATCCGGACAAGTTCGTCGGCCCCGCCGGCCTGCTGCAGGCCTACCGATTCATCGCCGACAGCCGTGACCAGGATACCGAGGCCCGCCTCGACAACCTGGAGGATCCGTATCGGCTTTTCCGTTGCCACACCATCATGAATTGCGTCGATGTCTGCCCGAAGAACCTGAATCCGACCAAGGCGATCGGCAAGATCAAGGAGATGATGGTTCGAAGGGCAGTCTGAGGAGCACCGATGCAGATGCACGATGAACTGATCGACGAACGGGCACTGAGCAAGCTGCGCTGGCGCTGCCGGCGCGGCTTGCTGGAGAACGACTTGTTCATCGAGAAGTTTTTCGATCGGTATGCCGATCGCATCACCACCGGGCAGGCCCGCGGCTTGCTGGTGTTGATGGATCTGGCAGACAACGACCTGCTTGACTTGCTGCTCGGGCGTTCGCAGCCCGAGGGCGAGTTGCTGCAACCCGAGGTGATCGAGGTCTTGCGCCAGATGCGGATGCCGGTTCGGACCGCCAGCTGATCCCGGCAACGACCAGAAGCATTTCAACCGATCGCCACCCTGTCCAACCCGCCCAACCAGGAACGCCAATGACACCGTCCGACGTGAAAGCCACCCTATCGTTCTCTGATGGCAGCCCGAGCATGGAGCTGCCGATCCTCAAGGGAACCATCGGTCCGGACGTGATCGATATCCGCAAGCTGTACGGCCAGACCGGCAAGTTCACCTACGACCCGGGTTTTCTGTCGACCGCGTCATGCGACTCGGCGATAACCTACATCGACGGCGACAAGGGTGAGCTGCTGTACCGCGGCTACCCGATCGAGCAGCTCGCCACCCAGTGCGACTATCTGGAAACCTGTTATCTGCTGTTGAAGGGCGAGTTGCCGAACGCTCAGCAGAACAAGTCATTCAGCGATCTGGTGACCAATCACACGATGGTCAACGAGCAGATGCAGTTCTTTCTGCGCGGTTTCCGCCGCGATGCTCACCCGATGGCGGTGATGACCGGTCTGGTCGGCGGCATGTCGGCCTTCTATCACGACAGCACCGACATCAACAATCCGGTGCATCGGGAAATCTCGGCCATCCGGCTGATCGCCAAGATGCCGACGCTGGTGGCGATGGCCTACAAATACATCCTCGGCCAGCCTTACATCTACCCGAAGAATTCGCTGTCGTATTCGGCCAATTTCCTGCGCATGATGTTCGGCACGCCGTGCGAGGAATACGAGCCCAACGAGGTGCTGGTGCGTGCGATCGACCGCATCTTCATCCTGCACGCCGACCACGAGCAGAATGCCTCGACTTCGACCGTGCGCTTGTGTGGCAGCTCCGGCACCAACCCATTCGCGGCGGTGGCGGCCGGCGTGGCCTGCCTGTGGGGCCCCGCTCACGGTGGCGCCAACGAGGCGGCGCTCAACATGCTGCAGGAGATCCAGCGCGAAGGCGGGGTCGAGAAGATCGGTGAATTCATCAAGCAGGTGAAGGACAAGAACTCCAGCGTCAAGCTGATGGGTTTCGGTCACCGGGTCTACAAGAACTACGATCCGCGTGCCAAGCTGATGCGCGAGACCTGCCACGAGGTGCTGGAGGCACTCGGCCTGCACAACGATCCGCTGTTCAAGCTGGCGATGGCGCTGGAAAAAATTGCGCTGGAAGACGAATATTTCGTCGCCCGCAAGCTGTATCCGAACGTCGATTTCTATTCCGGCATCGTGCAGCGCGCGCTCGGCATCCCGGTCAGCCTGTTCACGGCCATCTTCGCGTTGGCCCGCACCGTCGGCTGGATCGCCCAGCTCAACGAGATGATCGCCGACCCGGAGTACAAGATCGGGCGCCCGCGCCAGCTGTTCAGCGGCGCGACCCAGCGCGACGTGGTGCCGATCGGCGAACGCAGCTGAGCCGTCGCTGCGGCTCGCTTGGCCCGAAGCCCCGGCGCAGACCGGGGCTTTTTTGCGCGTGCCGCGGCTGACACGGGCGGCGTCAATCGAATCCGGGTTACGGGCTGACCAGACGGGGCTCGGCCGCCACCGACGACAGCGCCTAAAATACGAGGTTTTCCTGAGTTCTCCTCCCTGTGAGGGTTAAGCATGAGCCGCACGCTGTACGACAAGATCTGGGATGAACACGTGGTCCACACCGAGGACGACGGCACATCGCTGCTCTACATCGACCGCCACCTGGTGCATGAAGTCACCAGCCCGCAGGCGTTCGAGGGCCTGGACGATGCGCACCGCAAGGTCTGGCGCATTTCCGCCAACCTGGCGGTCAGTGATCACAACGTGCCGACCACTGATCGCTCGCAGGGGATTGCCGACCCGATCTCGCGTCTGCAGGTCGATACCCTCGATGCCAATTGCGACCGCTTCGGCATCACCCAGTTCAAGATGAACGACAAGCGCCAGGGCATCGTCCATGTGATCGGCCCGGAGCAGGGCGCGACGCTGCCCGGCATGACCGTGGTCTGCGGCGATTCGCATACCTCGACCCACGGCGCCTTCGGTGCGCTGGCGCACGGCATCGGCACCAGCGAAGTCGAACACGTGCTGGCCACCCAGACCCTGCTGGCCCGCAAGGCGAAGAACATGCTGGTCAAGGTCGAGGGCAAGCTGCCGCACGGCTGCAGCGCCAAGGACATCGTGCTCGCAGTGATCGGCAAGATCGGCACCGCAGGCGGCACCGGTTACACCATCGAGTTCGCCGGCTCGGCGATCCGTGCCTTGAGCATGGAAGGCCGCATGACGGTGTGCAACATGGCGATCGAAGCCGGTGCGCGCGCCGGGCTGATCGCGGTCGACGAGACGACGCTGGCGTATGTCAAGGGTCGTCCGTTTTCGCCGCGCGGTGCCGAGTTCGAGCAGGCGGTGGCGTATTGGCGCACGCTCCAGAGCGACCCCGGCGCAGCGTGGGACGCGGTGGTCGAGATCGATGCGGCCCGACTGCGGCCGCAGGTCACCTGGGGCACCTCGCCCGAGATGGTGCTCAGCATCGACGACCGCGTGCCCGATCCGGACCGCGAGAAGGACGCTGGCAAGCGCGACGCGATCGAACGTGCGCTGACCTACATGGCGCTGCAGCCGAACAAGCCGATCGTCGACATCATGCTCGACAAGATCTTCATCGGCTCGTGCACCAACTCGCGCATCGAGGACATGCGCGAGGCCGCTGCCGTCGTGCGCCGGCTCGGCCGCAAGGTGGCACCAAATATCCGGCTGGCGATGGTCGTGCCCGGATCCGGGCTGGTCAAGGAGCAGGCCGAGCGCGAGGGCCTCGACCAGGTATTCAAGGCCGCCGGTTTCGAGTGGCGCGAGCCGGGCTGCTCGATGTGTCTGGCGATGAATGCCGACCGCCTCGAGCCGGGCGAGCGGTGCGCATCGACCTCGAACCGCAATTTCGAAGGTCGCCAGGGCGCCGGTGGGCGGACCCATCTGGTCAGCCCGGCGATGGCTGCGGCCGCGGCCATCGAGGGCCATTTTGTCGACGTGGCCCAGCTCAAGGCATGAGCCGGCGCGCCTGGAAGGAGATCTGACGATGCAAGCCTTTCGCATTCACACCGGTCTGGTCGCACCGATGGACCGCGAGAACGTCGATACCGACGCGATCATCCCGAAGCAGTTTCTGAAATCGATCAAGAAGACCGGTTTCGGCCCGAACCTGTTCGATGCCTGGCGTTATCTCGACCCCGGGTTTCCCGGCCAGGATCCCGCCAGCCGCAAGTCCAACCCCGATTTCGTTCTGAACCAGCCGCGATACAAGGGCGCATCGGTGCTGCTGGCACGCAAGAATTTCGGTTGCGGCTCATCCCGAGAGCACGCCCCCTGGGCCCTCGATCAGTACGGGTTTCGCGCCCTGATCGCGCCGAGCTACGCCGACATCTTCTACAACAACTGCTTCAAGAACGGCCTGCTGCCGATCGTGCTGCCCGAGGCCGAGGTCGGCCGGCTGTTCGACGAGGCCGCGGCGTTCGTCGGTTATCGACTCACCATCGACCTGGAGCGGCAGGTGGTCGTGAAGCCCGATGGCGGCGAGCTGGCATTCGATGTCCAGCCGTTTCGCAAATATTGCCTGATCAACGGCTTCGACGACATTGCGCTGACATTGCGCCACGCCGACAAGATCAAGACCTTCGAGACCGAGCGGCTGTTGCGAAAACCCTGGCTTGCGAACAGCGTGTGATGGCCGCGCCGGCGCCTGAATACAGCCGGGTCTACCGGTTTCTGGCCAGGCGCTGGTGGTTGACGCTGATCCTGATGGGCTTGAGCTTCGTGCTGTTCGGGCTGGTTACGCTGAACTTGCTGCAGATGCTCGGCGCCAATCTGTCGTTTCTGCTCCAGCACGGCAGCGATGCGGTTCGCGAAGGGGGTTTGCTGCAATTGCTGGAGCTGGTCGGATCCGGGTATCTGGCGGCTGTTTTTTATATCGTGTTCAAGCTGTGCGAGAAGGTGCTGGTCGATCGGATCGCACTGGCCAGACCGGCAGCTCAGGCGCAGCCGGCGGAAATTGAAGGAAAAACCACATCATGAAGATTGCAATCTTGCCCGGAGACGGCATCGGTATCGAGATCATCGCCGAAGCAAGGAAGGTTCTGGCCTGCCTGGATCTGCGTTTCGAGATGGAGCAGGCCGAGGTCGGTGGTGCCGCCTACCTGGCCCACGGCCACCCGTTGCCGGAGTCGACCCTGAAGCTTGCGAAAGGCGCCGACGCGATCCTGTTCGGCGCGGTCGGCGACTGGCAGTTCGACAAGCTCGAGCGCTCGCTGCGTCCGGAGCAGGCCATTCTCGGGCTGCGCAAGAACCTGGAGCTGTTCGCCAATTTGCGCCCGGCCATCTGTTACGAGGAGCTGACGGCCGCATCGAGCCTGAAGCCCGAAATCGTTGCCGGCCTCGACATCCTGATCATCCGCGAGTTGACCGGCGACATCTATTTCGGCCAGCCGCGCGGTCGCCGGACATCGCCCGACGGCGCCTTCGCCGGCGAGCAGGAAGCCTTCGACACGATGCGCTATACCCGCCCGGAGATCGAGCGGATCGCCCACGTCGCATTCAAGGCCGCGCGCAAGCGGCGCGGCAAGCTGCTCAGCGTCGACAAGGCCAACGTGCTGGAAACCTTCCAGTTCTGGCGCGATGTCGTCACCGAGGTGCACGCCGACTATGCCGATGTCGAGCTTGAGCACATGTATGTCGACAACGCCGCGATGCAGCTGGTGAAGGCACCGAAGCGGCTCGATGTGGTCGTCACCGGCAACATGTTCGGCGACATCCTGAGCGACGAGGCCGCGATGCTGACCGGCTCGATCGGCATGTTGCCATCGGCATCACTGAACGCCGGCAACCAGGGGCTCTACGAACCGAGCCATGGTTCGGCGCCCGATATTGCCGGCAAAGGCATCGCCAATCCCTTGGCGACCATCCTCAGCGCGGCGATGATGTTGCGCTTCAGCCTGGATCAGGAAGCAGCGGCGAAACGCATCGAGGCGGCGGTGAAGTCGGTATTGGCCAGCGGGCTGCGCACGGCCGATATCTACAGCGACGGAACCCGCAAGGTGGGGACCGGCGAAATGGGCGATGCGGTGGTGGCCGCGCTGCAGGCCCAGGGTTGAGGCGACCCATCCCGGCGCGCGGGATTCGGCGCGTGATCTGGTTTGCAAACGACGGACGAGTGAGATCATGACAAGCAGATTGGTCGGCCTGGTGGGCTGGCGTGGAATGGTGGGTTCGGTCCTGATGGACCGCATGCAGCAGGAAGGCGATTTCGATCTGATCGAACCGCTTTTCTTCAGCACCAGCGCCGCCGGCAGCAAGGCGCCGACGCAGGCGAAGAACGAGACGACGCTGCGTGATGCCTACGACATCGCCGAGCTGAAGCGCTGCGACATCATCATCACCGCGCAGGGCGGCGACTACACCAGCGAGGTTTACGCCCGGCTGCGCGCGTCCGGCTGGAGCGGCCACTGGATCGATGCGGCGTCGACCCTGCGCATGAGCAGTGATTCGATCATCGTGCTCGATCCGGTCAACCTGCCGGTGATCAAGCAGGCGATGGCGGCAGGCGGGCGCAACTGGATCGGCGGCAATTGCACCGTCAGCTGCATGCTGATGGGCGTCGGGGCGCTGTACAAGGCCGGGCTGGTCGAGTGGATGAGCACCCAGACCTACCAGGCGGCGTCCGGCGGTGGCGCGCAACACATGCGCGAACTGCTGACCCAGTACGGCAGCTTGAACGGCTCGGTGCGAGACCTGCTGGCCGACCCCAAGAGTGCCATTCTCGACATCGATCGCCAGATCGCCGAGACGCAGCGCGGCCTCAGCGAGGCCGAGACCAGCCATTTCGGCGTGCCGCTGGGCGGCTCGCTGATTCCCTGGATCGACAAGGACCTCGGCACGGCCAGCCGTTCCCATGATGATGCCGCCTGGGGTGTCTCGAAGGAAGAGTGGAAGGGCGGCGCCGAGACCAACAAGATTCTCGGCCAGGGCGACGGCTTCGACAAGCCCGCGGTGCCGGTCGACGGCTTCTGCGTACGCGTCGGTGCGATGCGCTGTCACAGTCAGGCGCTGATGTTCAAGCTCAAGAAGAATGTCCCGATGGCCGATATCGAGGCGATGATCGCCTCCGACAATGCCTGGGTGAAGCTGATTCCGAATACGCGGGAGGAAACCATCCGCGGCCTGACGCCGGTCAGTGTCACCGGAACCTTGTCGATTCCGGTCGGTCGGCTGCGCAAGCTGGCGATGGGTCCGGAGTATCTCGGTGCGTTCACCGTCGGTGACCAGCTCCTGTGGGGTGCGGCGGAACCGCTGCGCCGGATGATGCGGATCCTGCTCGAGGCATGAGGCGCAGGTCGGATTGGTGTGGATGATCTTGTTGCGCATTGACAACGGAAAGCGCCTCGCCCGCCCAGCCAGTCCGGCGTGCGAGACTTTGAGCTTTGCCTCAGCTTGTCTGTCTATGTCATTGATGTTAATTTCTTTTGTGCACCACACGTCTGCCTCGCAGCGACCTGTCCGAGTGCCACCCGGTGGGAACGAGGAGACGCCTTGAAGAACGATTGGCCAGACCACCGGCAGACGATTTTGGCGCTCAGCGTCGCCGCGGCCCTGACAGCGGTCACCGTCGACGCCGCTGCCCTGACGCTCGGTCGGGCCAGCGTCCAATCCGCGCTCGGTCAGACGATGCGGGCGGAAATCGAGTTCGAGAATCTGAATGTCGCAGAGGCTGAAAGCCTGCGCGCCAACTTGGCGAACGCCGATGGATACCGCGCCGCCGGTGCCCAGTTCAACCCGGCACTGGTCGGCGCCCGGGTGGTGCTGCAGCGCATCGCGAACCGGCGTGCGTCGCTGCTGATCACCACCGACCGGATCATCCAGGAGCCCTTCGTCGAGCTGGTGCTCGAGTTGAACTGGAGTGGCGGGCGTCTGGTACGCAACTACACCTTGCTGCTCGATCCGCCCGGTGCTCGTCCAGCGCAGCGTGCCCCGGCACTGACGCCTTTTGCCAATCCGGCCGGACTGGCCGGGCAGGGTCAGCAGCCCGCAGCGGGCAGTGCCGCGCCGGTGCCACCTGCGCCGCCGCCACGACTTGAAGCGCCGCGCTCGGCCAGCACGCCGGCACCAGCTCCGCTGACCCGGCGCGGTCCGCCGCCGCCCGGCGCACCGCCGGCTCCGGCATTGATCGACGATCCCTACCGCGTGCGATCAGGCGATACGCTGTCCGAGGTTGCGCAGCGGGGTGTCCGGCCTGCGGGCATCTCGCTCGACCGGCTCGCGCTCGCGATGTACCGCGACAACCCCGACGCCTTCGTCGACGGCAACATCCACAAGCTGCGTCGAGGCGTGGTGCTGTCGGCCGCGAAGCCGTCTACCATGGAGTCGATCACCGACGCCGAAGCGCGGCGCATCATCAAGGCACAGGCTGCCGATTTCGATGCCTACCGTCGTCAACTGGCTGAATCGCCTGCCGATCGCGCATCAACCAGCACGCGCACCGCCAGCGGCAAGCTGGATGCCGAGGTCCAGGTGCGAGACCAGGCAAAGGCCCAGGCCCCCGACGTCTTGACCTTGAGCCGGCCTGGCGCTGCGTCGGCTCCGGCGCCGGACGCTGCGACCGCCGAGGCCTTGAAACGCGAACGTGAAGAGGCTGAAGCAAAAGTGGCCGAATTGTCCAAGAGCGTCCAGGATCGCCTGGCGGCCACCGCCGCGTCTCAGCCGGCCGCGCCGACCACGGGTAGGGGTGATACACCGGCCGGTGTCGGCCCCGCGGTCGCAGTCGGCAGTGATGCCCCGGCTTCCGCACCGGATTCCGCAGCCAGTGCAGCCGAAGCCCCGCCACCCGTGATCGCATCGGCTCCCGTCGTCGTGCCGCCGGTCACTGCGGCGCCAACACCGGCCAGGGCCGAGCCCGGCGTGATGGATTCGCTGCTCGACGACAACCTGCCGGCGGTCGGCCTGGGCGCTGCCTTGCTGGCGCTGCTGGCCGGCTTCGGCATCTTCCGACTCCTGAAACGGCGTCGCGAAGCAGCGCCGGAAACCTCGTTCCTCGAAAGCCGTCTGCAGCCCGATTCGTTTTTCGGCACCAGTGGCGGCGAGCGAGTCGATACCAGCGCGGTCCCGGCCACCGGCAGCAATTCATCGATGATGAATTATTCGCTGAGCCAGCTCGATGCGATCGGCGATGTCGACCCGGTCGCCGAGGCCGATGTCTACATGGCCTATGGGCGCGATCTGCAGGCCGAGGAAATCCTCAAGGAGGCGATGCGGACCAACCCGGAACGCCTGTCGATCCGTACCAAGCTGCTCGAGGTGTATGCCAAGCGCCGTGATACCAAGGGTTTCGAGGTGCTGGCGCTCGAGCTGTTCGCGATCACGCAGGGGCAGGGCGACGACTGGGCGCGGGCTCGCCAGCTCGGCTTGCAGGTCGATCCGGAGAATCCGCTCTACAGCGAGGGCGCAGATGCCCAGAGCCTGCAGGGCGAACAAGGTCCGGCCTCCGCCTTCGACGAACCGCGTGGCGCCGCCGAGGATCTGGCGACCATGCCACTGTCGGTCTTGCCAGGCGACACGCCATCGAACAGTCGCTTCGATCTCGACCTCGATCTCGACCTGGGAATCGACGAGACGCCATCCTCGGTGCGACCGCCAGCGGTCAGCGCTGCCGACCGGCCGGGCGGGCCGTCTGACGATATCTTCAAGCCCGACCCGGACAGCATGCTGAAATTCAGCATCTCCGATTTTGCGCCGAGCCTGCCCGAGCCGACGCCGCCGCCCGCCGCGTTGCCTAAGCCGCCGACGCCGACACCGGCACCGGATCCTTTCTCGAGCTCGGAGTTTGCCCTCGACCTCGACCTGCCCGAGCCATCTGGACTGTCGCCTGGGCCGAGCATGTTGCCGCCGCTCGAGGGTATCGATCTGCCACTCGACGATCTGGGCGGGCCGTCCGATTTCGATCCCGATTCGGGCCTCGACCAAGGTGATCCGCTGGCGCGCAAGCTGGAACTGGCCGACGAGTTCCGGCAGATCGGCGACATCGATGGCGCGCGCGATCTCCTGCAGGAAGTCATCGACAGCGCCGAAGGTGTCTTGAAGAGCAAGGCGCAGGCGATGCTCGACAACCTGTCCTGATGGCGCTGCGCGCAGTAGCCGACGCGGCGCCGGTCGGGGTCCGACCCGTCCGGTGAGACTGGCCCTCGGTCTGAGCTACCTCGGTACGGCGTATCGGGGCTGGCAGAGTCAACCGGATGTGGCCACGGTTCAGGATGCGGTCGAGCAGGCGCTCGGCCGTTTTGCTGGCGGATCGTCACCATTGCGGACGATATGCGCCGGGCGCACCGATACCGGCGTGCATGCCTTGAACCAGGTGATCCACCTCGATACCGAGATCGACCGGCGCGAGTTTTCCTGGGTTCGCGGCAGCAACCGCTATCTGCCGATGGACATCGCCGTCCAATGGTGCCGGCGTGTGCCGGACGGCTTTCATGCGCGTTTCGCTGCGCGCGGACGCCGCTATGTCTATCTGCTGCTGGAAAGTGCCGTGCGCCCCTCTCTCGAGTCGGATCGCGTCGGCTGGGTGTTCCGGCCGCTGGACGGCGACGCGATGCGCGAGGCGGCGTCGCTGCTGATAGGCGAGCACGATTTCAGCGCGTTCCGTTCGGCGCAGTGCCAGGCGCTGTCGCCGATCAAGCAGCTGCGGGAAATCACGATCAGCCGCAACGGACACTGCTGGCGCTTCGATTTCGAAGCCAGCGCCTTTCTGCATCACATGGTTCGCAACCTGATGGGCAGCCTGATCGCAGTCGGGTCCGGCAGCCGGTCGGCTGCGTGGCTGGCCGAGGTTCTGGCCGGGCGAGACCGTGCCCAGGCGGCACCGACCTTTTCCCCCAACGGCCTGTATTTTGTCGGCCCGCATTACGATGCGGCGCTTGCCTTGCCTACTCACACGGCAGCGATGGACGGCCTGCCGGGCGCGCTGATCGCCGACCGGTCGGCCATGCCCTTCGCTCCAGCCCCCGATCCAGACGCATGAACAGCAGCCGGACCCGAATCAAGATCTGCGGATTGACCCGCGAGGCCGATATCGAGGCCGCGGTGGCGGTCGGCGCCGATGCGATCGGCCTGGTGTTCTATCCGGCCAGCCCGCGTTTCGTCAGCCTGGACCGTGCGGTCGAGCTGACGCGGCGTTTGCCGCCGTTCGTCGTGCCGGTCGGCCTGTTCGTGAATGCGTCCGCCGAGGACGTGCAGCGCGCGGTCGATGCGATTCCGCAACTGCTGTTGCAGTTTCACGGCGACGAGCAACCTGCTCAGTGCCACCATGCCGGCCATCCGTACATTCGTGCCGCCCGGGTCGAGCCGGGGCTGGATTTGTTAGACTTCGCAGCTCGATTTTCAGACGCTCAGGCCTTGTTGCTGGATACCCATGCGGCAGGTTACGGCGGAAGCGGAAAGGTATTCGATTGGTCGCTCATTCCCGCCGGCCTGGCTTGTCCGGTCGTTTTGTCTGGTGGCTTGTCTGCCGCAAATGTGGGCGACGGCATTCTTCAGGTGCGGCCGTGGGCCGTTGATGTGAGCAGCGGCGTCGAAGCGTCGAAAGGGATCAAGGATCCCGCCGCGATGCGTCGTTTTTGCAATGCAGTCCGGAAGGCCGATCGCCTTCGCCTCGATCAGGACCCGGCTGTCGACTGACCTGAAGGTTTTTCCATGTCGATTTATCAACAACCCGATGCCACCGGGCATTTCGGTCCGTACGGCGGCAGTTTTGTCGCCGAAACCCTGGTCCATGCGCTGGACGAACTGAAGGCGGCGTATGCCGAGGCGCTGGCGGATCCGGCCTTTCTGGCCGAATTCCGCTCCGAACTGGCGCATTTCGTGGGCCGCCCGAGCCCGATCTACCATGCCGCCCGGCTGAGCCGCGAACTCGGTGGCGCGCAGATCTATCTGAAGCGCGAAGACCTCAATCACACCGGCGCGCACAAGGTCAACAACACCATCGGCCAGGCGATGCTGGCGCGCCGCATGGGCAAGCCGCGCGTGATCGCCGAAACCGGTGCCGGCCAGCACGGCGTCGCCACCGCGACGATCGCCGCGCGTTACGGCATGGAATGTGTCGTCTACATGGGCAGCGAGGACGTCAAGCGCCAGTCGCCCAATGTCTACCGCATGAACCTGCTTGGCGCGCGGGTGGTGCCGGTCGAGTCGGGCAGCAAGACGCTGAAGGATGCGCTGAACGAGGCGCTGCGCGACTGGGTCACCCATGTCGAGAACACCTTCTACATCATCGGCACGGTCGCGGGGCCGCACCCGTATCCGGCGATGGTGCGTGATTTCCAGCGCGTGATCGGCGACGAGTGCCTGGTGCAGATGCCCGAAATGACTGGCCGCCAACCCGACATGGTGATCGCCTGCGTCGGCGGTGGCAGCAATGCGATGGGCATCTTCTATCCGTACATCGACCATGCCGGCACCCGGCTGGTCGGCATCGAGGCGGCCGGCCACGGCCTCGACAGCGGCCATCACGCGGCGTCGCTGCAGCGCGGCACGCCCGGGGTGCTGCATGGCAACCGCACCTATCTGCTGCAGGATGCTGACGGCCAGATCACCGAGACCCATTCGGTCTCGGCCGGACTCGACTATCCCGGTGTCGGCCCGGAGCACGCCTACCTGAAGGACATCGGCCGCGCCGAATATGTCGGCATCACCGACGACGAGGCGCTGAAGGCTTTTCACCACCTGTGCCGCACCGAAGGCATCATCCCGGCGCTCGAATCGGCCCACGCGGTGGCGTATGCGATGAAGATTGCGCCGACCATGGCCAGCGACCAGATCCTGCTGGTCAACCTGTCGGGCCGGGGCGACAAGGACATCGGAACCGTTGCCGACCTGTCCGGCGCGCAGTTCTTCTGCCGGCCGTCGTGCCAATCGCAGATTGTCAAGGGACAGCAGACTGTCACGGGACCGCAGACCGTCAAGGGGCTGAAATGAGCCGCATCGGTGTCACCTTCGCCGCGCTGCAGGCGAGCGGCCGCAAGGCCCTGATCCCGTACGTCACCGCCGGTGACCCGTTTGCCGACGCCACCCCCGACATCCTGCTGGCAATGGCCGAAGCCGGCGCCGACGTGATCGAGCTCGGCGTGCCGTTCTCGGATCCGATGGCCGACGGCCCGGTGATCCAGCAGGCCGGCGAACGTGCGCTGGCGCGCGGCATCGGCTTGAATCAGGTGCTGCAGATGGTGCGCAGCTTCCGGCAACACAACGACCACACGCCGATCGTGCTGATGGGCTATGCGAATCCGATCGAACGGTTCGGCGTCGATCGTTTCATCACCGAGGCGAAGGCGGCCGGTGTCGACGGCGTGCTGGTGGTCGACTATCCGCCCGAAGAATGCGAGGTATTCGCCGCCGGCCTGCGCGCACAGGACATGGATCTGATCTTCCTGCTCGCGCCGACTTCGACCGATGCGCGCATGAAACTGGTGGGCCGGATCGCGAGTGGCTATGTCTACTATGTGTCGTTGAAAGGCGTCACCGGTGCCGGCAACCTCGATACCTCGGCGGTGGCGGCGATGATTCCGCGCATCCGCAAATACGTCAACGTGCCGGTCGGTGTCGGGTTCGGAATTCGTGACGCCGCCACGGCGCGCGCAGTGGCCGCGGTGTCTGACGCGGTCGTGATCGGATCGGCGCTGGTGCAGATGCTGGCCGGCAAACCGCGTGATGAAGTGGCGCGTGCAGCGGGTGACTACATTGCCGAGATCCGGCGCGCGCTCGACGCATGAACGGGCTTCCGGCGCTTCGTGCTACGGTTCGCCCCCCGCCCAGACGAAAGGACTGACTGATGAGCTGGCTCGAAAAATTGCTGCCGCCGAAGATGCAGCAGACCGACCCGAGCGAGCGCCGCACGGTGCCCGAGGGCTTGTGGGTCAAGTGTCCGTCTTGCGAGACCGTTCTCTACAAGAGCGACCTCGAGCAGAACTTGAATGTCTGCCCGAAATGCAGCCACCACCACCGGATCGGTGCGCGCGAACGGCTCGATGCCTTTCTCGATGCGGAAGGGCGCTTCGAGATCGGACACGAGGTGCTGCCGGTCGACGCGCTCAAATTCCGCGACAGCCGCAAGTATCCCGAGCGCTTGAAGGATGCACTGGAGACCACCGGCGAGACTGATGCGCTGGTGGTGATGGGCGGCGCGTTGCACAGCATCGCGGTGGTGGCGGCCTGCTTCGAGTTCGATTTCATGGGTGGCTCGATGGGATCGGTGGTCGGCGAGCGATTCGTGCGCGGCGTCGAGACCGCAGTCGAGCAGAAAACGCCGTTCATCTCGTTCACCGCCACCGGCGGGGCACGCATGCAGGAGGGCCTGCTCAGCCTGATGCAGATGGCCAAGACCAACGCCGCGCTGACCCGGCTGGCCAAGGCCCGGTTGCCCTACATCAGCGTACTGACCGATCCGACCATGGGTGGCGTCTCGGCCAGTTTTGCGTTCGTCGGTGACGTGGTGATCGCCGAGCCGAAGGCGCTGATCGGTTTCGCCGGGCCGCGGGTGATCGAGAACACGGTTCGCGAGAAGTTGCCCGAAGGTTTCCAGCGCGCGGAATTCCTGCTTGGCACCGGCGCGATCGACATGATCGTGGATCGCCGCGAATTGCGCGCCAAGGTGGCGCGGCAGATCGCGATGCTGCAGCGCTTGAGCGCCGACGCCGTCACCTGAGGTTGCGCGTGACGCGAACGCTCGAGCAATGGCTGGCCCATTGCGATACGCTGCATGTGGTGTCGATGGATTTGTCGCTCGAGCGCACCGTCGAGGTCAGCCGCCGGCTCGGCATCGCATTCCAGGTGCCGCTGATCAGCGTGGCAGGCACCAACGGCAAGGGCTCGACCTGCGCGATGCTGGAGGCGATTGCGCTGCAGGCCGGTTATCGGGTCGGTCTGTATCAGAAGCCCGAACTGGTATTTTTCGAAGAGCGCTGCCGGATCGGCGGGCAGTCGGTAGCCGGCGCACAGTTGCTGCCGCACTTCGAGGCGGTCGAGCAGGCGCGTGGCGAGATCACGCTGACCAAGTTCGAATTCACGACACTGGTGATCGCCCGTCTGTTGGCCACCAGCGAACTCGATCTGGTGATCCTCGAAGTCGGACTGGGTGGTCGCTTCGACGCGGTGAATGCATTTGATGCCGATTGCGCGGTGATCACCAGCATCGCGCTCGATCACATGGAGTTTCTAGGCCCCGACCGGGAATCCATCGGCTTCGAGAAAGCCCACATCATGCGGCCCGGTCGCCCGGCCATCGTCTGCGATCCGCTGCCGCCCGACAGCGTGATCGCACATGCGGTGGCCATCGGCGCCGACCTGTGGCTGGTCGGCCGTGATTTCAGCACGTCTGGCGACCAGCAGCAGTGGTCGTGGACCGGTCGTCGGCAGCGTTTCAATTCGCTCGCCTACCCGGCATTGCGCGGGGCCAACCAGCTGCTGAATGCGGCCGGTGCGCTGGCGGCATTCGAGGCGATGCGCGAACGTCTGCCGATCACGGCGCAGGCGGTTCGCAACGGGCTGGCGCTGGTCGACTTGCCGGGGCGTTTCCAGATCGTTCCGGGCCAGCCGACGCTGGTGCTCGATGTCGCGCACAACCCGCACGCGGTTTCCACGCTGGTGCACAACCTCGACCAGATGGGATTTTTTCCGCGCACCCACGTGGTGTTCGGGGTGATGGCCGACAAGGACATCGCGGCGATGCTGGTTCGTCTGGCGCCGCTGGTCGACAACTGGTTCTTCACCGATCTGCCGAGCGAGCGGGCATCGAGTGCATTGGCACTGTCCGCGCTGCACGGCAGCCTGCAGCTGAGCGGGCCCGGCCCGGTCGGTGTTTCCTGCCACGCCGGCCCGCAGCAAGCCATCGACGCGGCGATCGCCGCCGCCGACCCGGCTGATAGAATCGTCGTACTTGGATCCTTCCTGACACTGGGGGGAATTCTGCGCAACGGCGTGCCCAGACTTTCGGCAAAACACATCGGCTGAAATTGGCCGGAGCGCTGGCCCGGCTTCGGCAAGCGGGCGGCAAGCCGAGCACCGTTCGCACCCTCGAACCCACCTGGAATCGGCACCGCATGGGCCTGTTTTCGTCAATTTTCTCGCGCTCCGAAACCGCCGCCGACGCCGCTGCCGAAACCGAGTCCGGCGACAGCGTCGCGCGTGCCCGCAGCCGCGCCCGGCAGCGTCTGCTCGGCGCGGTGGTGCTGGTCGGCATCGGCATCATCGGTTTTCCGTTGCTGTTCGAAACCCAGCCGCGGCCGATTCCGGTCGATGTGCCGATCGAGATTCCGGCCCGGGACAGTGTGGCCCCTCTGAAGTTGCCCGGCGCGACGGGCGGCCAGGCAGCGGCGACGGCTGGCACCGCGGAGAAGGCACCTGTCGCCAAACCTGAGCCGATCATCACCGAGACGGCCGCCGAGGCCGGATCGACCATCGCGCCCGGCAAGCCGGCCGGCTCGACCGATCAAGCGCCCGCCGCAACGGCCGATCGAGCAGCCGACAAGTCCACGGACAAGGTCGCTGAGAAAGCGGCCGACAAGGCAGCCGACAACGCGCCTGAAAAGCCCGCCGACAAACCCGTGGGGGAGGCGCCCGAATCGAAGTCTGCCGAGTCGGCTGATGCGGCACGCGCCCGGGCGCTTCTGGAAGGCAAGGTGGCACCAAAAGATGCCGCAGCGACCGCCCGCTACATCGTGCAGATCGGTGCCTTCGCCGATCCCGTGCTGGCGCGAGCGACCCGCCTCAAGGTCGAGCGCCTCGGGCTGACCACCTACACCCATGTCGCGAAGACGCCCGACGGCGAGCGCACCCGGGTTCGCGTCGGTCCTGTCACCAGTCGGGCCGAGGCCGAGCAGATCGCGTCCAAGATCAAGGCGGCCGGTCTGCCCACTGCAATCCTGACCCTATAGCCCGTGCCGGTGATGGATTTTATCGGCGGGGTGAACATCGTCGACGCCGCGCTGCTGGCGGCGCTGCTGATATCGGTGCTGCTCGGCGCCTTGCGCGGACTGGTGTTCGAGGTGATGTCGCTCGCCGGCTGGCTGGTGGCCTACGCCACCGCCTACATCTATGCGCCGCGGCTGCCGCCGTTGTGGTCGCCGCAGACCTTGCCGGTCGATTCCGCAGCCGGCGGTGCGGTGATGCCCCTGGTCGCGTTCGGGCTGGTATTCGCCGGGGTCTTGATTGCCTGGAACCTGCTGTCGCACCTGATCAGGCTGCTGGTGCGGGCCACCCCGCTGAGCGGCATCGACCGCATTCTCGGCTGCATATTCGGCTGCGCCCGCGGTGTGCTGTTGCTGATGGCGGTCGCGGTGATTGTTGCGCTCACGCCGTGGGCCAAGGCACAGCCGTGGCAGGAATCCAGCGTCGTGCCGCGGCTGAACGAGGCGATCGTGTCGGCCAAGCCATTGCTGCCACCCGGCCTTCACCGATGGATGCCCCGTTGATCTGCGCAGTCGCGAGACAATAGAGCCTGCAACCAAGGATTTTTCATGTGCGGCATCGTCGGAGTCATCTCCAAATCGCCGGTCAACCAACTGATCTACGACGCGCTGCTTCTGCTGCAGCACCGTGGTCAGGATGCGGCCGGAATCGTCACGATGCAGGGAACGAAATGTTTCATGCACAAGGCACGCGGCATGGTGCGCGATGTCTTTCGTACCCGCAATATGCGCGCGCTGCCGGGTGTCGTCGGCCTCGGGCAGGTCCGTTACCCGACCGCCGGCAACTCGTACAGCGAGGAAGAAGCGCAGCCGTTCTATGTCAATGCACCGTTCGGCATCGTGCTGGTGCACAACGGCAACCTGACCAATGCGCAGGCGTTGCGCGGTGAGCTGGAAAAGATCGATCGTCGCCATATCAACACCGACAGCGACACCGAGGTCTTGATCAACGTGCTGGCGCACGAGTTGCAGCGCACCGTCACCGGCGAGGCGCTGGCGCCCGCGGCGATCTTTTCGGCGGTATCGGCGGTGCATCGTCGCATCAAGGGCTCCTATGCTGTAATTGCACTGATTGCCGGGCATGGGCTGCTCGCTTTTCGCGATCCGTTCGGCATCCGGCCGCTTTGTTTCGGAGAGTCGACCAGTGCTGATGGCCAGGTCGAGGTGATGGTGGCCAGCGAGTCGGTTGCGCTGGAGGGCACCGGCCACGCGATGAAACGCGATGTCGCACCGGGCGAGGCCATCTTCATCGATCTGGAAGGGCAGGTTCACAGCCGCCAGTGCGCGAGCAATCCGTCGCTGCATCCCTGCATGTTCGAGTTCGTCTACCTGGCGCGTCCGGATTCGGTGATGGACGGCATCTCGGTCTATCAGGCGCGCCTGAACATGGGGCAGACACTGGCGCAGCGGCTGATCTCGACGATCCGGCCGAAAGACATCGACGTGGTGATTCCGATCCCCGAATCGAGCCGGCCATCGGCGATGCAGCTGGCGCAGAAGATTGGCCGGCCCTACCGTGAAGGTTTCGTGAAGAACCGCTATGTCGGACGCACCTTCATCATGCCCGGGCAGAGCATGCGCAAGAAATCGGTGCGCCAGAAACTCAACGCGATCGTCAGCGAATTCAAGGACCGCAACGTGTTGCTGGTCGATGATTCGATCGTGCGCGGCACCACCAGCAAGGAGATTGTGCAGATGGCCCGCGAGGCCGGTGCGCGCAAGGTCTATCTCGCCTCTGCTGCGCCGCCGGTACGTTTTCCGAATGTCTAAGGCATCGACATGCCGACCGCCAGTGAACTGGTTGCCCACGGCCGCAGCATCGAGGAGATCCGCGCCTTCATCGGCGCCGACGCGCTGATCTATCAGGATATCGATGCGATGAAGAAGGTGGTCGGCGACATGAACCTGAACGTCGACGGCTTCGAGGCCTCGTGTTTCGACGGCAGCTACGTCACCGGCGATGTCAGTGCCAGCGATCTCGATCTGATGGCGTCCCAGCGCAAGACGCAGAACGAGGAAGACGAGGGCGGCAATCACGATCGCAGTCGCCTCGCGCTGCAGAGCGCGACCGAGGAGCGATCCTGATGCCAGTCAAGAAAACCATTCCGCGCGTCGAGCTGCCGTCTGGCGTACGGCTGGATACGCTGGCTGTGCGCGAAGGCTTGCCGCGCACCCCGTGGGGTGAAAACTCCGAGGCGCTGTTCCTGACCAGCAGCTTCGTGCAGCCCGATGCGGCAACCGCCGCAGCGCGCTTCGCCAACGAGGAAGAAGCCTTCACCTACACGCGTTTCGGCAACCCGACCGTGATGATGTTCGAGCGCCGGCTCGCCGCGCTCGAAGGTGCCGAGGCCTGCATCGCCACGGCCAGCGGCATGAGCGCGATCCTGCTGATCGGCATGGCGCTGCTGAAGGCTGGCGACCATGTGATCTGTTCGCGCAGCGTGTTCGGCTCGACCATCATGCTGCTCGGCCGCGAGTTTGCGAAATTCGGCGTCGAGACCACCTTCGTCTCGCAGACCGATGTCGACGATTGGCGTCGGGCAGTCAAACCCAATACACGGCTGCTGTTCGCCGAATCGCCGACCAACCCCCTCACCGAGGTGTGCGACATCCGCGCGCTGTCGGCGCTGGCCAAGGAGGCCGATGCGCTGCTCGCGGTCGACAACTGCTTTTGCTCCCCCGCGCTGCAGCGCCCGATCGACTTCGGCGCCGATCTGGTCGTGCACTCCGGAACCAAATACCTCGATGGCCAGGGCCGGGTGATGGCCGGCGCGGTGTGCGGCAGCGAGGCGGTGATCGAGGAGAAGTTCGTTCCGGTGCTGCGCAGCGCCGGCATGAGCCTGTCGCCGTTCAACGCCTGGGTGGTGTTGAAGGGCCTGGAAACCTTGTCGATCCGGATGGCCGCGCAAAGCGAGCGCGCGCTGACGCTGGCGCAGTGGCTGGAAGATCAGCCGGCGGTCGAACGGGTGTTCTATCCGGGTCTGGCGTCGCACCCGCAACATGCGCTGGCGATGGCCCAGCAGTCTGGCCGCGGCGGTGCGGTGGTGTCGTTCATCGTCAAGGGGCAACAGGCCGGTGGCCCGACCGAGGCGCGACGCAACGCGTTTCACGTCATCGACCAGACCAAGGTGATGTCGATCACCGCGAATCTC